>NZ_JBHUGH010000037.1:0-147122 GCF_042681825.1 Halodurantibacterium flavum
TTCAGCCGCTCCATCTGCTCGTCCGTCAGCCAGAAAAGATTGCTCATCATGCCCCCCGTCAGCGCGGAGCGCTTGAATCACGCAGGGGCGGCGACATCAAGCCAATCAATGGGTCCTGACCCTAGGCCCGATTCAGCGCAGGATCCTCGGTCCACTGCGAGATTTTATAGGAGCTGCCGCCGAGCTGGAACTTGAAGTGATCTACGTGAAGTTTTTCGACAAGTCGGATAGCGGCATGCATGGGTTCCTCAGTAGGAACGGTGTGTCTCTGCCCGTCATATCTCGTCATAATCTCATGCAAAACGGACTGCCTTTTAGAAGTGGTGACATCTGCATAACTAGCCGCTTCCATTTTCACCTTCTCGCCTCTAGGCTTGGCGCGAAGGGTCTGGTTTTGCACGATGGAGGTAGCTACTATAGCGCCAAGCACAATTCTGTAATGGCGCTTGGTTCTAATTGGCAATATTTTTCGCAGCACCTTGAGCAGAATTCGGAGGTGAAAGTCGAAAATATTCGACCGCCTCAGATCGATGAAAGAACAAATCACGACTTGAAGGTCGACGTTATTAAGCCCCTGATTTCACTATACTCCTAAAATTAATCGGCGCCCTATCTGTGGCGCCGATTGCTTCAGTGTTTGACGCAAAGAAACCAGTTACTCAAGTAGGTCCGCGAGACCAGCAACACCGCGACGTCGCTTCGAAAAGCTATCGAGGGTTTTTCTTTCTGCTTCATCTAGAGGGCCAAGTGCGTCTAGGTATTGGCCTAGCATCGGCCCCGGAACCTTGTTCGCAATCATGGTGCGCATCTTTACCAGGTATTTTTGGCGGTCAACTGCCGGATGATACATGGTGTTCCCCATGTCATGATTCGCGACATCGAAAAACATATAAGGTCGCGAAGTTGAGAAAGTCTCCGAAAGCTGCGGGAAATAGTTAAATACGTCACCTACATCTAGACCGGCGAGCGCCGCTTCTGTCCCGACGAAGGCTTCGCAATGAGGCCACTGGTCGACGCCGGAGTTTGAAATTTCAACTCGTCTCTTGGTCATAAACTCCGCAGTTGCTTTTGAAAAGCCGAGGAAAATGATAAGAGCGCCATAAATGTCTTCATTTCCGTAAATTTTCTCGAGATTCTGGCGCCACTTCCAACGTCTCCCCCTGGTCTTGTAATTCGCCACCACAAGTTCATGCTTCGACATCTCTTCAAGTTTCGCTTTCCAAGCGGCAGGATCTTGAACGCTTGGAACAACGTCGTTTTCCACAACGTAACAAAACTCGTCATCTTCCATGGTGGAGGCGACGGCGGCCATTGTATAGTCACCGCAATACCATGCTGCCTTGCCCTCAGGTTTAGCTGGTAGCCCATCCTCGGACAGTTTATTGAGGTTAAAGCTAACCTTCTGGTAATTCGTATCAATAGTTTGATTTGTTTCATCCAAGAGCAGACCTACTCTCCCTGGCAGTACACCGCTCCATTTCTCGTAGAGAAAGTCGATACGAGGATCAATGTAGTGGGTTCTGATTAGCAGGCGCAACTTAGTTGACATTAGCCTCTACCTTTTCTCCTCGCTCCATAAGCCACTTGTTGGCCTTCTGAAGCGATTGATTGATTACTTGGTGCATGTCGAGATATTGGTAAGTGCCACATCTCCCGATAAATGCAGTGCGACCTTCAATCTCCATTGCGAGCGCTTTATATTTGTCATAGAGCAGTGTGGAGGCACCGTCTGACCGCTTTACAGGGTAGTAACGTTCGAAGTTGTTATCTCTGTAATCGCATGGCTCCTCCCGAGTAACGGGCTGAACAGAGCTCGGCTTCACAGCGTGACCTGGTAGACGGCGCCAGTAGGTCTCCCGTGTGTACGGTCCGGAATCTGTGAAGTTTAGTACGGATGCACCTGTTTCATCACCAACGTCTTGGATCCGGGTGTGAAACTTGATCGAGCGGTAAGGAAGGTCTCCTTCGCAAAAGCCGAAGTATTCATCAATAGGCATCGAGTTAAAGGTGTAGTCATAAAATTGCTCTCGCGACCTATCGAATGACTCATTGAGATGGACCTCAATGGAGGGGTGGTCGAATATGCGCCGGAACAGTTCCGTGTAGCCGTCCGCAGGAAGGCCTTGAAACGTGTCGTCTGGGAAATAATCTCTGTTATCGTCTGCTCTGAGCGGAATACGTTTCACTACGCTTGCGTCAAGATCTTCCAGGTCCAGATCCCACATCTTTTTCGTATACGGGCGAAAGAAAGTGTCGGTCAACTCGCGCCCGAGGCGGCTATTTAGGTATTCCGCCGCATTTGCGGGATTTGAGATTCCGACTGCTTGCGCGGCCAATAGATTGTTCACCGAACCTTCCCCGTCCAGTGACACATTAAAAAATCGTTCTAATGTTGTCTTGTTGATCGGAAGAGGGGCCAGCTGACCGGATGGCAAAAGGGCGTCAACGAAATGTCGATAGGGAAGCCACTCTGTGAAGCGAGACAGCCACTTAACGACTCCCATGTTCGATGTATGGAACAAGTGCGGACCGTAAACGTGCACTCGAGTGCCGGTGGCGTCAACCTCATCATATGCGTTACCTGCGATATGATGTCGCTTGTCTATAACCGTTATGTGATATCCGGCTTCCGCAAGTGTTCGCGCAAACACAGCGCCAGCAAAGCCAGCACCTACTACCAAGACACTTCTCAAAGGCATCTCCTTTTACTTTTATAAGTCACGTGTTGCGAAGCACGTGACGCTAGCTCTCCAAATCACGGTCTGAGGGAGTAGATGCGTTCTGACGCCGAGCCTCGAAAGCAGGCGCCAGCAGCTTCAGTTGGGGAAGAGCTTTAGCGGCAGCTGCTGAACGCTTCTTGGGGTTCTTCGCAAGAACCAAGGATATGAGCTGCTCCTCAATTGCTTGGACTGCGGCCAAGCCCGTGTCAGTCGAGGAGATTATCATCGCGCGGGAGGCTTCGTCAGATTCGTCAATTGAGATCAACTCCGCTGCCGCAAGTTTTCTAACTGACTGGGCTATCGCTTGCCGCGTAATGCCCATCTTTCGAGCAACTGCGAATGGCCTTGATGGACCTTCCGCCGCTAAAGTCTCAAGCAGCAGCCACTGCGACATCGTTAACGCTGGATCTTGCTTCCGTAAGAGCTTGTCGAGGTTTCCGCTCAATCGCCCAACGAAAAGCATCAATTCTCTGATCTGCTCACCAGACTCTTCGTCCCCAGCCGTAGAAGGGCTAACGTCGGTCATCTTATCCTCGTGATCCTGTGGCCTCGTCCTAAGGAACAGCTTGGGCCGGGGGTCCAATGGAGTCAAGTGAATTTACTACGGCGGCATGGGTCGCGCTTTGCTGTGGTACATGCGCATGAGCGTCTTGACGCGCTTAGATCTCTGGTTTCTACAGGTGTTGTGCTAAATTTTCCGGATCGTGCTTCGCTTCTAGTCGGTCTAGGGCGGCATGAGGGCTGATGTTGTAGCTGAGGCGATGACGGAGATGTACCGGCAGACGCCATAGCAATTGGAGCGACAATGACGAGTTTCAGTGATTTTAAGCGGTTGCCGGTTGAGGCTTACTGCAATCGGCTCCGGGCTTCCGGTGGCCTATGGATCTTTCATCACATCCCGAAGACCGCGGGCTCGTCTTTGACCCGGGAGTTAAGAATTATCTTGCCGCCATACCGTAACATCTGCGCAGAGGAGGTCCCGGGGCAAGCTGAGGACCGAAACGCTCAGTTGATGCAGGCCGTTGAAGTGTTTTTGCGGGACAGTTCGTCTACGAGCTTTAGATCGGCCTCGGGCCACCTGCGCTGGCCTCACATCCTTCGGATACAGGAAGGTTTTCCCAACGCAAAGCTATTCACCTTCTTGCGAGATCCGGTGGACCGCGTGGTATCCGACTATCGCTACGCAAAGACGCCTAAGCACCCGTCTCATGAGGTTTTTCAGAAGCGGTTTCCTTCGTTGGAGCACTACATCGAAAGCCCCGAAGCTCAGAATAAAATGTGGAAGTTCTTGACGGGAAAGAAAGATGCGGTCTCGACCTCCGTTCGTAGCGTGTTCGATTCCTACACCTTTGTGGGATTGCTCGAGAGCATCGAAAGCGATTTCCTCTTCTTCTCATCTATCAATGGCTGCCCGAGACGCATGGGGGCACGGGCCAACGTCACCAAACCCCAGACTGATAACGTCGTCGAGATGGATCGAAGCCTGAGAGAACGCATCGAATCGTTAAATCCGCGCGACATGGAGCTTTACTCAACAGTCAAGCAGGTGCTTGATGCCAAGAGGCAGGAAATGCAGGCTCAAGTGGAAGCCCGTCGCGCTCTTTGGTCATGACTTTCTGTGCTGTCGCATCGTTCTTAGGGGTGGTGCGGGTGTTGCGTTCGTCATGGGGCGGGTTTATTCGTCCTGTGCCGGAATGGGAGAATAATAATGCGGTTTAGTCAACTCAACGATGAAACTGTCCATGAGTACCTTTCGGCGAACACTGACTCTACAACCCCGTGGATTTTCCAGCACATTCCGAAGACGGCCGGTTCTTCCCTGACGGCCGAGCTTTCTCGCCATCGGTCGCCGTACGTGAACCTGTTCGTCGATGACTCGAGCGCCATCCCTTATAGGCAGCAAATGATGCAGCACGCTGCTAGCGTCGAGCCTGTGTCAGACGGGCGTCCGCTGAGGTCCCTCTCGGGCCACTTCACGCATGACGAAATTGACGTGCTTCAGGGGCGGCTTCCTGACGCCCGCCTCTTCACCTTCGTCAGGAGCCCGGTGGAACGAGTCATCTCGGATTTTCGCTACTCAAGAACACCTCAGCACCCTGATTGGCGGAAAGTCATTGAGGACTTCCCCACTTTGGACGCGTTCATTGAGCACTCGTCTGCCGCGCGCAATCAGATGGCGTTCTTCATGCTCGGTGTCCGGGAGGGGGATCCGACCGAGATCGCCACAGCGGCTATGAAGCGGTTCAACTTCGTCGGATCGCTCGACAGCTATGATGTGAGCTTCCGCGCGCTATCCCTGATGCTGTGGACGCAGTCTGAGCCGACGGTGCATGCCCGGCCCACGCGCGAGACAGCGGAGAACAAGGTCGAGATCACTAACGGACAGATCGCCAGGATCAAGGAGCAGAACGCGCTCGATCAGGCGATCTTCAACAGGGTGACGAAGAAGCTCAGCTTCATTGAACAATACCTGAACAAAGCCGCTGCTTAATCGAGTGAGGCGGGGCGAGGTCCCTCCTTTCAAGCTCCCTTCCGGAGCGCCTTCCGCTGGACGTCTGCGCGACTCGCCTTGCTCAGCCTCGTCACAACGGCGTTGAAATCATGACACAATCCAAGGATTGTGGATCTTGCGCCCCGTTTGAGCCGGGAAAGCCGTACCATCGCCGACTCCGCACTGGTTGGCTGAGCCGCGGAAAGCCGCCTTCTCACGATTTGACTCAGGCAGGCGACGCTTTATCACCCCCGCCCCTTGCAGGGGTTTCGCTGCGCCACTAAGACTCTGTCAAGCATCAGGCGATAGACAGACGGCACCAATAGCAGGCAGGCGCTTCCCATGAGAGATCCGATCGACACCTACATGAACACGCTCGTCCCAATGGTGGTCGAACAGACCAGCCGCGGTGAGCGCGCCTACGACATCTTTTCTCGCCTGCTGAAAGAGCGGATTATCTTCCTGTCCGGGCCGGTGCATGACGGAATGTCGTCGCTGATCGTCGCGCAGCTTCTGCACCTTGAGGCCGAGAATCCGTCCAAGGAAATCTCGATGTATATCAACAGCCCAGGCGGTGTCGTGACCTCCGGGCTGTCGATTTATGACACCATGCAGTATATCCGCCCCAAGGTTTCGACGCTGGTGGTGGGGCAGGCGGCCTCAATGGGATCGCTGCTCCTTGCGGCTGGCGAAAAGGGAATGCGCTTTTCGCTGCCGAACAGCCGCATCATGGTGCATCAGCCCTCCGGCGGGTTCCAGGGGCAGGCCACCGACATCGCGCTGCATGCGCGTGAGATCCTTGAACTCAAGGAGCGGCTCAACAAGATCTATGTGAAACATACTGGCCAACCGCTTGAGAAAGTCGAAGATGCGCTTGAACGTGACAACTTCATGACTGCGGAAAAGGCAAAAGACTGGGGGCTGATCGACGAAATCGTCGAGAGCCGCGGTAAAATGGAAGACACGTCAAAGTGATAATGGGGGTCTGTGGCGGAACTGCCGCAGCCACCAATTTGGCGTTGTGAAGGATGGGGGGCTGTCCTAGAGTCGAGGGGCAGACCGATCGGCCCAGGGCCGCCCACTGCGAAAGACAACCGCAGAGGTAACACATGGCGAATAATTCCGGCAGCGACGGCAAGAACACTCTCTACTGTTCCTTTTGCGGCAAAAGCCAGCATGAGGTCCGAAAGCTGATCGCCGGCCCCACCGTGTTCATTTGCGATGAATGCGTCGAACTTTGCATGGATATCATCCGTGAAGAGACCAAGAGTTCGGGTCTCAAGGCCACCGACGGCGTGCCCACGCCGCGCGACATCTGCAACGTGCTGGACGATTACGTCATCGGTCAGGCCCATGCAAAACGCGTGCTGTCGGTTGCGGTGCACAACCATTACAAGCGGCTGAACCACTCGGGTAAATCCGGCGATATCGAGCTGTCGAAGTCGAACATCCTGCTGATCGGGCCGACCGGCTGCGGCAAGACGCTGCTCGCCCAGACGCTTGCACGTATTCTCGACGTCCCCTTCACGATGGCGGATGCCACCACGCTGACCGAGGCCGGCTATGTTGGCGAGGACGTGGAAAACATCATCCTCAAGCTGCTGCAAGCGAGCGAGTATAATGTCGAGCGGGCCCAACGTGGCATCGTCTATATCGACGAGGTCGACAAGATCACCCGCAAGTCCGACAACCCCTCGATCACCCGCGACGTGAGCGGGGAGGGCGTTCAGCAGGCCCTGCTGAAGATCATGGAGGGCACTGTGGCCTCTGTGCCGCCGCAGGGCGGGCGCAAGCATCCGCAGCAGGAGTTCCTGCAAGTCGATACGACCAACATCCTGTTCATCTGCGGCGGCGCTTTTGCCGGGTTGGAGCGGATCATATCGCAGCGCAACAAAGGCTCCGCCATGGGCTTTGGCGCCGATGTGAAAGACAAGGACAGCCGCGGAGTTGGTGAACTCTTCAAGGAGCTTGAGCCGGAAGACCTTCTGAAATTCGGCTTGATCCCGGAGTTTGTCGGTCGTCTGCCTGTCATCGCCACTCTGACCGATCTGGATGAGGCGGCACTGATCACGATCCTGACCGAGCCCAAGAACGCGCTGGTCAAGCAGTATCAGCGGCTCTTCGACATCGAGGGTGTCAGTCTGACCTTCACCGACGATGCGCTGCGCGCGATTGCCAAGCGGGCGATCAAGCGCAAGACCGGTGCGCGTGGATTGCGTTCGATCATGGAGGATATCCTGCTCGATACCATGTTCGAACTTCCGGGTATGGATGGCGTCGAAGAGGTTGTCGTTAACGAGGAGGCTGTGTCCGCCGAGGTGAAGCCGCTCTTGATCTATGCAGAGCGCAAGGGCGAATCCGCGACGGCGGGCTGATCCGGCCATTTCACTGGACCTTTCGCTGCGTCTCGTCCATATGAGAGCCGTATCTTGGCGGCACTTTCCGGAGGCATGAATGGAAACCCTGAAGCGCATTCTGACCTGGTGGAACAGCCAGACGGTGGGGACGCAGTTCTTCACCTGGCGCTTCGGGAACAAGGTGGGCGAGGACGAATACGGCAACGTCTTCTATCGCAACGCCGATAACAGCCGCCGCTGGGTGATCTACAAGGGCGAATCCGAGGCGAGCAAGATTTCCCCGGAATGGCATGGCTGGCTGCATCACACCTGGAATGAGCCGCCGACCGAGCGTCCGCTTGCGCGCAAGGTGTGGGAAAAGCCGCATCAGGAAAACCTCACGGGCTCCGCGGCAGCCTATGCCCCGCCGGGCTCGATCCGCCGGGCTGCGCCAGAGCCAAAGAAGGACTATGAGGCGTGGCAGCCGGAGTGATGATGCGCTGGCTTGCCGTGCTTGCCGCATTGACCGTTGCGGCACCTGCGACAGCGCAGGAGGTCTCGCAGGCGAATGCTGCAGTCTTCCGTTGGCTCGACAAGGTGTCGGGCGTGGCGACCGACGTCGAGGTGCCGGCCGGGCAGGAGGTGACCGAGGGGCGCCTGCTGATCTCGCTTCGCGAATGCCGCTATCCGACGGAAGATCCGTCTTCCAACGCCTATGCCTATCTGGTGGTTCAGGATCAGCTCTACCCCGACTCGCCCGTGTTCGAGGGCTGGATGATAGCTGACAGCCCGGCGCTCAGCGCGCTGGATCATTCCCGTTACGATCTTTGGCTGCTGCGCTGCGTCACGCCCTGACGCGCGCGGACAGCAGTTCCTGTGGTGCCGGAATGGCCGTGGGAAAGGATGACGGCAGCCGCAAGGCCCAGGCCAGCCGCCGATGATATTCGCTGCGCGGGATTTCGACGGCGCCGAGGGTCGCCAGATGCGGGGTCAGGAACTGGGTGTCGAAGAGGACAAACCCGCCCGACCGCAAAATATGCACAAGATAGGCCAGCGCGATCTTTGAGCCGTCCCTACGGCGGGAAAACATGCTCTCCCCGAAAAACGCAGCCCCTAGCCGGACGCCATAGACCCCACCGGCAAGCATGCCCCCTTCCCACACCTCGACGGAATGGGCGTCGCCGGTTTCGTGCAGCGCCTGATAAAGTTCGCGGATCGAGGTGTTGATCCAGGTGTCGGGCCGGTCGGCGCAGGCGTCCACGACCTCGGCAAAGGCGCTGTCGATCCGGATGTCATGGGGCCGCGTCAGAAGGCTGCGCCGCAGCGAGCGGGAGATGTGAAAGCCGTCCAGCGGAATGATGCCGCGCCGGCGCGGATCGACCCAGTGCAATTCGGCAGAATGGCGCGAGTCTGCCATGGGAAAGATCCCTGCCGCATAGGCACCGAGCAATAGTTCGGGGGTGACGCGCATCATGACGATATCCGCGTGGAAGGGACCCCTGCCACGCGGACCGGTTTCATCAGCCGATATTCTCGGCCAGCCACTTTTCCAGCCAGTGGATGTTGTAATCGCCGGCGAGGATGTCGGGTTCGTCCAGCAGCGCGTGGAAGAGCGGGACGGTGGTATCGACGCCATCAACGATCAGTTCGCCAAGCGCGCGGCGCAGACGTGCCAGTGCCTCTGGGCGGTCACGTCCGTGGACGATCAGCTTGCCGATCAGGCTGTCGTAATAGGGCGGGATCCGGTAGCCGCCGTACAGCGCCGAATCCATCCGCACCCCCAGCCCGCCCGGCGCGTGAAACACATTCACGAGGCCGGGGCAGGGCGCGAAGTTCGGCAGCTTTTCGGCGTTGATCCGCACCTCAATGGCATGCCCGTTCAGCGACAGATCCTCCTGTCCGAAGGACATCGGCAAGCCGGAGGCCACACGGATCTGTTCCCGCACGAGATCGACGCCAAAGATCGCCTCGGTCACCGGATGCTCCACCTGAAGGCGGGTGTTCATCTCGATGAAATAGAACTCACCGTCCTCAAAGAGGAACTCGATCGTCCCCGCGCCGCGATAGCCGATCCGGGCGATGGCCTCGGCGCAGGTCTTGCCGATGCGCGCGCGGGTCTCGGCGTCGATGGCCGGCCCGGGGGCTTCCTCGAAAACCTTCTGGTGGCGGCGCTGCAGCGAACAATCCCGTTCGCCCAGATGCACCGCACCGCCATTGCCGTCGCCAAAGACCTGAATCTCGATGTGACGTGGGCGGCCCAGGTATTTCTCGATATAGACCTCGTCATTGCCAAAGGCCGCCTTGGCCTCGGCGCGGGCGGTGCGGAAGGCGGTCTCCAGCTCATCTGCGGCTTTGGCAAGCTTCATGCCGCGGCCACCGCCGCCGGCCGTCGCCTTGATGATGACCGGATATCCGATTTCCCCCGCCACGCGGCGCGCGGTGTCCATGTCGGGCACACCGCCGTCGGAACCGGGGACGCAAGGAACACCCAGCGCCTTCATCGTGTCCTTGGCGGTGATCTTGTCGCCCATCATGCGGATATGTTCCGCCGTGGGGCCGATGAAGGTGATCCCGTGATCCTCGACGATCTGCACGAAGTTGGCGTTTTCCGACAGGAAGCCATAGCCGGGGTGGATCGCCTCGGCGCCCGTGATCTCGCAGGCGGCGATGATGGCGGGGATGGACAGATAGCTGTCGGTCGAGGGCGGGGGGCCGATGCAGATCGCCTCATCCGCCATGCGGACATGCATTGCATCGCTGTCGGCGGTCGAATGGACGGCCACCGATTTGATCCCCATCTCGCGGCAGGCCCGGATGACGCGAAGCGCAATCTCGCCGCGATTGGCGATCAGGATCTTGTCAAACATACTGTCTGCCTTATTCGATGATCATCAGGGGCGCGCCGTATTCAACCGGGCTGCCATCGGCGACGAGGATGCGCTTGACCGTGCCGGACCGCGGCGCGGGAATGTGGTTCATGGTCTTCATCGCCTCGATGATCATCAGCGTCTGACCTTCGCGGACAGTGGCGCCGACCGAGACAAAGGCGTCAGCGCCGGGTTCGGGCGCCATATAGGCGGTGCCGACCATGGGCGAGGTGACGGCACCGGGGTGCTGCGCCGGATCGGCATCGGCCTGCGCCGGTGCGGCGGGGGGCGCCGAGGGGGCGGCGGGTGCCGCGACTGCGGCCGCCGGGGCCGCCGAAACGGTTGTCACCACATTCGTCTGCTTGGAGACGCGCACGTTCAGGCTGTCATTCTCGCCGTATTCGCGCTTCACGGAAAGCTCGGTCAGATCGTTCTTGTTGAGAAGCTCCGCCAGAGCCTGGATGAAGGCCACGTCAGCGGTATTGCGGTCTTTCGTCATGCCGTCCTCGAAATGTCTGGTAGGCGGGCTGCCCCAGGGGCAGGCCGTGCCAAGCTGAGCCGCTTATACGTCAGAGGCCCATGGGTGAAAAGCATCCTTTCTACCGGGCCGACCAGGGGGCATTTCCGAGGCGCCCGAAAAATCGGCAGATGCCTGCGGAACGGCGGTCTCTTTGACAGCTGTGCCTCGATTTTTCGCCCCCTGAAAAATTTACCGTTTGATAAAAAATGGACCCTGTGGCAGCGTTTTCCAAAAGAACAACGCCAACGGGAGATGAGATTTGACCAACAGCCAGCTGACCCCGGGCATCGTGCCGGGACGCCTGCCAGCAGAGGTGATCGCGCGTAACTTTCAGGATGTGGAGCCGCCGCTCGACCCGCATGAGGCGCTCGTCGCCGCGGACCGCTGCTATTTCTGCCATGACGCGCCCTGCATGACGGCCTGTCCGACCACGATCGACATCCCTCTTTTCATCCGCCAGATCGCGACCGGCACCCCCGAGGCTGCGGCGCGCACGATCCTGAACCAGAATATCCTGGGCGGCATGTGCGCCCGCGTCTGCCCGACCGAACAGTTGTGCGAGGAAGCCTGCGTGCGTGAGACCGCCGAGGGCAAGCCGGTCGAGATCGGGCGGCTTCAGCGCTATGCGACCGACCGGATCATGGCGCGGGGCGTCCATCCATTCACCCGGGCGACACCAACCGGCAAACGTGTGGCCGTCGTGGGTGCGGGCCCTGCGGGTCTTTCGGCCGCGCACCGGCTGGCGATGAAGGGCCATGACGTCACGATCTTCGATGCGCGGCCCAAGCCGGGTGGTCTTAACGAATACGGGATCGCCGCCTACAAGGCGACCAACGACTTTGCCCAGCAAGAGGTCGAGTGGCTTTTGTCCATTGGCGGGATCGTCGTGAAGAACGACATGGCGCTGGGGCGCGAGATCAGCCTCGAAACGCTGCGGGCCGAATACGACGCGGTGTTCCTGGGCGTGGGCCTTGCCGGGGTGAACGCCCTGCGGGTCGAGGGCGAGGAGAAGGAGGCCGTCACCAACGCCGTCGACTACATCGCCACCCTGCGGCAGGCGGATGACAAGTCGGCGCTGCCGGTGGGGCGTGACGTGGTGGTGATCGGCGGCGGCATGACGGCGGTCGATGTGGCGGTGCAGTCGAAACTGCTGGGCGCGGAAAACGTCACCATTGTCTATCGCCGCGGGCAGGACCGGATGAGCGCGTCGCGCCATGAGCAGGACCATGCCCTGTCTACCGGCGTGCGGATCATCTGCAACGCCGCGCCGCTCCGGGTGATCGGCAATGGCGCGGTGCGCGAGGTCGAATTTGCCTATACCCATGACAGCGGCGCAGGGCTGACCATCGGGAACGAGACCTTCCGCCTGAAGGCCGATCAGCTTTTCAAGGCGATCGGCCAGACGCTGGAAGGCGGGGCCGAGGGGCTTGCGATCGAGGGCGGCAAGATCGCCATAACCGGCGCGGGCCGCACGACCCTGCCGGGCGTCTGGGCGGGGGGCGACTGCGCCCAGGGCGGCGACGACCTGACCGTGACTGCGGTGGCCGAAGGCCGCGACGCCGCCGAGGACATCCACGCCGCGCTTACCGCCTGACACAAAGGCCTCCGGGCCAACCGGGGGCGCATCCGACATCAGGGAGACCAGCATCATGGCCAATCTCGCGACCGATTTCATCGGCATCAAGTCACCGAACCCGTTCTGGCTGGCCTCGGCCCCGCCGACGGACAAGGAATACAACGTCCGCCGCGCCTATGAGGCCGGCTGGGGCGGCGTCGTCTGGAAGACGCTGGGCGCCGAAGGCCCGCCCGTCGTCAACGTCAACGGCCCCCGTTACGGTGCGGTCTGGGGCGCGGACCGGCGGCTTCTGGGCCTCAACAACATCGAACTGATCACCGACCGCCCACTGGAGGTGAACCTGCGCGAGATCAAGTCGGTCAAGCGCGACTATCCGGACCGGGCGCTGATCGTCAGCCTCATGGTGCCCTGCGACGAGGAAAGCTGGAAAGCGATCCTGAAGCATGTCGAAGATACCGGCGCGGACGGGGTGGAACTGAACTTCGGGTGCCCGCATGGCATGGCCGAACGCGGCATGGGCAGCGCCGTCGGGCAGGTGCCGGAATATATCGAGATGGTGACGCGCTGGGTGAAACAGCACAGCCGCATGCCCTGCATCGTCAAGCTGACGCCCAACATCACCGATATCCGCAAACCGGCCGAGGCCGCAAAGCGGGGCGGTGCCGATGCGGTGAGCCTGATCAACACGATCAACTCGATCACCGGCGTGAACCTCGACAGCTTCAGCCCCGAACCGATGATCGACGGCAAGGGCACCCATGGCGGATACTGCGGGCCTGCGGTCAAGCCCATTGCGCTGAACATGGTCGCGGAAATCGCCCGCAGCCCGGAGACCCACGGCCTGCCGATCTCGGGCATCGGGGGGGTCACCACCTGGCGTGACGCGGCCGAGTTCATGGCGCTGGGGGCGGGCAATGTGCAGGTCTGCACGGCGGCCATGACCTATGGCTTCAAGGTCGTGCAGGAGATGATCTCGGGCCTGTCGCAGTGGATGGACGAAAAGGGGATCACCTCGGTTCAGGAGGTCGTCGGCCGCGCGGTACCGAATGTGACCGACTGGCAGTATCTGAACCTCAACTACGTCACCAAGGCGCGGATCGATCAGGATCTCTGCATCAAGTGTGGCCGCTGCTATGCTGCCTGCGAGGATACGAGCCACCAGGCCATCGCCATGAACCCCGGCCGCGTGTTCGAGGTGAAGGACGACGAATGCGTCGCCTGCAACCTTTGCGTCAATGTCTGCCCGGTGGAGGACTGCATCACGATGGAGCGTCTGGTCCCCGGCTCGGTCGATCCCCGCACGGGGCGAGTGGTCGAGGTCGCCGCGGCCGACTGGACGCAGCATCCGAACAACCCGATGGCCCGCGCGGCCGAGTGATCCCTATCCGCCGGGGGTCAAGGCCCGGCGGAAGAATGTCGTCAGGTGCGCCTCGGCGCTGGCAATCGGGTCGTCCTGGCCCAGGACAAGGCGCACCTGAATGTCGAAATCGGCGTAATGCTGGGTCGTGGCCCAGATCGTGAAGATCAGATGATGCGGGTCGAGCGCCGCGATCCGTCCGGCCGCAATCCAGTCGCGGATCGTTCCCGCCTTCTGGTCGACCAGCGGTTTCAGCTGCTCGACAATCGCCGCCTGCATCCGCGGCGCCCCCTGAAGAACCTCATTCGCGAACAGCCGGCTTTCCCGGGGAAAGTCGCGGCTCATCTCCAGCTTGCGGCGGATGTAGCCCAGAATCTCTTCGACCGGGTCGCCTGCGGGATCGAGTTCGCGCAACGGATCGAGCCATGTGTCCATCAGCCCGGTCAGCAGCGTGACATGAATCGCCTCTTTCGATGCAAAGTAATAAAGCAGGTTCGGCTTGGACAGCCCCGCCTGTTCCGCGATCTGGTCCAGCGTCGCGCCGCGGAACCCGTGCTGCGAAAAGACCTCGAGCGCGGCGTCCAGAATGGCCTGCATGTTCTTGCGCTGGATTCGTGTGCGGGGCCGGGGCGACATGGGAACTCCTGCCGGGGTGGGATGGTCCATTTCAGTCCTGTCCTTCCCGCCCGTTCAAGCGGTGCTTACAACTTCTTGCGTCTCGGCGTCGCGATGCCTTAAATTGAGGCAGCGGAAACGGGCTCCCGGGCGGGCGCCGATCTCTCGCCTTGACTGGTTCCGGTGCTCTGTTAGCGTCACCTTGACCATTTGGTCAAATATGGAAAGCAACCCGCGCCGGCGGCGCATCGGCAGCGGAACCAGAGGGGGTCGCCAGATGGCGCTCGATCGCAATGTAGTCCCGAACGATCTGAATGCGTTCTGGATGCCGTTCACCGCAAACCGTCAGTTCAAGAAGGCCCCGCGCATGTTCGTCGCGGCCGAGGGCATGTTTTACACCACCGCGGATGGGCGGCAGGTGCTGGACGGAACCGCGGGTCTCTGGTGCTGCAATGCGGGTCACAAGCGCCCAAGGATCGTCGAGGCGATCCAGAAGCAGGCGGCAGAGCTTGACTATGCGCCCGCCTTCCAGATGGGCCACCCCAAGGCATTCGAGCTTGCCAACCGTATCATCGACATCGCCCCCAAGGGCATCGAGCATGTGTTCTACACCAACTCTGGATCGGAGTCGGTCGAAACGGCGCTGAAGCTCGCCATCGCCTATCACCGCGCGCGGGGCGAGGGCACGCGGACCCGGCTGATCGGGCGTGAGCGCGGCTATCACGGGGTGAACTTCGGCGGGATTTCCGTCGGCGGGATCGTCAACAACCGCAAGTTCTTTGGCACGATGCTCGCGGGTGTCGATCATCTGCCGCATACGCATCTGCCGGAAAACGCCTTCACCAAGGGCCAGCCCGAACACGGCGCGCATCTGGCCGACGATCTGGAGCGGATCATCGCGCTGCACGGCCCGGAAACCATCGCCGCCGTGATCGTCGAGCCAATGGCGGGATCGACCGGCGTGCTGCTGCCGCCCAAGGGCTATCTGGAAAAGCTGCGGGCAATCACGAAAAAGCACGGCATCCTCTTGATCTTCGATGAGGTCATCACCGGCTTTGGCCGCCTGGGGAGCGCCTTTGCCGCGCAGCATTACGACGTGCTGCCCGACATGATGACGACGGCCAAGGGCCTCACGAACGGCGTCATCCCGATGGGCGCGGTGCTGACCACGGCCGAGGTGCATGACGCCTTCATGCAGGGGCCGGAGCACATGATCGAGCTGTTCCACGGCTATACCTATTCCGGCAACCCTATCGCCGCCGCCTGTGGCATCGCCACGCTGGAAACCTACAAGGAAGAAGGGCTGTTCGAACGCGCGGCGGAACTCGCCCCCTATTGGCAAGAGGCGCTGCATTCGCTCAAGGGCCTGCCGCATGTCATCGACATCCGCAACGAAGGCCTGATCGGCGCGGTGGAACTCGAACCCATCGCGGGGGAACCCACCAAGCGCGCCTTCAGCGCCTTCCTCGAATGCTATGAAAAGGGCGTGCTGATCCGCACCACCGGCGACATCATCGCCATGTCGCCGCCGCTGATCATCGAGAAGGAACATATCGACCAGTTGATCGGAACGCTGGGCGACGTTCTGAAATCCCTCGCCTGAAGAGGGCAAGACGACGAGAAGACGACGGTAAAGGGCGGCACAAGACCGCCTGCCGGAAATCCAACAGAGAGAATGAAGATGCCGGCACCCGCCGAGAACATGAAGATCAATGCCGACCGCCTGTGGCAAAGCCTCTCCGACATGGCCAGGATCGGCCCGGGCGTTGCAGGCGGCAACAACCGCCAGACGCTGACCGATGCGGATGCCGAGGGGCGCGCCCTTTTCCAGTCCTGGTGCGAGGATGCGGGCTGTTCCATGGGGCTTGACCAGATGGGCAACATGTTCGCGATGCGCGCGGGCACTGACCCCGACGCGCTGCCGGTCTATGTCGGCAGCCATCTGGATACCCAGCCCACCGGCGGGAAATATGACGGTGTGCTGGGCGTGCTGGGCGGGCTGGAGCTTATCCGCAGCCTGAATGACATGGGCATCCGCACCCGTCACCCGATCGTCGTCACCAACTGGACGAATGAAGAGGGCACGCGCTATGCCCCTGCCATGCTCGCCTCGGGCGTCTTTGCGGGCATCCATACGCAGGACTGGGCCTATGACCGCTTGGATGCCGATGGCAAGCGGTTCGGGGACGAACTGGCGCGGATTGGCTGGAAGGGCGACGAAGAGGTCGGCGCCCGCAAGATGAAGGCGTTCTTTGAACTCCACATCGAACAGGGTCCCATACTGGAGGCCGAGGGCAAGGACATCGGTATCGTTACCCATGGCCAGGGCCTTTGGTGGTTGCAGGTCACGCTGACCGGCAAGGACGCCCATACCGGATCGACGCCGATGCACATGCGGGTGAACGCAGGCCTCGGCATGGCGCGGATCACCGAACTGGTCCACCGCATCGCGATGGAAAACCAGCCTGACGCGGTGGGGGCCATCGGCCATGTCAATGTCTATCCGAACAGCCGCAACGTGATCCCGGGCAAGGCGGTCTTTACCATCGACTTCCGCTCGCCCGATCAGGCAAAGCTCGACCGGATGAAAACGCGGCTGGAGACCGAGGCGCCGCAGATCGCCGCCGAGCTGGGCCTGCAGATCGAGATCGAGGTCGCGGGACATTTTGACCCGGTGACTTTTGACGCCGGATGCGTCGACGCGCTGCGTCGGGCGGCGGACCGGCTGGGCTACAGCCATCGCGACATCGTTTCCGGCGCCGGGCATGACGCCTGCTGGATCAACCGGGTCGCGCCCACGGCTATGGTCATGTGTCCCTGCGTGGACGGTCTCAGCCATAACGAGGCCGAGGAGATCACACGGGACTGGGCCGCGGCCGGTGCGAACGTGCTGTTCCACGCCGTCGTCGAGACGGCCGGGATCGTCGAATAAGGCGGCAAACCGCCACCAGAAGACAGGGAGAGACCGATGACCACAGTCATCAAGAACGGGACCATCGTCACGGCCGATCTGACCTACAAGGCGGATGTGCTGGTCGAGGGGGGCAGGATCGCGAAGATCGGGCAGGGGCTTTCCGGCGACAAGGTGCTGGACGCCACCGGTTGCTATGTCATGCCCGGCGGGATCGACCCGCATACCCATCTGGAAATGCCCTTCATGGGGACCTATTCCGCCGATGATTTCGACAGCGGCACCCGGGCGGCGCTGGCCGGTGGCACGACGATGGTGATCGACTTCGCGCTGCCGTCGCCGGGGCAGGGGCTCCTGGATGCGCTGGCGATGTGGCACAACAAGTCCACCCGCGCGCATTGCGATTACAGCTATCACATGGCGATCACCTGGTGGGGCGAACAGGTCTTTGACGAGATGGCCGAGGTCGTGGATCGCGGCATCACCAGCTTCAAGCATTTCATGGCCTACAAGGGCGCGCTCATGGTCAATGACGATGAGCTGTTCGCGAGCTTCCGCCGCTGCGCCGAACTGGGCGCGCTGCCGATGGTCCATGCCGAAAACGGTGACGTGGTGGCAGAGCTTTCCGCCCGCCTTCTGGCCGAGGGCAACCGCGGACCCGAGGCCCATGCCTATTCCCGTCCGCCGCAGGTCGAGGGCGAGGCCACGAACCGCGCCATCATGATTGCCGATATGGCGGGCGTGCCGCTTTACGTCGTCCATACAAGCTGCGAGGAAAGCCACGAAGCCATTCGTCGCGCCCGGATGCAGGGCAAGCGGGTCTATGGAGAGCCGCTGATCCAGCACCTCACCCTTGACGAAACCGCGTATTTCAACGCCGACTGGGACCACGCCGCCCGCCGCGTGATGTCGCCGCCCTTCCGCAACAGGCAGCACCAGGACAGCCTTTGGGCCGGGCTTTCGGCAGGCTCGCTTCAGGTGGTCGCGACGGATCATTGCGCCTTCACCACCGATCAGAAACGGTTCGGCAAAGGCGATTTCACAAAGATCCCGAACGGCACCGGCGGGCTGGAGGATCGGCTGCCCATGCTCTGGACCCACGGGGTGAACACGGGCCGGATCACGATGAACGAGTTCGTCGCCGTGACCTCTACCAATGTCGCCAAGATCATGGGGATGTATCCGCGCAAGGGGGCGGTGCTGGAAGGGGCCGATGCCGATCTGGTCGTCTGGGACCCGCAGGCGGAAAAGACGATCAGCGCCAGCCGCCAGCAATCCGCCATCGACTACAACGTGTTCGAGGGCCAAAAGGTCAAGGGCCTGCCCCGCTTCACCCTGACCCGTGGCCATGTCGCCGTGACCGAGGGCGCGATGAGCAGCAAGGAAGGCCACGGCGAGTTCATCGCCCGCGCGCCGAACGGCCCGGTCAACCGCGCGCTCAGCCAGTGGAAGGAACTGACGGCGCCGCGCCCGGTGGAACGCAGCGGCATCCCGGCCAGCGGCGTCTGATGGCACCGCCTGTGATCGAGGCCCACGCGCTGGGCCTGACCTTTCAGACCAATGACGGCCCGGTCCATGCGCTCAAGGACGTGAACCTGACGATCGGCAAGGGCGAGTTCGTGAGCTTCATCGGCCCGTCGGGCTGTGGCAAGACGACCTTCCTGCGCGCGGTCGCGGCGCTGGAACATCCGACTGAAGGCACGCTGACCGTCAACGGGATGACGCCAGATGCGGCGCGGCAGGCCCGCGCCTATGGCTATGTCTTTCAGGCGGCGGGGCTTTACCCGTGGCGCACCATCGCCGGCAACATCAGGCTGCCGCTGGAGATCATGGGCTTTGACCGCGCCGAACAGGCCGCGCGGGTGGAACGGGTTCTTGAACTGGTGGAACTGGAGGGCTTCGGCAACAAGTTCCCCTGGCAGCTCTCGGGCGGGATGCAGCAGCGCGCCAGCATCGCCCGCGCGCTGGCCTTCGACGCCGATATCCTGCTGATGGACGAACCCTTCGGCGCGCTGGACGAGATCGTGCGCGACCACCTGAACGAGCAGCTTTTGCAGCTTTGGGCGCGCACCGGCAAGACGATCGGCTTTGTAACCCATTCGATCCCCGAGGCGGTCTATCTGAGCACGAAGATCGTCGTCATGTCGCCCCGCCCCGGCCGCATCACCGACGTGATCGAAAGCCCGCTGCCGCGCGAACGCCCGCTCGACATCCGCGATACGCCGCAGTTCATCGAGGTGGCGCACCGGGTCCGCGAAGGTCTGCGGGCGGGGCATGGCCATGACTAGGGTGCTGCCGGTCCTGACGGTGGTCCTGGCGATCCTTGCGATCTGGTATGCGGGCGCTGTCTGGATGAACGCGCAATGGACACGGGATCAGGCTGCGCGCGCGGGGCAGGAGGTGACCTTCCCCGACATCCTGCGCGATACGATGGTGCAGGACCGGCCCGTTCTGCCGGCGCCGCATCAGGTGGTGGCCGAGCTCTGGAATTCCACGGTGGTCGAGGAACTGACATCCCGTCGCGGGATCGTGCAGTCGGGGACGCTGTCGAACCGCAGCCTGATCTATCACGGCTGGATCACGCTTTCCGCCACATTGCTGGGGTTCCTGATCGGATCGGGGCTGGGGATCGTGCTTGCGGTGGGGATCGTCCACAACCGCGCGATGGATCTTTCGGTGATGCCTTGGGCCATCGCCAGCCAGACGATCCCGATCCTTGCCATCGCGCCGATGATCATCGTCGTGCTGAACTCGGTCGGGGTGACGGGATTGCTGCCCAAGGCGATCATTTCCGCCTATCTCTCGTTCTTTCCCGTGGTCGTCGGGATGGTCAAGGGCCTGCGCGCCCCCGATCACATGCAGCTCGACCTGATGAAGACCTACAACGCAAGCCGGGCGCAGGTCTTTGCCAAGCTGCGGCTGCCGTCCTCGATGCCCTATCTCTTTGCCTCGCTCAAGGTTGCCATCGCGGCCTCGCTGGTGGGGGCCATCGTGGGTGAGCTTCCGACCGGGGCGGTGGCGGGCCTGGGTGCGCGTCTGCTGGCGGGCAGCTACTATGGCCAGACGGTTCAGATCTGGGCGGCCCTGATCGCGGCGGCGGTGCTGGCGGGGCTGATGGTCGGGCTGATCGGGCTGATCCAGCGGCAGGCGCTGCGCCGCATGGGGATGGCACGATGAGGCGCGCGTTTATCGCCCCCGGCGCTGTGCAGCGGGCTGGCATGGCGGCCGCGCTTGTCGTGGCGCTGCTGCTTGGGGCGGCCCCGGTCGCGGGCTTTGCGCCACTGCTTGCGGCAATCGCCGTGGCCTTCGCCCTGCCCGGGGCCGCAGGCCTTCCGGTCTTTGGCCTCCTCCTGCTGCTCGGCGCCCTGGCGCTGGTGGGGGCGCCGCCCGCGCCGGCCTATTGGGCGGGGGTGGTCGCCGTCTGGCTGGGCGCGTGGATGCTGGTCGCGCGGCTCGCCGCGTTGCGGGTGCAGGGGTCGCTGGGCCGCGCCTTGCGTCTGGCTGCGCCGCTGATCTTTGGCCTGACCCTCTTGTGGTTGTGGGAGGCCATCGTGACGGGCGCCGCCGTCCCGCGGGTGATCCTGCCCGCGCCCTCGGCGATTGCAGAACGCTTTGCGGCCAGCACCTCGATCCTCTGGGTCGACTTCGTGCAGACCTTCGTCAAGGGGGCGCTGAGCGGATATGCGATGGGATGCGGCGCGGCGACCCTGCTTGCCATCCTGATCGACCGCTCGCCGTTCCTGACGCGGGGCCTGTTGCCGGTGGGCAATTTCGTCGCGGCGCTGCCGATCATCGGGATCGCACCCATCCTTGTGATGTGGTTCGGCTTTGACTGGCAATCCAAGGCGGCGGTCGTGGCCGTGATGGTGTTCTTTCCGGTCCTCGTGAACACGGTCGAGGGCTTGCGCGCCGCCGACCCGATGCAGCGCGACCTGATGCACACCTATTCCGCCAGCTACTGGCAGGCGCTGTGGAAGCTGCGCCTGCCCGCCGCCATGCCGTTCATCTTCAACGGGCTCAAGATTGCGACAACGCTTGCCCTGATCGGGGCGATTGTCGCCGAATTTTTCGGCAGTCCGATCCGGGGCATGGGTTTCCGCATTTCGACCGAGGTCGGGCGGCTGCGTCTTGACATGGTCTGGGCTGAGATCGCGGTGGCGGCAGCCGCGGGTTCGGCATTCTACGGAATTGTCGCGGCGATCGAACGCCGGGTGACCTTTTGGCACCCGTCGCAAAGGGGCCGTGGATGATGCAACAGGAGGTATGAAAAATGAAAAGACTGATGACAAGTGCACTGGCCCTTGGGGCGCTGACCGGCGCTCTGACGGGCGCGGCCCGGGCGGCCGACGACTTCACGCTTCAGCTCAAATGGGTGACGCAGGCCCAGTTCGCGGGCTACTACGTCGCGCTGGAGAACGGGTTCTATGAGGAAGAGGATCTGAACGTCACGATCCGCCCCGGCGGCCCCGATATCGCACCGCCACAGGTTCTGGCAGGGGGCGGGGCCGATGTGATCGTCGAATGGATGCCCGCCGCCCTGGCCGCGCGCGAGGCCGGCCTGCCGCTCGTGAACGTGGCGCAGCCCTTCAAGTCGTCGGGCATGATGCTGACCTGCCTTGCCGATACCGGCATCACCGGCCCCGAGGATTTTCCTGGCCGCACGCTAGGCGTCTGGTTCTTCGGCAACGAATACCCGTTCCTCAGCTGGATGAGCACGCTTGGCATCCCGACCGAAGGCGGGCCGGACGGGGTAGAGGTGCTGCGGCAGGGCTTCAACGTCGATCCGCTGTTGCAGCGGCAGGCCGATTGCATCTCGACCATGACCTATAACGAATACTGGCAGGTCATCGACGCGGGCATCGCCGAGGAAGACCTCATCACCTTCAAGTATGAGGATCAGGGCGTCGCGACGCTGGAAGACGGGCTTTACGTGCTTGAGGACCGGCTGAGCGATCCTGAATTCGAAGACCGCCTCGTGCGGTTCGTCCGCGCCAGCATGCGCGGCTGGAAATGGGCCGAGGAGAACCCGGAAGACGCGGCGATGATCGTGCTCGACTATGACGATACGGGCGCGCAGACCGAACAGCACCAGATCCGCATGATGACCGAGGTGGCAAAGCTGACCGCCGGGTCCGACGGCACTCTGGATCTGGAGGATTATGAACGCACGGTTGCGACGCTTTTGGGCGGCGGGTCCGACCCCGTGATCTCGGCCGAGCCGGAAGGCGCCTATACGCTGGACATCACCGAACAGGCGCTGGCCGACTAAGGTCTTGGCTGGGCTTGCAAAGCCTGTAAACTGCCCCGGCGCGCGCATCTGGCGCGCCGGGGATTTCCATGCCACGCGGTGCATTGACAGGCAGCCGCATCCGCGAACGGCGGATGCTATTGGGAATGCGGCAGGCGGAACTGGCCCGCGCCGCCGGGATATCGCCGTCCTATCTGAACCTCATCGAACATAACCGCCGCCGGGTGACGGATGCGCATCTGTCGGCGCTGGCGACGGCCCTTGATGTCGACCCCTCTGCCCTGACCGAAGGGGCGGGGGCGGCCGTGATCCAGGGCCTGCGCGGGGCGGCCGCGGCGGTCGCGACGCCGCCGATGCCCGAGCTTGACCGGATCGAGGAATTCGCCGGTCGTCTGCCCGGCTGGGCGGCCCTGCTTGCGGCGCAGCATCTGCGTATCCGGACGCTTGAACGGGCGGTGGTGCGGCTGACGGACCGGATGGCCCATGATCCGCATCTTTCGTCGGCGCTGCATGAGGTGCTGTCGGCCGTGACCTCGGTCCGGTCCACTGCCGCGATCATCACTGGGACCGAGGATCTGGAACCCGAATGGCGCGCGCGCTTTCACCGCAACCTGCAGGAGGATACCGAACGGCTTGCCGCCGGGGCCGAGGCGCTGGTGGCCTATCTTGACGCCTCGGACGCGGAAGAGGCAGGCCTTGCCTCGCCGCAGGAAGAGGTGGAAGGCTGGCTGGCCGGGACGGATTATCATCTTGCGGCGCTTGAACGGCCCGATCCGCCTGCGCCTGCGGCGTTTCTGGCCGGGGAACGGCTGCTGGCAAGCGGATCGGCCCGCATTCTGGCCGCGGCCCATGCGGCACGGTATCTCGCGGATGCAAGGGCCGTTCCCCTGCCGCGCCTGCGGGCCGCGCTGGCGGACCTGGGACCCGATCCGGGCGCGCTGTCGCAAAGGCTGGGCGTGGGGCTGCCTGTGATCCTGCGGCGGCTGGCTGCGCTGCCGGCGCAGGACCTCGCCGCCGGTCTGGTGATCTGCGACGGGTCGGGGACGCTCACCTTCCGCAAGCCGCTCGACGGCTTCGGGCTGCCGCGCTTTGGCGGGGCCTGTCCGCTCTGGCCGCTTTATCAGGCGCTTGCGCGGCCGATGACGCCGGTGCGGCAGGTGATCGAGATGGCGGACCGCGTGCCCCGCCGGTTTCTCTGCTACGCGATCTGTGCGCCGTCCCATCCGGGGGGCTTTGACGGCCCCGTTCTGGCCGAGGCGATGATGCTGATCCTGCCGTCGTCGCCGCCCCAGGATGCCGCCCCCGCGCAACCCGTGGGGACAAGCTGCCGCATCTGCCCGCGCGCGGCCTGCCCGGCACGGCGGGAACCGTCGCTGATGCCTGCTTCCGGTCCACCGGCGGGCGACGAACCGGATGCCGATCCGGGGCGCGGGGCGAACTTCCGGTGACGCAGCGGAACTCGGGTTTTGACAGCGGGCAGAATTCTGCCGATAGTCGTGCAACCGTGGGAGGACGGTCAGGGGGCGAGATGAAGAAGCATGTCCTTCTTGTCGAGGACGAACCGAATATTGTGGAGGCGCTGCGCTTCATCCTGTCGCGTGAAGGGTGGGAGGTGACGACCCATGCCGACGGGGCGACGGCGCTTTCGACAATCCGGCAGGCGGGCCCGGATCTCGTCATCCTCGACGTGATGCTGCCGGGCCAGAGCGGGTTCGACATCCTGACCGCGCTGCGCGCCGACGCGCGGTTTTCGGACCTGCCGGTGCTGATGCTGACCGCCAAGGGGCAAAGCCGCGACCGCGATCTGGCCGAACGCAGCGGCGCGAGCCTGTTCATGACCAAGCCCTTTTCCAATGCCGAGATGCTGGATTCCGTCCGCCAGCTTCTGGGGCAGGGGGCCTGAGGATGGCACCGGCCGGCCTGCCGGGGCGCCCGCTTTACCTCGCCCGGCAGAATTACCGGCGGCGGCGGATGATGGACCTTGCGCGGCTGCTGCCGCTGCTGGCCACGGGCCTCGTGCTGCTGCCGCTGTTGTGGCTGCCCGCGACCGGGGCGATCAACACCGTCGCGACCAAGATCTATCTCTTCGCGCTCTGGTTCGTGCTGATCGTGGCGGCGGCGATCCTGTCGCGGGTTCTGCCGGTGGATGACGACGGCCAGCATGGGGATGGCGCGCGTGGCGATGGCGCGCGCGGGGATGGCGGCAGGGCCCCCTGATGGTGGCCTTCAACATCCTTGTCCTCGTCTGCCTCGCCTATGTGGCGTTGCTGTTCCTCGTGGCCTTTCTGGTGGAACGACGGGCGGAGGCGGCGCGGATCGGCTGGTTGCGGTCCTCGGTGATCTATACGCTGTCGCTCTCGATCTACTGCACCGCCTGGACCTTTTACGGCGCGGTCGGCTATGCGGTGCGGTCGGGGCTGGAATTCCTGACGATCTATCTTGGCCCCACGATCGTCTTTGTCGGCTGGTGGTGGGTCCTGCGCAAGATGGTGCGGATCGGCCGCATCCATCGCGTGACCTCCATCGCCGACCTGATTTCAGCGCGATACGGGAAATCGAACCTGCTGGGTGTGATCGTGACGGTTCTCGCCGTGGTAGGGATCACGCCCTATATAGCGCTGCAGCTGCAATCCGTCACCCTGTCATTCGCGGTCTTCGCGGCGGAAACGCCGGAATGGGCGCCCGCGGATGTGAACGCGACGGCGGTCTGGGTGGCGGGGGGGCTTGCGCTTTTCACCATCCTCTTTGGGACGCGCAACCTCGATTCCAACGAACAGCATCACGGGGTGGTCATTGCCATCGCGGTCGAGGCGGTCGTCAAGCTCATCGCACTGCTCGCGGTGGGGGTTTTCGTCGTCTGGGCAATCGGCGGCGGTCCGCTGGAAATGGCCCGGCGGATCGAGGCCTCGGCCCTCTCGGACTGGTCGCCCGCCCCCGGACGCTGGGCGGCACTGACCTTCCTGTCCGGGGCTGCGATCCTGACGCTGCCGCGCATGTTTCAGGTGATGGTGGTCGAGAACTCGGACGAACGGCATCTTGCGACGGCGAGCTGGGCCTTCCCGCTCTATCTCTTCCTCATGAGCCTTTTCGTCATCCCGATCGCGGTGGTCGGGCTGGAGGTGCTGCCAGAGGGCACGAACCCGGATCTCTTCGTGCTGACCCTGCCGCTGGCGCTGGATCGCGGCGGTCTGGCGATGCTGGCGTTCCTGGGCGGGTTTTCCTCGGCCACGTCGATGGTGATCGTGGCGGCCATCGCGCTTTCGACCATGGTCTCGAACCATATCGTGATGCCGCTCTGGCTCTCCCTTGCCCGGCGGCAGGGGGGCGCGGGCGATGTGCGCAGGCTCGTGCTGCTGGCGCGGCGGGTTTCCATCGCGGCGGTGCTGGCGCTCGGCTATGCGTATTACCGCATCACCGGCGGGTCAGAGGCGCTGGCCTCCATCGGGCTGATCGCCTTTCTGGGGCTGGCGCAGATCCTGCCGGCGCTGATCGGCGGCATCTTCTGGCGTGGGGCGACGCGGGTCGGGGCGGCGGCGGGGCTCGGCGTGGGATTCCTGCTGTGGCTCTACACGCTTTTCCTGCCGAGCTTTGGCCCCGATGTGGTGTTTTCCGCGGCGTTGCTTGCCGATGGCCCGGCCGGGCTTGGCTGGCTGCGGCCCCGGGCTCTTCTGGGGCTCGACGGGCTGGACCCGCTGCTCCACGCGATGTTCTGGAGCCTCTCGTTGAACGCGACGGCGTTTTTCCTCGTGTCGATCTTTTCCTTCCCCAGCCCGATCGAACGGGTGCAGGGCGCGCAATTCGTGAACGTGTTCGACCTCGATGCCGGCGCCCGAAGCTGGAGCCAGAGCGCCGCAGAGGCCGAAGACCTTCTGGTGATGGCGCAACGTATCCTCGGGCCCGATGCGGCGCAGTCGTTTTTCCAGGCCGAGGCCGAGGCGCAGGGCAAGGGCGGGCTCTTGCCCGACACGACGCCGGAATTCCTCGGCCGGCTGGAACGTCAGTTGGCGGGATCGGTCGGGTCGGCCACGGCGCATGCGATGGTGGGGCAGATCGTGGGGGGTGCCCTTGTTTCCGTCGAGGATCTGATGGCGGTCGCGAACGAAACCGCGCAGATCATGGAATATTCCAGCCAGCTGGAGGCCAAGTCCGAGGAACTGACCCGCACCGCCCGCCAACTGCGCGAGGCGAATGAGAAGCTGACGGAGCTTTCGGTGCAGAAGGACGCGTTTCTGTCGCAGATCAGCCATGAATTGCGCACGCCGATGACTTCGATCCGGGCGTTTTCGGAGATCCTGCGCGACGGGGCGGCGACCGACGATGAGGCACGGCTGAAATTCGCGGGCATCATCCACGAAGAGGCGATCCGCCTGACGCGCCTGCTCGACGACCTTCTGGATCTGAGCGTTCTGGAACACGGTCAGGTCCAGCTGGATCATGAGACGGTGAATGTCCGCTCGCTGCTTGACCGCGCGCTGATGGCCTCGGCCTCGGCGCCGGGGCGTGAATTCGTGATCGACCGCGACCCGGCCACCGAGAATGTGCTGGTGACCACCGATCCGGGGCGGCTGGCGCAGGTGTTCATCAACGTGATTTCCAACGCGCGGAAATATTGCGACGCGCCGCAGCCGCGGCTCAGCATCCGGGTGCGCGAGCGGCGCGGGCAGGTTCGGGTCGATTTCACCGATAACGGGTCGGGCATCCCCAAGAAAAGCCAGGCGCTCATCTTCGAGAAATTCGCGCGGCTGACCGACACGACCAAGGCAGGCGGCGCGGGTCTTGGCCTTGCGATCTGCCGCGAGATCATGCGCAAGCTGGGCGGAGAGATCACCTATGTACCCGGACAGGGCGGCGCCTCGTTCCGCGTCAGCCTGCCCGCGCGCGCCGCATCGCACAGGCGGGCCGAGGCGCGCTAACCTTTTCATAACCCATCTGCGCGATGCTTTGTCCCGGCTGGGCAGAAACGGCTGCAGAAGGGGCATCATCATGCTGGATCAACAGATGATTTCGGTTCTCAGGCGCAAGACCGAGGCCATGCGCGCAAGGCCGGAGGCGCAGCCGTCGACGCCGCCGCGGGTCTTTGCGCTGGCGCTGGGTCGGGCGGCGCGGCAGGTGCTGCAACTCGATCTCTTCGTCACGGGCGTCGCCGCCGATCTGGTCACGCAGGCGGAGCTTCTGGAAATGCCCGAGGCCCTGTCCCTCGTCACCGTGCTGGAGGGGCCGCGCGACGCGCTTGGCATGATCGCGATTTCTCCGCCGGTTCTGGCCGGGCTGATCGAGATGCAGACCACGGGCCGGATCTCGGGGGGCGAGGCGCCGCCGCGCAAACCGACCCGCACCGATGCCGTGATGACCGCGACCTTCATCGACATGGTTCTGCAAGGATTGGAGCAGGATCTTTCCGGCTCTCCGGATGAAATCTGGGCCGGCGGTTTCCGCTATGCCTCTTTCCTCGCCGATACCCGGCCCCTGTCGCTGATCCTCGACGATGCGCCGATGCGGATCATGCGGGCCGATGTCGAACTGGGCGCGGGCGCGCGGGCAGGCTCGATCCTGCTCGCGCTGCCGGCGCAGGGGCGGGGCGTCCTGCGCAAGCCGCTGCGCGACGGGGCGGCGCGCGCGCAGTTGGCCCGCGAAGATGCGCGGACCTGGTCCGGTGCCATCACCCGCGCGGTCATGGCAGCCCCGGCCGAGGTTGAGGCCGTGCTCCACCGTCTGACCTTGCCGCTTTCCGCCGTCATGTCCTTTGCCCCCGGCACGGTCATTCCGCTGCCCGAGGATGTGTTGGACCGGGTTCAGTTGCAGGGGCCGGGCGGCGCGCCGCTGCCTGCCTCGACCGGGCAACTGGGCGCGCATCGCGGGTTCCGCGCGTTCCGCCTTGGCGCGCCCGAGCCCGAGGAGACCGCCCAGGGACTCGGCGGCCTTCAACTGGGCGACCTGTCTTCGGCCCAGCTTCCGGGGGCTCAGGTCGCGGCACCTCTTCCCCTGACCGACGGGTTCGGCATTGATCCTGACGACGGAGAGGATTTTCCCCGCCTCGCCCCGCTGATCGGCGACCCCCTGCTGAGCGGCGGGCCAGTCTGATCCGCAGTCTGATCCACCATCTGATCCGCCGCCTCGATTGTGATCCTGCCGCGCCGTTTTCCCTTGCCATCGCATCTGGCGCGGGCGTCTCTTTCGCGCTAGACTCCCGCCCGAGACCCGGAAAAACGGGCGAAACGAGGCAGACAGGCAGAAAAGGCAGAACCATGACGGAAATGGTCTATGGTGCCGTGCCGGCGAGACCGGGTGAACCGGTCATCCCGCGGTGGTGGCGCACGGTGGATAAGTGGACGCTGTGCTGCATCCTGCTGCTGTTCGGGGTGGGGCTGTTGTTGGGGCTCGCCTCTTCTCCGCCGCTTGCGACCCGCAACGGGCTCGATCCCTTCTACTATGTGCAGCGGCAAGCCTTCTTTGGCGGCATGGCGCTGATTGCGATGCTCTTCACCTCGATGCTGTCGCCGTCCCAGATCCGGCGGATCGGCGTGCTCGGGTTTCTTCTGTCCTTTGTCGCGCTCGCGTTTCTGCCGTTCCTCGGCACGGATTTCGGCAAAGGGGCGGTGCGTTGGTACTCGCTCGGCTTTGCATCGTTCCAGCCGTCGGAATTCCTCAAGCCGTTCTTCGCCGTTCTCGTCGCCTGGCTGATGGCGGCGAGCTTTGATCTGAACGGCCCGCCGGGGCGGCTCATTTCCTTTTTCGTCGCGATGGTGATCGTGGGCTTTCTGGTGCTTCAGCCAGACTTCGGACAGGGGGCGCTGGTGCTCTTTGGCTGGGGGGTCATGTATTTCGTGGCGGGCGCGCCGATGCTCCTGATCCTGATCATCGGCGGCTTCGTGGGTTTCATCGGGCTGATGGCCTATAACAACTCCGAACATTTCGCGCGTCGGATCGACGGCTTCCTCTCGCCCGAGGTCGACCCGCGCACGCAGCTCGGCTATGCCACCAACGCGATCCAGGAGGGCGGATTTTTCGGAGTCGGCGTCGGCGAGGGGCAGGTGAAATGGTCCCTGCCGGATGCGCATACCGACTTCATCATCGCCGTCGCCGCCGAGGAATACGGCCTGATCCTCGTCCTCGCCATCATCCTGCTTTACAGCTGCATCACGGTGCGGTCGCTTCTGCGCCTGATGCGCGAACGCGACCCCTTCATCCGGCTTGCGGGGACCGGCCTCGCCTGCATGTTCGCGGTTCAGGCGATGATCAACATGGGCGTCGCGGTGCGGTTGCTGCCGGCCAAGGGGATGACGTTGCCCTTCGTGTCCTATGGCGGCTCGTCCCTGATCGCGGCCGGGATCGGGGTCGGGATGCTGCTGGCCTTCACGCGCACCCGTCCGCAGGGCGAGATCGGGGACATCCTGTTGCGGCGGGGGCGGTGATGGGGGACCAGCCGCTTCTCGTGATCGCGGCCGGGGGGACCGGCGGCCACATGTTCCCGGCCCAGGCGCTGGCCGAGGCGATGGTCCGGCGGGGCTGGCGCGTCAAGCTGTCCACCGATGCGCGGGGCGCGCGCTATGCCGGCGGGTTTCCGCATGTGGTCAAGGTCGAACAGGTGGCCAGCGCAACCTTTGCCCGGGGCGGGCCGCTCGCCAAGGCGGCGGTGCCCTTGCGCCTGCTGGCCGGGATGGGCGGGGCGCTGACGCAGTTCCTGCGCGACCGGCCGCGTGTCGTCGTGGGCTTCGGCGGCTATCCGTCGATCCCGGCGCTGTCGGCGGCGATCCTGCTGCGGCTGCCGCGCATGATCCACGAACAGAACGGGGTGCTGGGGCAGGTCAACCGGCGGCTTGCGGGGCGGGTCGATGCGATTGCCTGCGGCACCTGGCCCACCGATCTGCCCGCCGGGGTCGAGGGGACGCATACCGGCAATCCGGTCCGCGCCGCCGTTCTGGAACGCGCCGGTGCGCCCTATATCCCGCCCGGCGATTATCCCATGAGCCTTCTGGTCTTCGGTGGCAGTCAGGGCGCGCGCATCCTGTCGGACGTGGTCCCGGCCGCGGTCGCGGCGCTACCGCAGGACCTGCGCGACCGCCTGCGCGTGGCGCAACAGGCCCGCCCCGAGGATCTGGAGCGTGTGCGCGCCGCCTATGCTGCGGCCGATATCGCCGCCGAGGTCGAACCCTTTTTCGCCGACATCCCCCGCCGGCTGAGCGAGGCGCAGCTTGTGATCTCGCGCGCGGGGGCCTCTTCGATCGCGGATATCAGCATCGTGGGGCGGCCTGCCATTCTGGTGCCCTTTGCGGGGGCTGCGGCGGATCATCAGTCCGCGAATGCGCGTGGATTGGTTGACGCGGGCGCCGCAATCCTGATACCCGAGGCCGCCTTGGCCCCGGACAGCCTTGGGGCGCAGATCGCCGGCGTGCTGAACGCGCCCGAGGCAGCAAAACAGATGGCGCGCAATGCGCTGGCTGCGGCGCGGCCCGATGCGACGGACCGGCTGGTGGCCATGGTCTTGTCGCTTGCAACGACAGAACGGAAACGGACATGAACGCGGCAACGAAACTTCCCGGCGAACTTGGCGCCATCCATTTTGTCGGCATCGGCGGCATCGGCATGTCCGGCATCGCCGAGGTGCTGATGACGCTGGGCTACCGTGTTCAGGGGTCCGACCTGCGCGAAAGCGCGATCACCAGGCGGCTGGAGGAGCTGGGCGCCCGCGTCTTCATCGGCCAGCGGGCCGAGAATGTGGCCGATGCCGAGGTCGTCGTCATTTCCTCGGCCATCCGCAAGGGGAACCCCGAGCTTGAAGAGGCGCGGCTGCGTGGCCTTCCGGTCGTCCGCCGGGCCGAGATGCTGGCCGAGTTGATGCGGCTGCGGTCGAACATCGCCATCGCCGGCACCCATGGCAAGACGACCACCACCACGATGGTCGCGACGCTGCTCGACAAGGGCGGGTTCGATCCGACTGTCATCAATGGCGGGATCATCCACGCCTATGGGTCGAACGCGCGGGCCGGCGCGGGCGAATGGATGGTGGTCGAGGCGGATGAAAGCGATGGCAGCTTCAACCGCTTGCCCGCCACAATCGCCATCGTCACCAATATCGACCCGGAGCATATGGAGCATTGGGGCAGCTTCGAGGCGCTGCGCAAGGGGTTCCTCGATTTCGTCTCGAACATCCCGTTCTACGGCATCGCCGTCTGCTGCACCGATCATCCGGAGGTTCAGGCCCTTGTCGGGCGCGTGACCGACCGGCGCGTCGTCACCTTCGGCTTCAATGCGCAGGCCGATGTGCGCGCGATCAACCTGACCTATGAAAACGGTGTCGCGCATTTCGACGTGGCCTTGCAGCAGGAAGATCAGGTGATCGAGGGCTGCACCCTGCCGATGCCGGGCGACCACAACGTCTCGAACGCGCTGTCGGCCATTGCAGTGGCCCGTCATCTGGGCATGAAGAAGGATGAAATCCGCGCGGCGCTGGCCGGTTTCGCGGGGGTCAACCGCCGCTTCACCAAGGTGGCCGAGGTGGACGGCGTCACGATCATCGATGATTACGGCCACCATCCGGTGGAAATCGCCGCCGTCCTGCGCGCGGCGCGGCAGTCGAGCAAGGGGCGCATCATCGCGGTCCACCAGCCGCATCGCTATTCGCGGCTCTCAAGCCTCTTTGAGGATTTCTGCACCTGCTTCAACGAGGCCGATGTGGTGGCTATTGCCGAGGTCTATGCCGCCGGCGAAGACCCGATCCCGGGCGCGAGCCGCGACGATCTGGTGACGGGCCTCATCCAGCACGGACACCGCCACGCGCGCGCGCTGATGTCCGAGGATGACCTGCTGCGGCTGGTGCGGGAACAGGCCCGCGCGGGTGACATGGTCGTCTGTCTGGGCGCGGGCACGATATCGGCCTGGGCGAATGCGCTGCCCGCGCGGCTGACCCGGAAGGAGGCCGTGGCGTGAGCGTGGCCGGGATGCTCGTGATCCTCTGGGTTCTGTTGGCGGCGCTGCTGGCGGTGTCGCCGGCGCGGCGTTGGGCGGGGGTGGCGGTGTGGGTGCTGCTGGCCTTCGGCATCCCGCTTCTGGGGCTTGTGACCTGGGAACACGGGCCTGTCGCCGGAAGCCTGCTGTTCGTGCTGGGCATCCTGCTCTTGTCCTGGCCGCGGATGCCGGTCTCGCGCAGGGTGCAGCGCTGGCTGTGGCGGGCGCAATGACGCTGCCTGCGGTGCGGGGCACGCTGACGCCGGGGCGGGCGCTCGCCGATCTCACCTGGCTGCGCGTGGGCGGGCCTGCGGACTGGCTGTTCCAGCCCGCGGATGAGGCTGATCTGGCGCAGTTTCTGGCAGCCTTGCCGCCCGATCAGCCGGTCTTTCCGATGGGCGTGGGGTCGAACCTGATCGTGCGCGACGGCGGGTTGCGCGCCGTCGTCATCCGGCTCGGGCGCGGCTTTAACGGCATCGAGATCGAGGGCGACCACGTGACCGCCGGGGCGGCCGCGCTCGACGCGCATGTGGCGCGGCGGGCGGCTCAGGCCGGGCTCGACCTTACGTTCCTGCGCACCATCCCGGGTTCGGTCGGCGGAGCGGTCCGCATGAATGCGGGCTGCTACGGCACCTATACGGCGGACCGGCTCGTCTCGGTCCGGATGGTGCTGCGCGACGGGCGGCTGGAGGAACGGGCGGCGGAAACGCTGAACCTGCGTTACCGGCAAAGCGATCTGCCCGAAGGCGCCGTGATCGTCGCCGCCACCTTCCGCGCCCCGGCCGGTGATCCGGAGGCGCTTGAGCGGAAAATGGCCGATCAGCTGGCGCGTCGGGATGCGACCCAGCCGGTCAAGGACCGCAGCGCGGGCTCGACCTTTCGTAACCCGGCCGGCTATTCCTCGACCGGCGAGGCGGACGATACCCATGATTTGAAGGCGTGGAAGCTGATCGACGCGGCGGGATTGCGCGGCCACAGGCTGGGCGGCGCGCAGATGTCGGAGAAACACCCGAATTTCCTGATCAACACCGGCACTGCCACTGCCGCCGAGCTGGAGGCGCTGGGGGAGGAAGTGCGAAAAAGGGTGTTCCAAACCGCCGGGATTCCGCTAGAGTGGGAAATCATGCGGGTGGGTGAACCACTTGCCGAATAACAAGATGCGATAACAAGGGCCGCAAAGGTCCAGAGGGCATGAGGGCGGTATGTCGGGCAGGACAACCCCCAAGGTCGCGGTGTTGATGGGTGGCCGCTCGGCAGAGCGCGAGGTCTCCCTGTCGACGGGGCGTGAATGCGCAGCCGCGCTGCGGGATGCAGGCTATGACGTGGTGGAACTGGACGCGGGTCCGGATCTGGCCGCGCGTCTTGCCGATATCTCGCCCGATGTCGCCTTCAATGCGCTGCACGGCCGCTGGGGTGAGGACGGTTGCGTCCAGGGCATCCTCGAATGGCTGCAGATCCCCTATACCCATTCGGGCGTGCTCGCCTCGGCGCTCGCCATGGACAAGACCCGCAGCAAGGAGGCGTTTCGCGCCGCCGGTCTGCCGGTGGTCGAAAGCGTGCTCGCCAGTGCCGATGAGGTGCGCGGCCGCCATGTGCTGGCGCCGCCCTATGTCGTCAAGCCGAACAACGAAGGGTCTTCGGTCGGCGTCTATCTGGTGGCGAACGGCGCGAACACGCCACCGCAGCTTGACCCGTCCATGCCGGGCACCGTGATGGTCGAAACCTATGTGCCGGGGCGGGAACTGACCGTGACGGTGATGGGGGACCGGGCGCTTGCCGTGACCGACATCGTGACCGACGGCTGGTATGACTATGACGCGAAATACAAGCCCGGCGGGTCGCGCCATGTCGTGCCGGCGGAGATCCCCGCCGAGATCGCCGCGGCCTGTGCCGACTATGCGCTGCGGGCGCATCGCGCGCTTGGCTGCCGGGGGCTGTCGCGCAGCGATTTCCGTTGGGATGAGGCGCGCGGCCTGCCGGGGCTCGTGCTGCTGGAGGTCAATACGCAGCCGGGGATGACGCCCACCTCGCTGTCGCCCGAACAGGCGCAGCATGCGGGTTATTCCTTTCCCGAGCTTTGCCGCTGGATGGTCGAGGACGCGTCATGCAACCGGTAGGCCTGCGTCGCGATCCCGCGCCAAGCCGCTGGCAGTATCGCTGGCACCGCCTGTGGCTGACCCCGATTTTTCGCAAGTTCCTCCGGGTGGGGCTGCCCGCCTTCGTGCTCGCCTTCGTCGTCGGGCTGTTCCTTGCCAGCGCGGATCGCCGTGCGGCGCTGGTCGCGCAGTATGAGACGCTGCGCCAGGCGATCCAGGACCGGCCGGAATTCATGGTGTCCGAGGCGGTCGTGATCGGCGCCTCGCCCGAGTTGGCCGAGGCGATCCGTGCAGGGCTGGGCCTCACCTTTCCCGTCAGTTCCTTCGCGCTGGAGCCCGACCGGTTGCGCCAGCAGATCGAGGCGATGGCCCCGGTCGAGCGTGCCGAATTGCGGCTGCGTCCCAGCGGCAGCCTCGATATCCGCGTGACCGAAAGGGTGCCGGTGGTGGTCTGGCGGCACCGGGACGGGCTGTCGCTCCTGGACCGGCGTGGAGTCGAGGCGGGTCAGATCGAGCTTCGCCCGGCGCGGGCCGACCTGCCGCTGATCGTCGGCGAGGGGGCGGAGGCGCATGTGGAAGAGGCGCTGGCGCTCTTTGCCGCGGCGGCGCCGATCAGCGACCGGCTGCGCGGATTGGTGCGCATGGGCGAGCGTCGCTGGGACATCGTGCTCGACCGCGATCAGCGCATCCTCTTGCCCGAGGATGACCCGGTCGCGGCTCTGGAACGGGTGATCGTGCTCGATCAGGCGCGGGATCTGCTGTCGCGGGATGTCGCGGTGGTCGACCTGCGGTCGGCGCAGCGGCCGACGTTGCGGCTGGGGGGCGACGCGATGATGGAATACCGCCGTGTGCGGGGATGGACCAACGGGGGATAGGATGACCGATCTGTATCAGTCGCAACGGGCCATGCGGAACATGCGTCGTGCCGCCATGCAACGCGGCGTGATCGCGGTGCTCGACATCGGCACATCCAAGATTGCCTGTCTCATCCTGCGGTTCGACGGGCCGGAACGGTTCCGCGAGACCGACGGCGTGGGCTCGATGGCGGGGCAGTCGTCGTTCCGGGTGATTGGCGCTGCCACGACCCGGTCGCGCGGCGTGCGCTTTGGCGAGATCCACACGATGCAGGAGACCGAGCGCGCGATCCGTACCGCCGTTCAGGCCGCGCAGAAGATGGCGCAGGTGCGGGTTGATCACGTGATCGCGACCTTCGGCGGCGCGCGTCCCCGGTCCTATGGCCTTGCCGGAGAAATCGATCTCGGCGGCGTGCCCGTCAATGAACAGGATGTGGCAAGCGTCCTTGCCGCCTGCGACGTGCCCGATTTCGGGCATGAGCGTGAGGTGCTGCACGCACAGCCGGTGAACTTCGCGCTCGACCATCGCAGTGGTCTTGGCGACCCGCGCGGCCAGATCGGCAACCGTCTGGCCTGTGACATGCATGTCGTCACGGTCGAGGCGGCGGCGGTCCAGAACATCCTCCACTGCATCAAGCGCTGCGACCTGGAGCTCGCGGGGCTCGCGTCCTCGGCCTATGTCTCCGGCATCTCTTCGCTGGTCGAGGATGAACAGGAACTTGGCGCGGCCTGCATCGACCTTGGCGGCGGTGCGACCGGGCTGTCGATCTTCATGAAGAAACACATGATCTATGCCGACAGCGTGCGTCTGGGCGGCGATCATGTCACCAGCGACATCGCCAAGGGGCTTCAGGTGCCGGTCACGACGGCCGAGCGGATCAAGACATTCTATGGCGGCGTGGTCGCGACGGGAATGGACGACCGGGAGATGATCGAGATCGGCGGCGACAGCGGCGACTGGGAAAAGGACCGCCGCACCGTCAGCCGGGCCGAGCTGATCGGCATCATGCGCCCCCGCGTCGAGGAGATCCTGGAAGAGGTGCGCGCAAGGCTCGACGTCGCCGGGTTCGAGCATCTGCCAAGCCAGCAGATCGTGCTGACCGGTGGGTGCAGCCAGATCCCGGGCCTTGACGGCCTTGCGGCGCGCATCCTGGGGCAGCAGGTGCGGCTGGGCCGGCCGCTGCGGGTGCAGGGGCTGCCGCAGGCGGCGACCGGCGCGGCCTTTGCCAGCGCGGTGGGCCTCTGTCTGTTTGCGGCGCATCCGCAGGACGAATGGTGGGACTTCGATATCCCGAGCGGCCGGCTTCCGGCGCGGTCGCTGAAAAGAGCCTTCAGGTGGTTCAGGGATAACTGGTAGGACGCAATATCGTGACGGTTAGGCGAAATGCCGCCTGACTCGGCAAAAACTGTGCTAGATTTTGTGTTGAGATGGCGATTCACCCGTGACCAGCCCGGCTGGTGCCTGTAGAATCGCTGAAAATGCGGACCCTTCGGCCCCGGTCGAACATAAGCAGGCGGAAAAGCGATGGCATTGAATCTCATGATGACCGAGCGGGAAGAGCTCAAGCCGCGGATCACGGTGTTCGGCGTGGGCGGCGCGGGTGGCAACGCGGTGAACAACATGATCGAGCAGCAGCTCGAGGGGGTGGAGTTCGTCGTCGCCAATACCGACGCGCAGGCGCTGCAGCAGTCGAATGCCCCGGTCCGTATCCAGATCGGCGTCAAGGTCACCGAAGGTCTGGGCGCGGGCGCCCGCCCCTCGGTTGGCGCGGCGGCGGCCGAGGAAACGATCGAGGAAATCGTCGATCACCTTGCCGGCGCGCATATGTGCTTCATCACCGCCGGGATGGGGGGCGGCACCGGCACCGGCGCAGCCCCGATCATCGCCCAGGCGGCGCGTGAGCTTGGCGTGCTGACGGTCGGCGTCGTGACCAAGCCGTTCCAGTTCGAAGGCTCCAAGCGGATGCGCCAGGCCGAAGAAGGGGTCGAGGCGCTCCAGAAGGTCGTGGACACGCTCATCATCATTCCGAACCAGAACCTGTTCCGGCTGGCGAATGAAAAGACCACCTTCACCGAAGCCTTCGCGATGGCGGACGATGTGCTCTATCAGGGCGTCAAGGGCGTGACGGACCTGATGGTGCGTCCGGGTCTCATCAACCTCGACTTTGCCGATGTGCGCGCCGTGATGGACGAGATGGGCAAGGCGATGATGGGCACGGGCGAGGCATCGGGCGAAAACCGTGCCATTCAGGCGGCCGAAAAGGCGATCGCGAACCCGCTGCTGGACGAAATCAGCCTGCGCGGCGCCAAGGGCGTCCTGATCAACATCACCGGTGGCTACGACCTGACCCTGTTCGAACTGGACGAGGCCGCGAACCGTATCCGCGAAGAGGTCGATCCCGATGCGAACATCATCGTGGGTTCGACGCTCGACACGGCGATGGAGGGGATGATGCGCGTCTCGGTCGTGGCGACCGGCATCGACGCAGCCCCCAGCCAGGTCGAGGTTCCGGTGCCGCGCCGCCGCCTGGCAGAGCCGCTGCAGCCCGCCCAGCAGGCGGAACCCGTGGCGGCGGCCCGCCCTGCGGCCCCGCAGCCCCGCGCGCCGCAGCCCAAGGCACCGCCCCAGCGCGCCGAGCCGCAGCATACGCTGTTCGAGCATCCGGTCGAGGAAGAACAGTATTTCGAACCCGAGGCTGAGGATGAGATGCCCGCCCCGGCCTATCGTCCGCAGGCACCGGCCCCGCAGCCGCAGCAGGCCCGCCCCGCGGCCCAGAACTACGGCAGCGAACAGGATGCGGCGGCCTTCGTCGCGCCGCGCCCTGCCGCCCCCGCGCGTCAGCCCGGCACCCCCACGCCCGAGGCGATGGCGCGGCTGCAGGCGGCAGTCAACAAGGTGCCCGCCCGTCAGCCGCAGCAGGCCCAGCCCGCAGCACCCCGGGCCGAGGAAAAACCGCGCTTCGGGATCAACTCGCTCATCAACCGCATGACTGGCCATAGCGAGGAAAAACCGCGCGCGGCCCAGCAGCCGCTGCGCCAGCCGCCGCAGATGACCCAGTATGAGGAAGAGAACGAGGCCGATCCCGAGCAGGAGCGTATCGAGATCCCCGCGTTTCTGCGCCGTCAGGCGAACTGACACGCGTCATCCTCGTGATGTAACAGGCAGGAGAGGTCGGCGTGAGCCGGCCTTTTCTCTTTTATGAACAAGAGCTTGTGTCTTCACACCCCCGTGCGCCTTGGTGATCCGTTCCTATGTTACACGACCGTAGGAATGTTTGAGTTGTGATAAGGTTAGCGTGCATTTACCTCCAATCTTGCAGCGGCGGGAATTTGTGCCGCGCAGGAAAAATGAGGCGAGAGCAGTGCAGACCACCATCCTCCATCCGGTAAGCTTTACGGGTGTCGGGCTCCATTCCGGGGTTCCGGTCACGATGACGGTGCGTCCTGCGCGTGCGGATGCAGGTATCTGGTTTCGCCGCACCGACCGGATCGAGGGCGACCGGCTGATCCGCGCCAGCTGGGACACGGTCGTGCCCTCGCGGCTCTGCACGCTGGTCGCGAATGCCGACGGCAACACGGTCTCCACCATCGAACATATCATGGCGGCGCTAGCGGGCTGCGGCATCCATAACGCGCTGATCGAGATCGACGGCCCCGAGGTTCCGATCCTCGATGGCAGCGCCGCCTGTTTTGTCGCCAAACTGATCCCCGCCGGTCTGCGCCAGTTGGCCCGCCCTGTGCGGACCTTGCAGATCCTGGCGCCGGTCGAGGTGCGGCAGGGTGAAGCGGTTGCCCGGCTCGAACCCGCCGACACGTTCGAAATCGACTTCCGGATCGACTTTGAAGACGCGGCGATCGGGCGTCAGGCCAAGACGCTGAACATGGCGAACGGCGCCTTTGTCCGTGAACTCGCCAGCAGCCGCACCTTCTGCCGGCAGGCCGATGTGGATGCGATGCGTGCACGCGGGCTGGCGCTTGGCGGCACGCTCGACAACGCGGTCGTGGTCGATGGCGACCGGGTGCTGTCGCCGGGCGGCCTGCGCTTTGCCGATGAGCCCGTGCGCCACAAGATGCTGGATGCGCTGGGGGATCTGTTCCTCGCCGGTGGCCCGATCCTTGGCCGCTATGTCGGCAACCGCGCCGGTCATGCAATGACCAACTCCCTTTTGCGTGCGGTGTTCGCCCAGCCCCGGTCCCATGTCTGGGTGGAATCCACGCCCCTTGCCGGGCGCAAGCTTCCGGGCGTGGGCGTGACTCTTGCCGATTTGCCCCGCGCGGTTTAAACGGGGATTTCCTTCCCGCGCTTTCCTGCCAAAGGCGTTTTGCGCAGGGAATTTTTCTGTGCTAGACGAAGCCAACTGGTGCCGGTTCAGGCCGGCGCGGAAGGAAATGGGGTAGGCGGATCATGGCATTCGGCAGGGGATGGGCGCGGGTCGCCGGCGCTCTATTGCTCGCGGCGACGGTGGCCGCCTGTGGCGGTTCGAATCGTGATGTCCCGCTCGAAAGCTTCACTGCCGAAGAAATCTATCGCCGTGGCGAGTTCGAGCTGGAAAGCGGCGCCCGTGCCGGTGTCGCCGCGAACTACTTCGGTGAGGTCGAGCGGCTTTATCCCTATTCGGAATGGGCGCGCCGGGCGCTTGTGATGCAGGCCTATGCCCATCACCGCGACCGCAACTACCCGGAGGCGCGCGCCTCCGCGCAGCGTTTCCTCGATTTCTATCCGGCGGATGAGGATGCGCCCTATGCGCAATACCTGCTCGCGCTGTCCTATTATGACCAGATCGACGCGATTGGCCGCGATCAGGGGCTGACCTTCCAGGCGCTTCAGGCGCTGCGCGCGGTGATCGAGCGTTACCCGGACAGCGAATATGCGCGTTCGGCGACGCTCAAGTTCGACCTGGCCTTCGATCACCTCGCCGCCAAAGAGATGGAGATCGGCCGCTATTACCTGCGGCGGGGCCATTACACGGCGGCGATCAACCGCTTCCGCGTCGTGGTCGAGGATTTCCAGACCACCACCCACACGCCCGAGGCGCTGCACCGTCTGGTCGAGGCCTATCTGTCGCTCGGCCTGACCGATGAGGCGCAGACGGCCGCCGCGATCCTGGGTTACAACTTCCAGTCGAACCCCTTTTATCAGGACACCTATCGCCTGATGACCGGACGCGGGCTGGAGCCGGAGGCGCGGGGCGAAAGCTGGCTTTCGGCGATCTATCGCCAGACCGTCCGGGGCGACTGGCTCTGACCGCGTATGCTGCGCGGGCTTGAGATACGGGACATGCTGATCATCGACCGGCTGGAGCTTGCGTTCCAGCCGGGCCTCAACGTGCTGACCGGGGAAACCGGGGCGGGCAAGTCGATCCTTCTCGATGCGCTCGGCTTTGTGCTGGGTTGGCGCGGGCGGGCGGAACTGGTCCGCAGCGGCGCGGCGCAGGGCGAGGTTGTCGCCTGGTTCGATCTGCCCCCCGGTCACGCGGCGCGCGGCGTGCTGCAGGAGGCCGGGCTGCCCGAGGGGGATGAACTGATCCTGCGCCGGGTGAATACTTCCGACGGTCGCAAGACCGCCTGGGTGAACGACCGCCGCGCCAGCGGCGACGTGCTGCGCGCCCTGTCCGAGGTTCTGGTGGAACTGCACGGACAGCATGACGACCGGGGGCTGCTGAACCCACGCGCCCACCGCCAGATGCTAGACCTCTTTGCCGGCGTTGATGCGGCTGCCGTCCGCAGCGCCTGGGGCCGCCTCGGCGCCGCCCGCAAACGGCTGGCAGAGGCCGAGGCGGCGCTTGCCGCCGTGCGCGACGAAGAGGATTTCCTGCGGCACGCGGTTCAGGAACTCGACCGGCTTGATCCGCAGGCGGGCGAAGAGGCGGTGCTCGACAGCCGGCGCCGGTCGATGCAGGCGGCAGAGCGTATCCGCGACGATGTTGCGCGCGCCCATGCCGCCCTTGGCCTTGACGGTGCCGAGGCGCTGATGGGTGACGCCCTGCGCTGGATGGAGGGGGCGGCCGACCGCGCCGAGGGTGCGCTGGAGGGGGCGATCGCCGCGCTCAACCGTGCCTTCATCGAACTGGGCGAGGCGCAGCAGGGCGTCGAAACCTGTCTGGAGGCGCTCGATTTCGACCCGAGAGAGCTGGAAGACCTCGAGGAACGGCTCTTTGCGATCCGGGCGCTGGCGCGGAAACATTCGGTCCTGCCTGACGATCTCGCGGGATTTGCCGCGACCCTGCGGGACCGGCTGGCGGCGCTGGACGGGGGCGAACGACGGATCGGCGAGCTGCGCGCAGAGGTGGGGGCGGCCGAGGCCGCCTATGCCTCCGAGGCTACGGCGCTGTCGCAGCTCCGGCACGCGGCGGCGGCACGGCTCGATGCGGCGATGGCCGCCGAATTGGCACCGCTCAAGATGGAACGCGCGGTTTTCACGACCCAGGTGACCGGGGCCGAGCCTGGTCCGGACGGGCAGGATGCCGTGGCCTTCGTCGTTGCCACCAATCCGGGCGCGCCGGCAGGGCCACTCAACCGCATCGCCTCGGGTGGCGAACTTTCGCGGTTTCTGCTGGCGCTCAAGGTCTCGCTTTCGCGCGAGGGGCAGGGCGTGACCATGATCTTCGACGAGATCGACCGGGGCGTCGGGGGTGCGACCGCGGATGCGGTGGGTCGCCGTCTGCGCGCGCTCGCCCAGGGGGCGCAGGTTCTGGTCGTGACGCATTCGCCGCAGGTGGCCGCGCTGGGGCAGCATCACTGGCGCGTCGAAAAGCGGGTGGAGCAAGGCACGACCTTCTCGACCGTGGTGCCCCTGGGCGTCGAGGAGAGGGTCGATGAAATCGCCCGCATGATCTCGGGCGATGTCATCACCGATGCGGCGCGGGATGCGGCACGGGCGCTGCTCGATACGCCGGCACCTGCATAGGCGCCCGCACGCAGCTCAGGTGCGGGGGTAAGCGCCCCTCAGTCCGCCCCGTGCACGGCCTGCGCCGAAAGCGCCTGCCATCCGCTGCGGGTCTTGCGCAGGACAAAGCCATAGATCACGGCGCGCCGGGGTGCCTCGGTCCCGTCAGCCCGCAAGAGACCCGAGAGGATATAGCGCTGCCAGACCTGCACCAGACCGGGCGCAAGATCGCGCACACGCGCCTTGCCGGTCACCAGCCGCGCCTTGCGCCAGACGGTGGCAAAGCCCTCTTCATGTCCCTCGGCGATGGCCTGCGCGCCTTCCCACCAGCCATGCTCGGGTGTGATGAAATCCGCCTCGGGCACAAAGAGGGCGGCCATCCGGCCGGCATCCCGCGCGGTGAAGGCGTCCGAGAACGCCTTGGCAAAGGCGTCGGGTGTGGCGGGCAGCGCCAGCGTCTGTGATTGCGGCGCGGCTTGCGCCGCACGGTTCGCGGCGCTCTTGATCGTCGTCATGGTGTCTCGGGGGTGCGGGGGTGGCGTAGGGGGTGGTTCGGAATGCCCGCCACCATACGCGAAGCGGCGGCCGTGGGAAAGGCCCGCGCGCCCGCTTTCATCACACCCTTTCGACGGTCACGCGGTCGGGATAGAAGGACAGATAGCCGCCGATCCGCTCGGCACCCGGCAGCGGGTCTTCATAGGACCAGCAGGCATCCGGGATCGTGGCGCTTTTGGCCACGAGGTTGAAATAGCTCGCCTCGCCCTTGCGCGGGCAGCGGGTGCGGCTGTCGGACCGGTCAAGGAACGCCATCGCGACATCTTCGCGCGGGAAGTAGATGACGGGGGCCAGCCCGGCCTCGATCACCTCCAACCCGTTAACGGACTCCGCGATGACGGCGCCGCCCGCCCGGACGACCCATGTCCCCTCGGCCTTCCGGATCACAAGGTCTCTTGTCATGATCTTCCTCCACGCAATCGCGGGTTCAGTAACCATGCACAGGATGACATTAACATGTCACCCGGCGCAGCATGTCAGACCGGCGCGGTCGCGGCGATCAGCCAGTCCGCCGTCTCGCCCCCCATCTCGCCGCTCAAAAGCGGGAGGAGTTCGTCCCGAACCCGCGCGTGATAGGCGTTCAGCCAGTCGCGTTCGTCACCCGAAAGCATCTCGGCCACGATCAGCCGCCGGTCGATCGGGCAGAGCGTCAGCGTCTCGAAGGAGAGCATTGCCCGGTCGTCGGCGCCAGCGAGCGGGGGCGCCTCTTGCACCACGATCAGGTTCTCGATCCGGATGCCGAAGGCGCCGGGGCGGTAATAGCCCGGCTCATTGGACAGGATCATCCCGGGTTCCAGCGGCACCTCACCCGTGCGGGCGATCCGTTGCGGACCTTCATGCACCGAAAGGAACGCGCCCACCCCGTGCCCCGTGCCATGATCGTAATCCTGCCCGGCCAGCCAGAGCGGATAGCGCGCCAGCGCGTCGATATCGCGCCCGGCCCGACCTTTCGGAAAGCGCGCGCGGGAAATCGCGATCATCCCCTGCAGGACGCGGGTGAAGGCGCGGCGTTCGTCCTCGCCCGCCCGACCACGGGCGACCGTCCGGGTGATGTCGGTCGTGCCATCGGCATATTGCCCGCCTGAATCGACCAGCAGGATCTGCCCGTCCGCGACCGGGCGGTTCGTATCCTCGGTCACGCGGTAATGGACGATGGCGCCGTTCGGACCCGCACCGGCGATGGTATCAAAGCTGATGTCGCGCAAGAGGTCGGAGGCCGCGCGAAAGGCTTCCAGCTTGCGCGCCACGTCGATTTCCGTCAGCGCCCCGGTCTCGCCGTCAAGCCAGGCGAGGAATTTGACCATCGCCACCCCGTCGCGCAGATGCGCCGCCCGGGCGCCGGCCAGTTCGGCCGCGTTCTTGCGCGCCTTTGGCAGGATGCAGGGGTCCGCTGCCCAGACCGGTGGCTCTGACAGCCAGTCAGACACGGCAAGGGGGGCGCTTGCCTTGTCCACGCGCACCGGGCCAGAGAGGGCCTGCAGCGCGTGACCAAAGGCGGAAGGCGGATGAATATCGACGCCTTCGGTCACCTCGGGCGGCAGCCCTTCGATCTTGGCCGGGTCGATGAAAAGGGAAAGGCGCGCATCGGCGTGCAGGATTGCAAAAGCATGGACGACCGGGTTGCGGGGGATGTCCGCGCCGCGGATGTTGAGCAGCCAGCAGATGCTGTCGGGCAGGGTGATGACCGCGGCGCGCTGGCCCTGGTCCCTCAGGGTCTGGGCCAGCCGCGCGCGTTTGTCGGCGCTGCTTTCCCCGGCGAGGTCCAGCGGATGCGCTGTCACGGGCGCGGCAGGCGGGGCGGGCTGATCCGGCCACACGCGGTCGATCAGGTTTTCGCAGCGGCGCAGGGCAACGCCCGTCCCGGCCAGCGCGGTTTCCAGTTTCTGGATTTCCTCGGCGCTGTGCAGCCAGGGGTCAAAGCCCACCACACCCTCGCCGAGGTTCCGGGCAAGCCATTCCCCATGCGAGGTTTCCGGCCAGTCGACCGGGCTGAAGGCCGAAAGATCGACCTGCGACCGCACCTGAAGCCGGTAGCGCCCGTCGACGAAGACCGCCGCCCGGTCTTCCAGCGCGATGCAGAACCCCGCCGATCCGGTAAAGCCCGTCAGCCAGGCCAGCCGGTCATCGCGCGGCGCCACATATTCGCCCTGATGTGCATCGCTGCGCGGGATCAGGAAACCGGCAAGCCCCTCATCGCTCATCGCCGCCCGCAGCGCGGCAAGGCGCGGCGGCCCCTGTTCCGGGCGGGTCGTGGCCGTGAAACCCTGAAATGTCACCGTCTGATCCCCATCACCCGGGCCCGCGCGCGCGGGTCCGCATCGAAAAGCGCGGCCAGTTGTTCGGTCATCGCACCGGCCAGTTGTTCCACATCGGTGATCGTGACGGCCCGGTCGTAGTAACGGGTCACATCATGGCCGATCCCGATTGCAAGAAGCTCGACCGCCTTGCGGCGTTCGACCATGCCGATCACGTCGCGCAGGTGCTTTTCCAGATAGCTGGCGGGATTGACCGAGAGGGTGGAATCATCGACAGGCGCACCGTCGGAAATCACCATCAGGATCTTGCGCGCCTCGGGCCGTGTCAGCATCCGGCGATGCGCCCATTCCAGGGCCTCGCCGTCGATGTTTTCCTTGAGCAGCCCCTCTTTCATCATCAGGCCCAGATTGGGCCGGACCCGTCGCCAGGGCGCATCGGCGGATTTGTAGATGATGTGCCGCAGATCGTTGAGCCGCCCGGGCTGCTGGCTCCGCCCCTCGGCCAGCCAGCGTTCGCGGCTCTGGCCGCCCTTCCAGGCGCGGGTTGTAAAGCCCAGGATCTCGACCTTGACCTGACACCGTTCCAGCGTGCGGGCCAGAACATCGGCGCAGATCGCCGCGATCGAGATCGGCCGCCCCCGCATCGAGCCCGAATTGTCGAGGAGCAGCGTGACGACCGTGTCGCGGAACTCGGTATCCTTTTCCACCTTGAAGCTGAGCGGCGTTGTCGGGTTTGCCACCACACGCGCCAGACGTCCGGCATCGAGCACGCCTTCCTCCCGGTCGAATTCCCAGCTCCGGCTCTGTTGCGCCTGAAGCCTGCGTTGCAGCTTGTTCGCAAGCCGGCTGACCGCCCCCTTGAGCGGTTCGAGCTGCTGGTCGAGATAGGCCCGCAGCCGTTCGAGCTCGGCCGGTTCGGCGAGCTCTTCGGCGCGGATCTCCTCATCGAACGCGGTGGTGAAGACCTTGTAGGCCGGGTCCGCGTCGGAATGGGGGGCAGGGGGCGGCGGTTCATGCGGGGCCTCGCCCTCGGGCATGTCCGCGTCTTCCTGCATCTCCAGTTCGGCACTGTCGTCGACCGTGGCCTGCGCCTGGCTCATGTCCTGGTTCTGCTCGGCGGGCTCTTCGTTGCCGCTCTCGGATTCGTCGGTCTTCTCGTCGTCCTGCGACTGCTTGTCCGGGTTTTCCTCTTCTTGCGTCTCGGCCTCGTCGCCCTCATCCTCATCGGGCTGGTCGGGGTCGTCGCCAAGCTGATCGCCATAGCCAAGATCGGTGATGACCTGCCGGGCAAAGCGGGCAAAGGCCTTCTGGTCGCCCAGCACCTCTTCCAGCGCGCCGAGCGTGCCGCCGGCCTGCTGTTCGATGAAGGGGCGCCACAGCTCCATCACGTTGGCCGCGTCGCGGGGCAGCGCCCGCCCGGTTGCCAGATGGCGCAGCAGATAGCCGGCCGCCGTGGCAAGGGGCGCATCGGCGGGCTGGGTGATCTGGCCATAACCCTTGCGCGCGGCATCATGGGCGATGCGCGCGTCGATATTGCCGGCGGTGCCGGGCATGTGCCGGGCGCCCACCGCCTCGCATCGCGCGGTTTCCAGCGCCTCGTAAAGGTCGCGGGCCACGTTCCCTTCGGGGGCATAGCGGCTGTGGGTCGCCGTGTCGTGGAACCGGCGGCGCAGCGCAAAGGCATCCGCCGTGCCGCGCGCCAGCAGGACCTCGTCGCGCGTCATGCGGCGGCTGACCTGCGGCAGGCGCATCGCATCGCCGGTCATGCCCGGCGGGTCGACCGAATAGGTGACGGCCATATCCGGATCATGCGCCATGGTGCGCGTGGCCTCGGCCAGGGCCTTCTTGAACGGTTCGGCGGGGTTGTCGTCGCGCCTTGTCATGGCCTCGGGCCCTGTTCGATGCGGACCGCGTCAGCCAAGGCTGCCGCTCACCGCGCTTTCGGGAAGCTCCTCATCAAAGCAGCGCTGATAGAACTCGGCCACGGTCTGGCGTTCCAACTCGTCGCATTTGTTCATGAAGGTCAGCCGGAACGCATAGCCCACGTCCCGGAAGATGCGTGCATTTTCCGCCCATGCGATCACGGTGCGCGGCGACATCACGGTGGACAGATCGCCGTTCATGAAGGCCGTGCGGGTCAGGTCCGCAACCGTCACCATCTGGCTGATCTGGCGGCGACCCTTTTCGTTGTTGTAATGCGGGTTCTTGGCCAAGACGATCGCGGCCTCGGCGTCATGGCTGAGGTAGTTGAGCGTCGCGACAAGACTCCAGCGGTCCATCTGGCCCTGGTTGATCTGCTGCGTACCGTGGTAAAGGCCGGTCGTGTCGCCCAGGCCGACGGTGTTCGCCGTCGCAAAAAGCCGGAAGCAGGGATGCGGGGTGATGATCTCGTTCTGGTCAAGGAGTGTGAGCTTGCCGTCGGTTTCCAGAACCCGCTGAATCACGAACATCACATCGGCGCGGCCGGCATCGTATTCGTCAAAGACGATGGCACAGGGGTTGCGGAGCGCCCAGGGCAGGATGCCCTCCTGGAACTGGGTCACCTGCTTGCCGTCGACCAGCTTGATCGCGTCCTTGCCGATCAGGTCGATCCGGCTGACATGGCTGTCGAGGTTCACGCGTACGCAGGGCCAGTTGAGCCGTGCCGCAACCTGTTCGATATGGCTCGATTTCCCGGTGCCGTGATAGCCCTGGATCATCACGCGGCGGTTGTACTGGAACCCGGCAAGGATGGCGAGCGTGGTGTCCCGGTCGAACTTGTAGGTGGTGTCGATATCCGGAACGCGGTCGCTGCGTTCGGCAAAGCCCTTGACGACCATGTCGCTTTCGATGCCGAACACATCGCGGACCGAAAGCTCCTCGGTCGGTTTGCCCATCTTCTCCATCGTTCCGTCCGCCATCGTGTCCTCTTTAGCCGCGCGTGCCGTCACCCGCTTTGTGTAAACATATCCGTCGCCCCCGCAAGGGCGGGCTGCGATCAGTCGCGGAAGTTGCGGCTGTCCTTGATCTGGTCCCAGGCCCAGACGACCTCTTGCAGGCGGTCCTCGTCGTCGCGGTTGCCGCCGTTCATGTCCGGGTGCAGGTCCTTCACAAGGCTCTTGTACTGCTTGCGGATCTCGGTGCGGGTCCAGTGATCGCGGGCCTCCAGGATCTCGATCGCGCGGCGTTCCGTGGGCGGCAGGCGCCGGGCCTGCGCGGCGGCCGCAGCCGGGTTCGGGGTGGCCTTCTCGCCCAGAAAGCTGTGCGGGTCCTCGATGCCCAGCCGCGCCCAGGAGCGGCTGTCTTCGCGCATCGGTTTCGTCTCCCGGCCCCAGACGCGGTCGGTGTTCATGAACTTCTGGAATTCCTCTTCGGTCTGGCCGGTGAAGAAGTTCCACTTGGTATTGTATTCGCGCACATGGTCCTTGCAGAACCAGTAATATTCATCCAGCCGCTCGGGCGAGCGCGGCGCGCGATATTGCCCGACCTCGTTGCAGCCGGGGCTTTCGCATTTCCGCGTCGACGTCTCGAACGCGCCGGACATGCCACGCTTTCCCTTGTTGCGCCGCTTTTTGTCGCTGGAAACGCGCATGTCAAAATCAAATGGCGATCGACTTGTCATCGGAGAGGCCCTTTTCGACTCGGACGCAGCAGTCTAAGCCTTTGCGCGGTGTGTTGAAGGGGTTGACAGGAAAAAATGAAACTCAGCGATCAAATTCACGCTGCGCTGCAGGCCGCTTTCTCACCGCGTCAGCTGGAAGTCGTCGACGACAGTGAGTCCCACCGCGGCCATGGCGGCTGGCGCGAGGGTGGCGAGACCCATTTCAATGTGTTGATCCGCGCGGACGTGTTCAAGGGCATGTCCCGGGTCGCGCGCCACCGCGCGGTTCATGCGGCACTGGGACAGCCGGTCATCGACCGGATTCACGCGCTGTCGCTGGATATCGACGCCTGATGGGCGAGCCGCGCGGTCACTCGCCGCGCGGGGTCGGGCCCTCGGGCTGGATGCGCTGGATCGGCGTTATGGTGGCCTGTTTCGCCGCAGGACGCGCCGGGCGGATCGGGCCAAGACGCGGCGCGCGTCCGTCTTCCGCATCCGGGCGGAGCGAGGCTGCAGCCGCCGCCGGAGAAGGCGCGGCGGACCCATGCGCTTGCGGAGGCGGTGCGACGGGCTGAACCTGCGGCTCGCGGAACTCGGCCGCGGGGCTGTGCCGTTCCAGCGCGGGCTCCTTCAGGCGCGGTGTGTCGGACAAGACGGCGTCCTGGGCTTCGTCATGCTGCGCACGGCGAAACACCAGAAGGTTCTGGTAAGAGGTTTCCCGCTTGAACAGGCCCTTGCGTTCCTCGCAGGGGAGCGTCTCGGCACGCTGATATTCCCAGCCCTGCAGCGCCATGTCGTTCATCACCTGGCTGATCGTCTGGGCAAAGCGTTCCCGCTCATCCCGCACGCCGCGCAGCTTGGCCCCCCGGACGGGGGCGGGGATCACCTTGTATTCGTAACGTGCCATGGCCCGACTCCTTGGTTCCGGCAGTGTAACACGGGCCCCGCCGGACGCGCCCGATATCTCAACGCGCAAGGGCCTGCGTCAGTTGCCGAGTTTCTTTGCCACCAGTTCATTCACCAGCGCGGGGTTCGCCTTGCCGCCCGTCGCCTTGAGCACCTGACCCACGAACCAGCCCGCAAGCTTGGGATTGGCCTTGGCCTTTTCGACCTGCGCCGGGTTGGCTGCGATGATCTCATCCACCGCGGCCTCGATGGCGCCGGTATCCGTCACCTGCTTCATCCCGCGCGACTCGACGATTTCTGCCGGGTCGCCGCCTTCGGACCAGAGGATCTCAAAGAGGTCCTTGGCGATCTTGCCCGAGATGTCGCCCTTGGCCATCAGGTCCAGAACCCCGCCAAGCTGCGCCGCCGAAACGGGGCTTTCCGCCACCGTCAGTCCCTGCTTGTTCAGCCGGCCAAAGAGTTCGTTGATGACCCAGTTCGCGGCTTGCTTGCCGTCGCGGCCAGTGGCGACCTCTTCGAAAAAGGCCGCATTCTCGGCCTCGGCGGTCAGGACGCCCGCGTCATATTCCGTCATGCCGTAGTTCAGCACGAACCGCGCCTTCTTTTCATCCGGCAGTTCGGGCAAGGACGCCGCGATGTCGTCGACCCAGGCCTGCTCCAGTTCCAGCGGCAGCAGGTCGGGATCGGGGAAGTAGCGATAGTCATGCGCCTCTTCCTTGGACCGCATCGAGCGGGTTTCGCCCTTGTCCGGGTCATAGAGCCGCGTTTCCTGCACCACCGTGCCCCCATCCTCGATGATGGCGATCTGGCGACGGGCCTCATATTCGATTGCCTGCTGGATGAAGCGCATGGAGTTCATGTTCTTGATCTCGCAGCGCGTGCCCAGATAGCCGAAATCGCCCGTTTCGATGAATTTCTCATAGGCGCCGGGGCGGCAGACGGACACGTTCACGTCGGCGCGCAGGTTGCCGTTCTGCATGTTGCCGTCGCAGGTGCCAAGGTAACGCAGCATCTGGCGCAGCTTGACCACATAGGCCGCGGCCTCTTCGGGGCCGCGAATGTCGGGGCGGCTCACGATTTCCATCAGGGCGACGCCGGTGCGGTTCAGGTCCACGAAGGACATGTTCGGGTCCATGTCGTGGATCGACTTGCCCGCGTCCTGCTCAAGGTGGATGCGCTCGATCCGCACGCGGCGCGCGATGCCGGGCGCCATGTCCACGAGGATCTCACCCTCACCCACGATGGGGTGGTAAAGCTGGCTGATCTGGTAGCCCTGCGGCAGATCGGGGTAAAAGTAGTTCTTGCGGTCGAAGGCCGAAAAGAGGTTGATCTGCGCCTTCAGCCCCAAGCCCGTCCGCACCGCCTGTTCGACGCAGAACTCGTTGATGACCGGCAGCATCCCCGGCATCGCCGCGTCGACAAAGGAGACGTTGGAATTCGGCTCGGCCCCAAAAGCGGTCGAGGCCCCCGAGAAGAGCTTGGCATTCGACGCGACCTGGGCATGCACCTCCATCCCGATCACGAGTTCCCAATCGTCCTTGGCGCCGGCGATCACTTTGGGTTCGGGGGATTTATAGGCAAGGTCAAGCATCGGTCATCCTTTCGGGCTTGCGCTGTTCTAGGGCAGGCGCCCGAACGGGGCAAGAGCCGCCGCACCGGCGCCCGCACCGGCGCCCCATGTGCAGGATTCCGCCGACGCTCTCGCGGCTTTCCGCCAATGGCGCGCCGTGCCTGAAACTGGGTTGTTGATGTAGGGCGGGGTTCTCTGCATCGTCCGCAAGCCGCGCAACGGGCTGCGGTGCTGACACGGGTTACCGATGTTTCCTGCCAAGATCCTCCGCCGCGCCATTCTGGCCATGGTCATCGCTCTGCCGGCCGCCTGTGGCGCGACCGTCGAGCAAAGCGAAAGCACCGCCCTTCCCGTGACGCGCTGGGATCACCGCCCCGAGGCCGAGCTCTGGACCCGGGCCGCGCTTGACGCAGTCGAAAGCCACGGCGCGGCGCTGCCTGCCACCCTGCCTGCGGATATCGAGACTTTCTGCCCCGGCTATGCGAGCGCCTCGGAAGAGGATCGCGCGGCGTTCTGGGTGGGCCTCATGTCGGCGTTGGCCCGGTATGAAAGCACCTGGCGCCCCGAGGCTGCGGGTGCTGGTGGACGCTACCGTGGCCTGCTGCAGATCTCGCCCGATACCGCGCGGAACTATGGCTGTGCCGCGACAGGCAGCGGCCTTTACGACGGGGCCGCCAACCTGTCCTGCGCGATCCGCATCGCGTCGCGTCAGGTCTCGCGCACGGGCGTCGTCGCAGGCCGCCCCGGCGCATGGGGCGGTGTCGCCGCCGACTGGATGCCGATGCGGGATGCCAGCAAGCGCGCCGAGATCGCGCGCTGGACGTCCAGCCAGAATTACTGCCAGCGCCGCGCCTGACCTTCAGGGCAGGGGACGCAGCCTTTCAGACCGGGCCACAGCTTCACGGCGGTCCGGCTGCAGCCAGTTGCGGATCGTGACATAGGCGAAACCGAGGATCAGCAGACGTATCAGCATGGGAGTGCTCCGCTTGGGGTTTGGGGATCATTCCCTCAACACTGGGGCGCGCCCCCGGTTCCCCCTCAGGCTGTTCCGCTGGTCTGGACCGGACGGCGCAGCCATTGCGGCAGGCCCGTCATCTGCACGATGGACACCGCCGGCGCATGGCTTCCGCCCAGCCGCAGCGTCTCATGCCGCAAGAGGTCGATGCCGTCCTGCGCGTTTTCCGGCAAGCGGTCCGGCGCCACCGGGACACCCACGGTCACCGCAAAGGGCTGACGATGCTTGTTCAGCGTCTCATGGAACAGCGTGATGTCGCGCAGCGTCGGGTGGATGAGGTCAAAGAGGTAGAACAGCGAGGAATTCCGCGCCCGGATATTGATCGGCACGACCGGCAGATCGAACTTGCGCGCGATCATCGCCGCCGAGGTCATCCAGGGACGTTCGTGCAGCCGAAGCCCGCGCCGTTGCGCCAGCCGCCCCGACGGAAAGATCACGCCAAGCCGCCCGGCCTCGATCGCGCGGCGGGTATATTCCATCGTTTCACGGGTCTTGGCGCGGCTGCGCTTTTCCGCGCGCCATTCCACCGGGGCTATCAGATCTTCCATCTGCGGCAGGACGCGCAGGATGTCGCGGTTGGCGTAAAAGAACAGGTCCGGACGCAGCGGCGCGAGCAGCGAATGCAGGATTATCCCGTCCGCAATCCCGGTCGGATGGTTCGCCACGACCAGCGCAGGGCCCTGACGGGGCAGGTTTTCAAGCCCGCTCACCGTCACCTGGCGGGCGATCATGCGCGCCATCTGCGCCATGATATAGGGCGTGGGCAGGTCGCGGATTTCGTCCGCGATCCGGATGGTGCGGCCATATCCCAACATCGAGGACAACAGCCGCAGGGCCATCGCGTGATGGGGGCGCCCGCTGAAAAGCCAGGGCGCGCGTTCCGCGATCAGGGGGTCGATTCGATCTTTCATCATCACTGGCATCTTTGCAGGGCGCCAAACTGTCGCAGCTTCCTCACAAAGCTATGACATCGTCGAACTTTGTCGAGGGGGCGGGGAAATTTCCTTGTCCCCGGCCCCCCGCGCCGGCGGGATTCAGCCAAGCATCCGCATCACCATCTCGCGCAGGTCGCGGCTCAGCCCTTCGGTCGCCTCGATCCGCGAAAGCTCTTGCCGGATCAGGGTCTGGCGCCCGCCGTCATAGCGTCCCCAGGTCTCGAACGCGGTGGACATGCGCGCGGCCATCTGCGGGTTGAGCGGGTCGAGCCGCAGAAGCCAGTCGGCGACAAAGCGATAGCAGTCGCCCGAGGGGTCGTGAAAGCCCGCCGCATTCGCCGCAAGGCCGCCGATCAGCGCCCGGAACCGGTTCGGGTTCTTCCAGTCGAAGGCGGGATGACCGGCAAGGGTGCGGGCGACGCTGGCCGCACGGTCGGGCGGGGCAAGCATGGCCTGAAGGCTGAACCACTTGTCCATGACCAGCCGGTCGCCCTTCCAGCGGTCGTGGAAGGCCGCCAGTTCGGTTTCGCCCGCCCCGATTTCAAGCAGCGCCGAAAGCGCCGCAAGCTGTTCGGTCATGTTGTCGGCGCCGTAAAACTGCTCGGCCGCCCGCGCCCCACCGTCCAGTTGGGACAGCGCGGCCAGCGCTGCGTTGCGCAGGGCGCGGCGTCCGGCGGGGCCTGCATCGGGGGAATAGGGGCCGGGCACCATCATTTCATGATACCGGCACCCCAGATCGGCGGCCAGATCCTGCGCCCGCAGCAGCGACAGCCGCCGCCGTGCGGTGTGGATCGCGGCCGGGTCGGGCGTATGCCCCTGCCCATGCAGATGCTCCGCAATCGCCTCTTCCGACGGGAGCCGAAGCGCCAGCGCCACGAAGGCCGGGTCGAGCGTCCGGTCGCCCAGCAGCGACCGCAGCCCGTCAAAGAAAAGCTGCGGCGGCTCGGAGCCATTCGTCGCCATATCTGCCAGAACGTCGCGCGCCAGGCTGCGCCCGGCTTCCCACCGGTTGAAGGGGTCGGTGTCATGCGCCAGAAGAAAGGCACGTTCCTCGACCGACTGGTCGCGTTCCAGAATGACCGGCGCGGAAAAGCCGCGCAGGATCGACGGGACCGGCCGTTCTGCCAGCCCCTCGAACCGGAAGCTCTGTTCCGGGTCGGTCAGTTCCAGCACGACGGTCGGCTGCACCTCGGTTCCGTCCGGCGCCAGAAGGCCAAGCGCGACCGGAATGGGCATCGCCTCTTTCAGCGGTTGGCCGGGGGTGGGCGGGACCCACTGACGGAAGGTAAGCGTCAGCGTGCCATCGTCCCAATCCTCGGACACGCGCAGGCGCGGCGTGCCGGCCTGCGTATACCAGCGCTTGAACTGCGACAGGTCGCGATGGGTCGCATCCTCGAACACCGCGATCCAGTCCTCTATCGTGCAGGCCTGCCCGTCATGGCGCTCGAAATAAAGCCGCAGCGCCGCATCATAGGCATCGGCACCGACCAGCCTGCGCAGCATTCCGATGACCTCTGCCCCTTTTTCATAGACCGTGGCGGTGTAGAAATTGTTGATCTCCACATAGCTTTCGGGTCGCACGTTATGGGCCAGCGGGCCGCCATCCTCGCGGAACTGGCGGGTGCGCAGGGTCAGCACATCCTCGATCCGCTTGACTGCATGGCTGCGCATGTCGCCGCTGAACTGCTGGTCGCGATAAACCGTCAGCCCTTCCTTGAGGCATAGCTGGAACCAGTCGCGGCAGGTGATGCGGTTGCCGGTCCAGTTGTGGAAATATTCATGGGCGATGATGCGCTCGATATTCTCGTAATCCTGATCGGTCGCGGTTTCCGGGCTGGCCAGAACATAGCGGGAGTTGAAGATGTTCAGCCCCTTGTTCTCCATCGCGCCCATGTTGAAATCGTCCACGGCGACGATGTTGAAGACGTCGAGGTCGTATTCGCGGCCATAGACCTCTTCGTCCCAGCGCATCGACCGGATCAGGGAGTCGAGCGCATAGGCGCATTTCGTCTCATCCCCCGGGCGCACCCAGATATTGAGCGCGACATCCCGCCCCGACGCGGTGGTGAAGCTGCCAGAATGGGCCACCAGATCGCCTGCGACCAGCGCGAACAGATAGGACGGCTTGGGCCAGGGGTCTTCCCATTCCGCCCAGCCATCGCCCGACCCGGCGGGGTTTCCGTTCGACAACAGGACGGGCAGGTCGCCCTCGATCCGGACATGGAACCGTGCCATGACATCGGGCCGGTCGGGGTAATAGGTGATCTTGCGAAAGCCCTCGGCCTCGCATTGGGTGCAATACATGCCCTTGGACATGTAAAGCCCCATGAGCGTGGTATTCTCGGCGGGCGCGATGCTGACCTCGGCGGTCCATTCGAACCCGTCGGCCGGAAGCAAGGCTGCCGGGACGCGCAGGCCGGTGCTCTCGGGCACAAGGTCCAGCGGCTGGCCGTCAATGGCCGCACGCGTCAGCGTCAGCTTTTCGCCGTCGAGCCAGAGGTCGTGGTCGCCCGGAACCGCCGGATTGCGGCGGAACCGGATGCGTGACAGCACGCGCGTCGACTGCGGGTCGAGCCGGAAGGTCAGATGGACCGTCTCGACCAGCCATGGCGGCGGCGCATAGTCAGAGAGATGGATTGCCTGCGGGCCTGCGTCCTTCATCATCTTCCTCCTGCGGGTTCACCGGAACCCGGCGCGCGCCCTGACGTTATGCCTGTAGGATTTGCTTCGCAACCCGGGCGACCCGTCGTCCGTGAACGAATTTGCACCACATATCAAGGAGACAGACGTGTCGGCACCCGATACCAACCTCAACAAGCAGAAACGGCGGCATATCGTTCCTCTGGTGGGGATGGGCGTGATCGCAGTCATCTTCGTTTTCCTCATCCTCGTCTACTGGCCCGCTGAAGAGGCGGTGGAATCCGACGGCCCGCAGGGCGCCGCGACCCAGATCGATGGCCGGACCGGTGAACCCACCACGACCGAGCCTTTTACCGCCACCTCGCCCGAGATGCAGGGCGACGCGATCGCGCCGCCGCCCGCAACTTCGGAACCCGCACCCCCGGTCGTCGATCCGGCGGCCGACCCGCTGGTCGAGGATCCGCTGGTCCCCGAAGGCACCACGCCGCCCGCTGATGGCCAGCCGAACGCGCCCGCGAACTGACTCGATAGCTACGAATATCGTGGGCGCCTTCTTTTGCCGCTTGGCGCCGAAACCACGGGCGATTTGTAAAACCGTGATGAAAAACGTGCCGCTGCCCCATGGACCGGGGCGGCGGCCATGCTTATTCTGGGTCCAAATCCGGGGGTAAGCATGAACCGGCCCGTCATAGGCATCATATCGAACAGCTTTCTGATAAACGATCAGTACCCGGCCCATGCGGGGGGCACCATGAACACCCAGGCGGTGGCAGAGGTTGCGGGTTGCATCCCGCTCATCATTCCCGCCGATCCGCGCTATGTCTCGGTCAATGAACTGCTTGATGCCTGCGACGGGTTTCTGCTGACCGGCGGGCGCCCGAATGTCCACCCCGAGGAATATGGCGAGCCCCCGACCGAGGCGCATGGTACCTTTGACCGGGCGCGCGACGGGGTGACGCTGCCGCTTGTCCGGGCCTGCGTGGAGAGGGGCCAGCCGTTTTTCGGCATCTGCCGTGGTTTCCAGGAGGTCAACGTGGCCATGGGCGGGACGCTCTATCCCGAAATCCGCGACCTGCCGGGGCGGATGAACCACCGGATGCCCCCTGATGGTACGCTTGAAGAGAAATTCGCGCTGCGCCATTCCGTACGCCTGACGGCTGGCGGGGTCTTTCACCGCCTGCTGGGCGCGGAAGAGGTGATGACCAACACGCTGCACGGGCAGGGGATCAAGACAGCCGGGCGCCGCATCGTGATCGAGGGCAAGGCCCCCGACGGCACGCCCGAGGCGATCCATGTGGAAGGCGCGCCGGGTTTCACGCTGTCGGTTCAGTGGCACCCGGAATGGAACGCCGCGAACGATCCGGTGTCGCGCCCGCTTTTCTCGGCCTTCGGACAGGCGGCGCACGCGTTTGCGCGCAGCCGGCGGCAACCGGGTCGCCTGTCGGCCTGAGGCCTTTGGCCGATCAGACCACGATGACGGTTGCGCCGGCGCGCACCCGGTCGAACAGGTCGACGACATCGTGGTTTATCATCCGGAAACAGCCCGACGAACTGGCCTGACCGATCGACTGCCATTCCGGGGTGCCGTGGATGCGGTAGCCCGTGTCGCGCCCGTCGATGGCGAGGTAGATCGCCCGCGCGCCCAGCGGATTGCGGGGCCCGCCCGGCTGTCCGTCCGCCCAGCGGGCGAGTTCCGGCTGACGGCGGATCATTTCCGGCGGGGGCGTCCAGGTCGGCCAGGACCGGCGCGCAAAGACATCCGTCGCGCCCCGCCAGCCAAAGCCGTCGCGCCCGACCCCGATTCCGTAGCGCAGGGCATAATCGTTCTCCATCAGCAGATAGAGATGCCTTGTGTTCGTATCGACGATCATCGTGCCCGGCGGATGTTCCGACTGCATCGGCACGATCTGGCGGTGAAACGCCTCGGGCACCTGTTCGATGGGCACGGCCGGAATGGTGAACGCGCCGTCGCGGCGGGCGGCGTAGGAAATCGGTTCCAGCACCGGCGGCGGGGGCGGGGGTTCCACGCAGCCCGCGACGGGCAGCGCCATGAGCATGAGGCAGAGGGAACGGCGGTCGATCATCGTCAGATCCAGTGCGGGACAGATGCGTTTCCCTGTCAACGCCTTGGTGGCAGCTTTGGGTTCCGATCCGGTTAAGATCAGGTGACCCGGCGCCTTTCGCGATATTCGAGCCTGTCCCAGAGCCTCTGTTCCATGACCTCAGCCAGAACCGCGACGGCGCGGTCCACGTCACCCGCGTCGATGTAAAGGGGCGTGAAGCCAAAGCGCAGGATATCCGGCGCGCGGAAATCGCCGATCAGACCGCGCGCGATCAGCGCCTGCATGATCGCATAGCCATCGGGATGGCGGAAACTCACCTGGCTGCCCCGCTGCGCATGATCCCGGGGGGTCACGAGCGTAAGGGCGGGGCAGGCGGCCTCGACCCCGGCGATGAAGCGGTCGGTCAGTGCCAGCGAGGCCCGGCGCAGGGCGTCCATGTCCACGCCGTCCCAGATATCCAGCGCGGCCTCCAGCGCCGCCAGTTGCAGGATCGGGGGCGTTCCGACGCGCATCCGCTCAACCCCTGGCGCGGGGCGATAGGCGGGGTCAAAGGCAAAAGGCGCCTCATGCCCCAGCCAGCCGGAAAGGGCGGGGCGCACATGGTCCGCATGGCGCGGCGCGACATAGATGAAGGCCGGGCCGCCGGGGCCGGAATTGAGGTATTTATAGGTGCAGCCGACCGCGAAATCGGCGCCTTCTTCGGCGACGGCAACGGGCAGCGCACCCGCCGAATGGGCAAGATCCCAGATCGCCAGCGCCCCCGCCCGATGGGTGCGCGCCGTCAGGTCGGCCAGATCGTGACGTCGCCCGGTGCGATAATCGACCTCGGTCACCAAGAGCGCGGCCACGCTGTCATCGACGGCATCGGCCAGATCCTCGGGCGCCACGACGCGCAACTCGTGTCCCCGGCCAAGGCTCCGGATCAGCCCCTCGGCCATATAGAGATCCGACGGAAAGTTGCCGCTGTCCGACAGGATCACCGGGCGGTCGGGCCGCATTTCCAGCGCCGAGGCGAGCGCCTGATAGACCTTGATCGACAGCGTGTCGCCCAGCACGACGCTGCCCGGTTCCGCACCGATCAGCCGTCCGATCCGGTCGCCCAGCCGGCGGGGCTGGTCCATCCAGCCCGCCTTGTTCCAGGCGGTGATCAGCATGTCGCCCCATTCCTGCTGCATCATTGCGCCGACCCGCGCGGGTGCCGCCAGCGGCAGCGGGCCCAGCGAATTGCCGTCGAGATAGATCACACCCCCGGGCAGGTGGAACATGGCCTTGGTCGCGGCGAAATCGGTCATCGGGGCCCCCTTTTGCCGATCCGCTTTGACGTGCCATGCCCCCTTTCGTCAAGCCGGTTTCCGGGGCATAAACTGGCGCTGCGACGCGGCGTAACCGGCGCTTGCCGTAAAGGGCACGTCCGGCTTGTGAAACTTTCTTGCGCAATGTTATGTGGGCGGGCAGCAGGGGCAGCAGGACAGGGCTGCGGTTCAGAAGGGGGACAAGGGCTTGAAGATCGGGGCACCGAGGGAACAGTTCGACGGGGAGGCCCGTGTGGCCATGACCCCCGACAGCGCGCTGCAGCTGCAAAAGCTGGGGCATGAGTGTTTTGTCGAGGCGGGCGCAGGGGCAAAGGCCGGCTTTGCCGATACCGCCTATGCAGCGGCGGGCGTCACCGTGCTGCCGGATGCCGCGGCGCTTTACGCGGCGGTGGATATCGTCGCCAAGGTCCGTCCGCCCTCGGAGGCCGAGGTAGACCTGCTGCGGTCCGGGCAGACGCTGATTTCCTTCTTCTATCCGGCGCAGAATGGCGCGCTTCTGGACCGCGCGCGGGACAAGGGCGCGACCGTCATCGCCATGGACATGGTGCCGCGCATCAGCCGGGCGCAAAAGATGGACGCGCTGTCCTCGATGGCGAATATCGCCGGCTACCGCGCGGTGATCGAGGCGGGCAACAACTTTGGCCGCTTCTTCACCGGTCAGGTGACGGCGGCGGGCAAGGTGCCCCCGGCCAAGGTGCTGGTGGTGGGCGCGGGCGTCGCGGGTCTTGCCGCGATCGGCACCGCGACAAGCCTTGGCGCGATCACTTATGCCTTCGACGTGCGCCCGGAGGTGGCAGAACAGATCGAGTCGATGGGCGCGGAATTCGTGTTCCTCGACTTCGAGGACAACCAGGACGGCGCCGCCACCGGCGGTTACGCCGCCCCGTCGAGCCCCGAATTCCGGGAAAAGCAGCTTGAGAAATTCCGCGAGCTTGCCCCCGACATGGACATCGTCATCACCACGGCGCTGATCCCCGGGCGCGATGCGCCGAAGCTCTGGCTGGAAGACATGGTCAAGGCCATGAAGCCGGGCTCTGTCGTCGTCGATCTTGCGGCGGAACGCGGCGGCAACTGCGACCTGACGGTGCCCGACCAGAAGATTGTGAGCGACAATGGCGTCACGATCATCGGCTACACCGATTTCCCCAGCCGGATGGCCGCGCAGTCCTCGACGCTTTATTCCACGAATATCCGGCACATGCTGACGGACCTGACGCCGGCCAAGGACGGCGTCATCAACCACAACATGGAAGATGACGTGATCCGCGGCGCGACCGTGACACATGCCGGCGAGATCACCTTCCCGCCGCCGCCACCCAAGGTCGCGGCCATCGCCGCCGCCAGACCGAAAGAGCGGCCAAAGGAACTGACGCCAGAGGAACGGCGCGCGGCCGAAACCGCTGCCTTCCGCAAGCAGACGGTGAACCAGGTGACACTGCTTGGCGTTGGCGCGGTGCTGCTGCTGGGCCTTGGCCTTGTCGCGCCGGCCAGCTTCATGCAGCATTTCATCGTCTTCGTGTTGGCCGTGTTCGTCGGCTTCCAGGTGATCTGGAACGTCTCGCACAGCCTTCACACGCCGCTGATGTCGGTCACGAACGCAATTTCGTCGATCATCATCCTTGGGGCGCTGATGCAGGTGGGGTCGGGGTCGTTCCTCGTGATCCTGCTTTCGGCGCTGGCGATCTTCATGGCCGGGATCAACATCTTCGGCGGCTTCCTCGTGACACGGCGCATGCTCGCCATGTTCCAGAAATCCTGAAGGGGAAACACAGGGTCATGGATTTTGGATTCACCACGGCCGCCTATGTCGTTGCGGCCATCCTGTTCATCCTCTCGCTGGGCGGGCTTTCGGGACAGGAAAGCGCCAAGCGCGCCGTCTGGTACGGTATCGCCGGCATGGCGCTTGCGGTCATCGCAACGCTGATCGGTCCGGGGTCGGGCCTGTGGCTTTTGTCGCTGATCCTGATCGCCGGCGGCGGCGTCATCGGCTGGACCGTCGCGCAGCGCGTCCAGATGACCGAGATGCCGCAGCTTGTCGCTGCCATGCACTCGCTCGTCGGTCTGGCGGCGGTACTGATCGGCTTCAACACCCATTTCGAACTTGGCCGCGTTCTGGCGATGGACCCGGCGGCGCGCGCCCTTCTGGACGGATTTGCCGGCGTGCTTGCCCATAAATCGCCGGTCGAGGTTTCGATCCTGCGGGTCGAGACCTTCCTCGGCGTCTTCATCGGCGCGGTGACATTCACCGGCTCGGTCGTGGCCTTTGGCAAGCTGGCCGGCAAGGTCGATACCAAAGCCACGAAACTGCCGGGCGGGCATCTCCTGAACGCGGCGGCGGCGGCGATCTCGCTGATCCTGCTGATCGTCTATCTTCAGACCGGCTCGCCCTTTGCGCTGATCGTCATGACGCTGGCCGCGCTCTTCATCGGCTATCACCTGATCATGGGCATCGGCGGGGCGGACATGCCGGTCGTGGTGTCGATGCTGAACAGCTATTCCGGCTGGGCGGCGGCGGCCATCGGCTTTTCGCTTTCGAACGATCTCCTGATCGTGGTGGGGGCGCTGGTCGGTTCGTCGGGTGCGATCCTGTCCTACATCATGTGCAAGGCCATGAACCGCAGCTTTGTCAGCGTGATCGTGGGTGGTTTCGGCGGCACCACCGGCCCCGCGGCGGCGATCGAGGGCGAACAGATCGCCATCGATGCCGATGGCGTGGCGGCGGCGCTGAACGATGCCGACAGCGTGGTGATCGTGCCGGGATACGGGATGGCCGTCGCGCAGGCGCAGCAATCGGTGTCGGAACTCACGCGCAAGCTGCGTGCCAAGGGCAAGAACGTGCGCTTTGCGATCCATCCCGTTGCAGGCCGCCTGCCGGGGCACATGAACGTGCTTCTGGCCGAGGCCAAGGTCCCCTATGACATCGTGCTGGAAATGGATGAGATCAACGAGGATTTTCCGGAAACGGATGTGGCCATCGTCATCGGCTCGAACGACATCGTGAACCCGGCCGCGCAGGAAGACCCGAACAGCCCCATCGCCGGGATGCCGGTGCTGGAGGTCTGGAAGGCCAAGCAGGTCTTCGTGTCGAAACGCGGGCAGGGCACCGGCTATTCCGGGATCGAGAACCCGCTGTTCTACAAGGAAAACACGCGGATGTTCTATGGCGACGCCAAAAAGTCGATCGACGCGCTGCTGCCGATGATCGAGTGACGCGAGGGGCGTTGCAGGAAACACGCCATGCGACAGTATGCAAAGGGGCCGCGTTGAAAAGCGCGGCCCCTTCGCTGATGATGGCGCCGGATCTCTCGCGGGCAGGCCAATGGCACAGATCGACGACCATCCGCTGCGCTATGCGCTGGCGAACGAGCTTCACGCCCGGCCCTTTCCGGCGCTTCGTGCCCCGTGCGAGGCCGTTTTCCTTGCCGTCAAGGAACCGCAGGATGCGGCGGGGCGCGACCGGGCCCGCGACCGGGCGCATCTGACCGACCTGCTGGATCGTCACGCGGCGGCCCATCCCGCACCCGATGCCACGCATTATTTCGGCGATATCGGGCGCCACAGCCTGAAATGGGAAAACCACACCGAATTCGTGACCTACACCGCCTTTGCGCAGGGGCTCTCGCCACGCCCCTTCGACCCGGCGGGTTTTGACGTCTTTCCGGCGGACTGGCTGGCGGCGGCGCCGGGAAGCCGCGTGACCTCGATCCTCATCCGGGTCGATTTCATGCCCGAGGACGAGGCCGGGATCGCCCGTAAGCTTGCGGACTGGTTCGTGCCCGAAAGCCTTGCCGCCGCCCGGGTGATCGACGGCGCTGCGATCATCGCGGCCGATTTCCGGATCGATCCGGCCGGCCACATGCGCATGGCCATCTTTGTGCGCCCCGATTGCGGCGAGCGGCGGGTCGGGCGCATCGTGCAGCGTCTTTGCGAGATCGAGACCTACAAGAGCATGTCGATGCTCGGGCTGGCCCGCGCCCGGGCGCTGGCGCCGCGGATGGGGGCGCTCGATGTGCGGCTCTCGGGGCTTGTCGCGGACATGAGCGGCGACAACCGCAGCGCAGAGGATACGTTGAACGATCTCCTTGCGATCTCGTCCGAGCTTGAGACGCTGCTCGTGCATTCCTCGTTCCGCTTTGGCGCGACGGCGGCCTATGAGGCGCTGGTCAACCAGCGCATCGCTGTCCTGCGCGAGGAACGTCACCGGGGCGGGCAGACATTCGCGGAATTCATGATGCGCCGCTTTGACCCGGCCATGCGAACGGTCAAGGCGGCCGAGGCGCGGCTGAACCTGCTGGCGGAACGGGCCGTGCGCGCGGCCGAACTGCTCCGGACCCGCGTCGATGTGGAGCGTTCCGCCCAGAACCAGAAGGTGCTGGCCAGCATGGACCGGCGGGCGGATCTGCAACTCCGGCTTCAGCACACGGTCGAGGGGCTGTCGGTGGTCGCGATCAGCTATTACGCGCTGGGGATCGCCGGCTACCTGATCTATCCGCTGACCGTCGCGCTGGGGATCGCCAAAGAGGTGACGATCGCGGCGCTGGTGCCGCCCGTCGTTCTGGGCGTGTGGCTGGGCCTGCGCCATGTGCGCCGGCGGCTGCATTAGGCCCTTATCGCTCGGGTCCCCATCTCTCGGTGCGCAGGTTCCCGAGGCGCAGCAGGATCACGCCCATGACAAGGATGCCCACCGCAGCGAGCGCCGCGATGGCGGGCGCGCGGGACCAGTTCGCGGCGACCAGTCCGGCCAGCGCCCAGATCACCGTCAGCCCGTATTCCGGCGCGCGCCCCAGCCAAAGCTGAAAGATCGCGGCAAAGGCGATCGCCAACGGCAGCGCGACCAGTGCCGCCGTGACCGGCCCCAGCACGCCCCAGCCGCCCAGCAGAAGCCCTATCGACACCCAGCTTGCCGCCGTCAGCCACCCGGTATAAAGCCCGATCGGCACGCGCCCAAGCCAGCGGTTCGCGGCAGGGGCGGGGCTCGCGCCCGCATCGGTGACCAGATGGCGCCCCGGTGACAGCACAAGTGCTGCCAGCGCGCTGACCAGCATCACCCAGATCAGAACCGTGGCGATGATCGGGCTGACATTCGCGACCGCGAGCCACAGGCTGCCCACCCCGAGGCTAAGGATCAGGGGCCAGCGCAGATCGTCCCAGGCCGGGTCGTCCCGGTGCCGCCACAGCCCGTAGGCCGCATGGGACACCAGCAACAGGTAGATCGGCCCCCAGATCGCAAAGGCCCACCCTGCAGGCTGCACCGGCGGGTCAAGCTGCGGCACCGGGAACCGGTCGGGGTCGAACCCGTCAAAGCCAGGCGAAAGGGCAGGTGCCGCCGCAAAGGCAAGCGCCGCAAGAACGAGGAAGATGGCCTTGGCACGATGCTTCATCCCGGAAGGACGCCCCAGCCCCGCAGCTTGTTCCCTCCCATGTCGCCTGCGCCCTGCGCCGCGCAGCGGCGCCCGGCCCAACGGGATGAACGGCGCGCCCGCGCCGTGAAGACGGGCGGGAGGGCACGTTCCCTATTCCAGCACGCCTTGGGCCGTGATCCGGGTCTTGCCGCCCATCCACGGATGCAGCGCCTGCGGCAGATGCACCGAGCCGTCCGCCTGCTGCCCGTTCTCCAGGACCGCGATCAGGCAGCGCCCCACCGCCAGCCCCGACCCGTTCAGCGTATGGACGAATTCGGGCTTGCCGCCTGCGGGGCGATAGCGCGCGTTCATGCGGCGCGCCTGGAAATCGCCGCAGACCGAGACCGAGGAAATCTCGCGGTAGCAGTTCTGCCCGGGCAGCCAGACCTCGATGTCGTGGGTCTTTTGCGCGCCGAACCCCATGTCGCCGGTGCAAAGGACGACCGTGCGATAGGGCAGGCCAAGCCGTTCGAGCACCGTCTCGGCGCAGCGGGTCATGCGCTCATGTTCCTCAAGGCTCGTCTCCGGGGTGGTGATGCTCACCATCTCCACCTTCTCGAACTGGTGCTGGCGCAGCATCCCGGCCGTGTCCTTGCCAGCCGACCCCGCCTCGGACCGGAAGCAGAGCGTGTGCGCCGTCATCCGGATCGGCAGGGCGCCCTCATCAAGAATGTCGCCGGCGACCGTATTGGTCAGCGTCACCTCCGACGTCGGGATCAGCCACCAGCCATTGGTGGTCTGATAGCTGTCCTCGGCGAATTTCGGCAGCTGGTTCGTGCCATACATCGCCTCGTCCCGCACAAGAACCGGCGTCATCGTCTCGGTCAGGCCATGTTCGGTCGTGTGCAGGTCCAGCATGAACTGCGCCAGCGCCCGGTGCAGCCGCGCCATCGCGCCGCGCAGCAGCACGAACCGACTGCCCGACAGCTTGGCGGCCGTCTCGAAATCCATCCCCGGTCTGGCGGCGGGCAGGTCGTAATGCTCGCGCGGGGCAAAGTCGAAATCGCGCGGGGTGCCCCAGCGGCGCAGTTCGACATTGTCGGTCTCATCCGCTCCCTCGGGCACCTCGGCCAGGGGCAGGTTGGGGATGGTCAGCAACAGGTCGCGCAGTTCTGCATCGCGTGCCTTTGCCTCTTCCTCCAGCCGGGCAAGCTCGCCCTTCTTCTCGGCGACCAGCGCCCGCAGCCGCTCGAATTCGGCGTCGTCGCCGCGGGCCTTGGCGGCGCCGACCTCTTTGGACGCGGCATTCTGTTCCGCCTTGGCGGTTTCGGCGGCAAGGATCGTGGCGCGCCGTGCCTCATCCAGCGCCAGCACCTGCGGCGACAGTGCCGATAGCCCGCGACGACCGAGTGCCGCGTCGAACGCCGCTGGATTGTCCCGGATGATGCGGATGTCGTGCATGTGACCAGCCCTTGATTGATGGTGCGGAATTCGATCCTCATATGCCCCATGCGAACGGGTATTTGAACCGGGAAAACGCCGCATCCGGCTTTGCTTGCCAAGGCTGACCCTCAAAGATAGGGTGCGCGCCAGTCAAAAAGGCGGGGCAGCCCGCGTCACAGCCGAGAGGACCAAGATGTTCGTCACACCCGCCTATGCCCAGGCCGCCGGCGGCGGCGCCGCCGCTTTCACCAGCTTCGTGCCGCTGATCCTGATCTTTGCGATCATGTATTTCCTGCTGATCCGTCCGCAGCAGAAAAAACTGAAGGAACATCGCGCGATGGTCGAGGCCGTGCGCCGGGGCGATGAGGTCGTGACCTCGGGCGGGCTGATCGGCAAGGTCACCAAGGTCAAGGACAACGGTGAGCTTGAGGTCGAGATCGCCGATGGCGTCCGGGTCCGCGTGCTGCGTCACACCATCTCGCAGGTCGTGTCGAAGACCGAGCCTGCCGCCACCACGGGCTGAGGCCCGTCCTGAACTCTCGCTGCGAGGCGTCTGTTAATGCTGAACATTCCTGTCTGGAAACGGGTTCTGATCTGGGGCGTCTGTGCCTTGGGCCTGTTGATGGCCATGCCGAACCTCTTTTACAACCGGGTCGAACAGCATAACGACGCCGTTGCCGCGATCGAGGCGCAGGGCGGCGAGGCGACGCCGGATCAGGCCGCCGCGCGCGGGCTCTGGCCGTCCTTCCTGCCGTCGAACCTCGTCAATCTGGGGCTCGACCTGCGGGGCGGCGCGCATCTTCTGGCCGAGGTTCAGGTCGCCGATGTCTATGCCGGCCGTGTCGACGGGCTCTGGCCCGATGTCCGCGACGGGCTGCGGGAGGAACGTGCGACCGTCGGAAACATCCGCCGGGTGGACTCGCCCCGGGGCGAATTGCGGGTGCAGATATCGAACCCGCAGGGCATGGGCCGGGCGCTGGAAATCGTCCGCGGGCTGGCGCAGCCGGTCGCCGGGCTGACGGGTTTCGGGTCTTCGGACCTGGAGGTGCGGGCCGTCACCGAAGATGAATTCGTCGTCAGCCTTTCCTCGGCGGAACGGCAGGCGACGGATGAACGCACGATCCAGCAATCGCTCGAAATCATCCGCCGCCGCGTCGATGAGGTGGGCACCCGCGAACCGACGATCCAGCGCCAGGGTGAGGACCGGATCCTGATCCAGGTGCCGGGGCTTGGGTCGGCGGCGGAACTGAAGGACCTGATCGGCACGACCGCGCGGCTGACCTTCCATCCCGTCGTGGGCACCGCCGAAAGCGCGGGCGCCGATCCGGGGCCGCGGAATGCGATCTACCCGTCGCTCGACACGCCGGGTCTTTACTACATCGTTCAGCAGAACCCCGTGGTCACGGGTGAGGATCTGGTCGATGCGCAGCCCGCATTCGACCAGAACGGGCGCCCGGCGGTGAACTTCCGATTCAACGCCTCGGGCGGGCGGCGGTTCGGCGACTTCACCGCCCAGAACATCGGCGCGCCCTTTGCCATCGTCCTGGACGAAGAGGTGATCTCGGCCCCCGTGATCCAGAGCCACATCCCGGGCGGGTCCGGCATCATCACCGGCCGCTTCAGCGTTGAGGAAAGCACCCAGCTTGCCGTCCTGCTGCGGGCGGGCGCCCTGCCGGCCGAGATGACGTTCCTTGAGGAACGCACCATCGGCCCCGAACTGGGGCAGGACAGCATCGAGGCCGGCCGTATTGCTTCGCTCATCGCGATGGGGGCGGTCCTCTTTTTCATGATCGCTAGCTATGGCTGGTTCGGTGTGATCGCCAACCTGGCCCTGCTGATCAACGTCGGCATGATGTTCGGCCTTCTGTCGCTCATCGGCGCGACCCTGACCCTGCCGGGTATCGCGGGCATCGTGCTGACCATCGGCATGGCGGTCGATGCGACGGTGCTGATCTTTGAACGTATCCGGGAGGAGTTGCGCGGCGGCAAGGGCCCGAGCCGGGCCATCGAGCTTGGCTATGAAAAGGCGCTGTCCGCGATCCTCGATTCCAACGTCACGACCTTCATCACGGCCGTGATCCTCTTTGCCATCGGGTCCGGCCCGGTGCGGGGGTTCGCGGTCACGCTGGGCCTTGGCATCCTTACATCGGTCTTCACCGCGATCTTCGTGACGCGGCTGATCATCGTGACCTGGTATGAGCGCCGTCGCCCCAAGATGATTACGGTATAGGGAAAGTCACCATGCGTCGTCTCAAACTCGTTCCCGACAATACCGACTGGAAATTCTTCAAGTACTGGCGGATCACCTTCGGCATTTCCGGGGCGGCCATCGTCCTCTCGATCGTCGCGTTCCTGACCATGGGGCTGAACTTCGGCATCGACTTTCGCGGTGGCACGACGATCCGGACGGAGTCGGTCCAGCCGGTCGATATCGCCGCCTATCGCGGGGCAATGGCGGATCTCGGCCTTGGCGACGTGACGATCACCGAGGTGTTCGACCCGACCTATGGCCCCGACCGCAACGTGGCGATGGTCCGCATACAGGCGCAGGACGGCGAGGAAAGCGTCTCGCCGCAGATGATCGCGGCGGTCGAGGCGGCGTTGCAGACCGTCGATCCCTCGATCACCTTCCCGTCGGTCGAATCCGTCGGGCCCAAGGTTTCGGGCGAACTGGTGCAGACCGCGATCCTTGCGGTCGTTCTGGCGAATGCCGCAGTGCTTTTCTACATCTGGCTCCGGTTCGAATGGCAGTTCGCGGTGGGTGCGGTGGCGGCGCTGGTCCATGACGTGATCCTGACCATCGGCATCTTTTCGGTGCTTCAGATCCGGTTCGATCTGGCGATCATCGCGGCGCTCTTGACCATCGTCGGCTATTCGCTGAACGACACGGTCATCATCTTCGACCGCGTGCGCGAGAACCTCGTGAAGTTCAAGAAGCGTCCCTTGCAGGAGCTCCTTGACCTTTCGATCAACGAGACCATGTCGCGGACGGTGATGACCTCGGGCACGACGCTGATCGCGCTCATCTCGCTCTTTGTGCTGGGCGGCGACGTGATCCGGGGCTTTGTCTTCGCGATGATCTGGGGTGTCGTGGTCGGAACCTATTCGACGATCTTCGTCGCCTCGGTCGTGCTGCTGCGGCTGGGGGTGAAACGCGACTGGTCCAAGCCCGAGACCGAGGCTGCGGGCACCCAGTTCAAGACCGGCGCCTGAGCGACGAGGGAGACGGGACATGCGGCTGAACGAGATCGACTTTCGCAACGCCCTGCCCGTGACCGGCTATGGGCCGGGGTTCTTTCGCGTGGGCGATACGGTCTGGCAGGGGCCGGTCCTTCTGACCTGGGGGTCGGTCGCGGGATGGGGCGGCTATGCCGATCCGGCGCCGTTGCTGGCGCTGGCGGGGCAGGCGGATGTGCTCTTTATCGGCACCGGCCCCGATATCGCCCATCTGCCCCCCGATCTGCGGGCAGCACTCGATGAGGCCGACCTGCCCTATGAGGTGATGGCCAGCGCCGCCGCCGCACGCAGCTACAATGTACTCCTGTCCGAGGGGCGGCGTATTGCCGCCGCGCTCCTTCCGGCCGCATAAGCCGCTTTCCGCCTCTGCGCCCTTGGGCTAAGCGGGTGGGATGGAGATGATCGTATCCGACCTTGCCTGCGCCCGTGGTGGCGTTCCCGTGCTGGAAGGCGTGGGGTTTCGCCTTGGCGCGGGGCAGGCGGTGATATTGCGCGGGCCGAACGGGATCGGCAAGACGACGCTTTTGCGGACGCTGGCCGGGCTTCAGCCCGCGCTTCGCGGCGACATCTCGGTCCCGGCCGAAACGATCGCCTATGCGTCCCATGCCGACGGGTTGAAGGCCACGCTGAGCGCGCGGGAAAACCTGGCCTTCTGGGCCGCCGTCTATGGTGGCGCCGATGTCGACGCCGCGCTGGGGGCCATGAATCTTTCGGCGCTGGCCGACCGTCAGGCACAGAACCTTTCGGCCGGCCAGAAACGGCGGCTGGGGCTGGCGCGGCTTCTGGTGACGGGGCGCGCGATCTGGATGCTGGACGAGCCGACCGTGTCGCTCGATGCGGCTTCGGTCGCGCTGTTCGCTGGCGTCGTGCGGGGGCATCTGGCGCGGGGCGGCGCGGCATTGATCGCCACCCATATCGACCTGGGCCTGCCCGAGGCGGAGGTGCTGGAGCTTTCCCCCTTCCGCGCCCGTCCACGGGCCGAGGGCGGGATCGGCGGCGCCTTTGACGAGGCTTTCGTATGATCGCCCTGCTGCTGCGCGACCTGCGGCTGGCGATCCGCGCGGGTGGCGGGTTCGGCCTTGGCCTTGCGTTTTTCCTGATCGTCACCGTGCTGGTGCCCCTTGGTGTCGGGCCTGAGGGCGGGATGCTGTCGCGGATCGCGCCCGGCATCCTCTGGGTGGGCGCGCTGCTGGCCTGTCTTTTGTCGCTCGACCGGATCTTTGCGCTGGATCATGAGGACGGCTCGCTCGATCTTCTCGCCACGGCGCCCTTGCCGCTGGAGGCGGTCGTGACGATGAAGGCCGCCGCACACTGGATCACGACGGGCCTGCCGCTGGTTCTGGCGGCGCCGGTGCTCGGGCTGCTTCTGAACCTGCCATGGCCAGGCTATCCTTGGCTTCTGGTCTCGCTTGGCGTCGGCACACCCGCCCTTTCGGTGATCGGGACCTTTGGCGCGGCGCTGACGGTGGGCTTGCGGCGCGGCGGGCTATTGCTGTCGCTGCTGGTGCTGCCGCTTTACGTTCCCACCCTGATCTTCGGCGCCGAAACCCTGCGCCGGGGCGCCGAGGGTCTGTCGGTCGCCACCCCGCTTCTGATGCTGGGCGGCATCACGGCGGGGGCGGTCGCACTTTTGCCCTTTGCCTCGGCTGCGGCAATCCGCGTCAATCTGCGTTGAGCGTTTCACATGCTATTCAGTTGAGTGCTGGATGGTCAGACTTTAAGTAGGCATCATGTCGATCTGGGAATACGCAAACCCGAAGAAATTCATGGAAACGTCGGCGACAGCGCTGCCATGGATCACCGGTCTGGCCGGGCTGACCCTGATCGTCGGGCTGGTCTGGGGCTTTTTCTTTACGCCCGACGATTACCGCCAGGGATCGACGGTCAAGATCATCTACCTGCATGTGCCCGCCGCGATGATGGCGATCAATGCCTGGATCATGATGCTGGTCGCCTCGCTGATCTGGCTGATCCGGCGCCATCACGTCTCGGCGCTCGCGGCCCGCGCGGCGGCCCCTGTGGGGATCACGATGACGCTGATCGCGCTCTTCACCGGCGCGATCTGGGGGCAGCCCATGTGGGGCACCTGGTGGGCCTGGGATCCGCGGCTGACCTCGTTCCTGATCCTCTTTCTCTTCTATCTCGGCTACATGGCCCTGTGGGAGGCGATCGAGGACCCGGACACCGCCGCCGACCTGACCAGCGTGCTTTGTCTCGTGGGGTCGGTCTTTGCGCTTCTGTCCCGTTACGCGGTGAACTTCTGGAACCAGGGGCTGCATCAGGGCGCCTCGCTTTCGGTCGCGCCGGGGGAACGGATGCACCTTGTGTTCCGGATGCCGCTTTATGTGTCGATGGCGGGCTTTGCGCTGCTCTTTGTGACGCTGGTGCTGCTGCGGACCCGCACGGAAATCCGGGCGCGGCGGATCAAGGCGCTTCTGGCGCGGGAAAGGATGGGATGATGCCCGATCTTGGTCGTTATGCGCTTGAGGTCGCGTTGGCCTATGGCGTGTCGCTCGCGCTTCTGGGCGCGCTGATTGCAGGGACGCTCTGGCGGGGGGCGCGGGTACGCCGCGCGTTGGCAGAGGTCGAGAAAAGGCAGGAACGTTAGGAATGGCAAAGGTTTCACCCCTGATGCTGGTGCCGCCGGTACTGTTCGCCGGGTTGGCCGCGCTTTTCTACTTCGGGATGCAGCGGGAAAACCCGGATGAGCTGCCTTCGGCGCGCGAAGGCAGCATCGCGCCCGCCGTGGCCCTTGCGCCGCTGGGCGACGGCCCCGCGTTCGAGGATGCCGACTTGCGCGGGGGCGGGGTAAAGCTGGTCAATTACTGGGCAAGCTGGTGCGCCCCCTGCCGGGCGGAGCATCCTTTGCTGGAGGAACTGGCCGCCGAGGGTATCCCGATCTACGGCATCAACTACAAGGACAGGCCGGAGAACGCGCTCGGCTTTCTGGATGAGCTCGGCAACCCCTATGCGGCACTTGGCGCGGATGAGGGGCGCACGGCGCTGGAATGGGGCCTTTACGGCGTGCCCGAGACCTATGTGCTGGATGGCGAGGGGCGGATCGTCCTGCGTCTGGCCGGCCCCATCACCGCCCGGATCATGGAGGACACGATCCGGCCGGCACTGGCCCGGGCGGCCGGCGAAGGGTAACGCCGGCCTTCCCTCTTACCTTCACCCTCAGGCCAGTTCGGACGCCCAGGGCGGGTTGGCCCCGGCGCGCGACACCGTGACAGCCGCCGCGCGGGCGCCGAGGTCAAGCGCGTGGCGCAGGGTTTCGGCGTTGATCTGCGCGATGCCCTCCTTGCCCAGCAGTCCCGCACCGTTCAGCGCCGCAAGGAAACCTGCGTTGAACGTGTCGCCGGCGCCGACCGTATCCACCACCTCGACCCGCTGGCCGGGGACCGATACGGCCTCGCCCGCCCAATGGGCGGTCGCGCCGCGCGCGCCTTCCGTTATTACAACGACCTTGGGCCCCCTGGCGATCAGACCCTGCGCCAGCATCGCCGCATCGCCGTTCCCGCAGAGCCAGTGCAGGTCTTCGTCGGAAAGCTTGACGATATCGGCAAGGGCGATCATCCGGTCGATCCGCGCGCGATAGGCGGGCTCATCCTGGACAAAGCCGGGGCGGATGTTGGGATCGAGCATCGTCACGCGGCCCGAGGCGCGGGTCATCATCGCCTCGAACGCGCTGCCGCAGGGTTCGGAGACCAGGCTGATCCCGCCAAAAAACAGCGCCTGCACGCTGTCGGGCAGGGGCGGCAGCGCATCCGGTGTCAGGCTGCGCAGCGCCGTGTTTTCATCGTAGAACGCATAGCGCGCCTGACCGTCGACCAGTTGCACGAAGGCGAGCGTGCAAGGCGCCGCGGGGCGGGGGCAGAGGCTGATATCGACGCCCGAGGCGGCGAGCGCGTCGGCAAGCATGGTGCCAAAGAGGTCGTCCGACAATCCGCACCAGAAACTGACCGGCGCACCCAGCCGCCCCAGCGCAATTGCCGTGTTGAAGACCGCACCGCCGGGATAGGGGGCAAAGGCGGGTTCGTCCGCCGTGGTGCGGCGGGGCAGCATGTCGATAAGGGCTTCGCCGCAGCAGAGGATCATCGGTCGCTCCTGTCACTCGTCCAGCGGCAGATAAAAGGGTTGCGGGGAAGGGTTCAAGCAAAAGAAAAGGGCCGCCCCGAAGGGCGGCCCCTGTCGTTGTGGCTGGCGTCGATCAGTCCGCGCCCTTGGCGAGCGTCTTGGTCCCCACGATGTTGCGCTGAACCACAAAGACGATGACCGCTGCGGCAAGGCCGATGGCGTCGGTCAGCCAGCTTCCCTCGATCATCGAGAGCGCCGCGACCAGCAGGACGATCCGCAGGATCGGGTTCAGGCTGCCGAAGAACCAGCCCTGCACCGCCGCCGACAGAAGCATCACGCCAAAGCTCGCGCTGACGAAGACATGCAGGATGTCGATCCATTCGCCCTGCATCAGCAGTTCGTGCGAGCTGAAGAACATGAACGGCACGATGAAGGCGGCAAGGCCCAGCTTGAACGCCTCGACCGAGGTGCGCATCGGTTCCGACCCGGAGATCGCGGCCCCCGCATAGGCGGCCAGCGCCACCGGCGGGGTGATCGCCGACATCACAGCGTAGTAGAACACGAAGAAATGCGCGACCAGCACCGGGATGCCAAGCTGCACGAGCCCCGGCGCCACCACCGCTGCGGCAACCGCATAGGCGGCCGTCGTCGGCATCCCCATCCCGAGGATGATCGAGATGCACATCGCGAAGAAGAGCGCGAGCACCTGGCTCTGGTCCGCGAGGCCGAGAAGCAGCGAGGAAAAGCGCGCGCCCACGCCGGTCAGCGCGATGACGCCCACGATGATGCCCGCCGCCGCACAGACCGCGACAAGCTGGATCGACATCTTGGCCGCCAGATCGAGCGCCCGGTAGATGGCCGTTGGCCCCATGCGATAGGGCGTGAGCCAGGACACCACCGCCGCCGAGGCCATGGCGAGCGTGCCCGCCCGGATCACCGTGTAGCCGGAAAAGAGCGTGTAGATCAGGATGATGATCGGCAGGAACAGGTAGACCTGACGCACCAGCACCGCGAACTTGGGCAGTTCGTCCTTGCGCATCCCCTTCATGTCGAGCTTCCGCGCCTGGAAATCGACCATGAAATAGACCGAGATGAAGTAGAGCACGGCCGGGATCACGGCGGCGACCACGATCTCGGTATAGGGAATGCCCGTCACCTCGGCCATGATGAAGGCGCCGGCGCCCATGATCGGCGGCAGGATCTGCCCGCCCGAGGATGCCGTGGCCTCGATCCCCGCCGCGCTGCGCGCCGGATAGCCCACCTTTTTCATCAGCGGAATGGTCAGCGAGCCGGTGGACACGACGTTGCCCGCCGAGGTGCCGTTGATCATCCCCATGAGGCCCGAGGCAAAGATCGCGACCTTTGCCGGGCCGCCCCGCGCGCGCCCTGCGGCGGCAAAGGCGAAGTTGACGAAATAGTCGCCCACCCGGCTGGCCTGAAGGAAGGCCGCGAAGGTGATGAAGAGGATGATATAGGTCGATGACACCGCCACCGGCGCGCCAAGGATGCCCTGATCGGTGAAGATATAGGTGAAGAAGCGCGTCGGCGAATAGCCGCGGTGGTTGAGAAAGCCGGGCAGGTAGGGGCCGAAGAACGAATAGCCGATGAAGACGGCCGCGATCACCACAAGCGCCAGCCCCGCCACTCGCCGGGTGAGTTCAAGGATCAGGAGAACGCCCGCGACGGCGGCGTAGAAATCGGCCGGTTGCGCCATGCCCGTGCCGGCACGAAGCCGGATCGGCCCGACGTTGAACAGGATATACCCGGTCATCGCGACTGTCGCGATCCCAAGCAGCCAGTCCGTGGGCTGGACGCCGGTGCGGTCGTTCCCGCCCCAGACCCAACCCGCGACGATGGCGGCAACGATCCCGATCACCAGCGGCAGGCCGTAGGTGGTAAAGACGAAGTCCGCCGGGCGCGAGATGCCCGCGAACCAGTAGCCGAGCCAGGCCCAGCCGATCAGCGCCGCGCCATAGCCGATGCCCGCGATCGCGACCGCCAGAAATGCCCATTCGCCGATGCCACGGGCGGGCGCGGGCTCACCTGCTGCGCGCGGTTTCAGCGTCAGGGCCGAGTAGGTCAGAAACCCGATGAAAAGCCCCCCCGCGATATGGAGCATCCGGTAGGTCCAGGTCTCCAGCGGATAGAGGTTCATCACGGCGATGTGGAAAAGTGTATAGACCACGCAGATCAGCGCCACGAGCTGCCTGAGCAGCCCGCCAAGGTCGCGCTGGTTGGAGGCCAGAGCTTCCTCGTCAACGCCCTGCGCGATCATCGGCCCGGCATCCACGGCGGGGCTCGTCTGCGGCTGGGACATGGTCTTCTCCCTGATGCGGCGGCCTTTGGTGGCGCGCATATGTCTGGAAACGGGGGAAGGGGCAGCACGGGCTGCCCCTCGGGTCGCCCGCGCCGTCAAGGGCGCGGGCAGGCGGCGATCAGCCGCGCAGGTCTTCCGGAATTTCCACGCCCGCTTCGTCAAAGTAGCGGACGGCGCCCGGGTGGTAGGGCAGGAAGGTGTTCTTGTCGACGTTCTCGGCGGTGGTTTCGGCCGCCGTCGCATGGATCTGCAGCATGCGCGGGTTGTTTTCCATCACCAGCTTGGTGATTTCATAGGCCAGCGTTTCCGGCATGTCCGCGTTCACGACCGCAAAGTTCCACAGCGCGACCGTGCCGCTTTCATCCGGGAAGCCCTGATAGAGACCGCCGGGCACATCGAAGGCCGCCAGTTCCGGCATCGCCTCGAGCACTTGCGCCCGCTCTTCTTCGCTGAAGCCGAAGATGTTGACCTGCGTTTCGGCCGCGATCTGTGCAAAGGCGGAAATCGGCACGCCGGCGGCAAAGGCAAAGGCGTCGATCAGACCGTCCTGAACCTGACCCACCGCGTCGCTGGCACCGGAGTAGCTGATATTGGCCGAAACGCCCAGTTCCTCGAAAAAGCGCGGCCAGTAGGTCGCGGCGGTGCCGCCGGCCGGACCGACCGAGACGCGGCGGCCGTTCATGTCGGCGACCGAGGCAATCCCCGAGGATTGCAACGCCACAACCTGGAACGGCGTCTGATACATCGGGAAGAGCGCGCGGAGGTTTTCATGCTCCAGCCCCGGCGCAAGCTCGCTGTTGCCGGTCCAGGCGTCATAGGCCGGGCCCATGGTCACCAGGCCGATCTGGTGGTCGCCGGTTTCCACCAGCGTCGCGTTCTGCACCGGGCCGCCGGTCACCTCGGCCGAGGCGTTGACGCCCAGGGCTTCAGTGATCAGACCGCCGAGGCCCGTGCCATAGATGAAGTAGGTGCCGCCCTGGCTTGCCGTGCCGATGGTCAGGCTTGACGGCCAGCCGTCACGATCCTGGGCGACCGCTGCGCCGGACAGCGCAATGGAGGCCGCGGCAGCGGCGGCAAAAGTCGTAAAACGCATGATGTTCCTCCCGAACGGGTTATAGCGATCAGGCTTCCCGCACGCGGACCTCCTCCGGTGCCGGATGCGCGATCAGAAACGCGCTGAGGGGCCGGTCTGGCAATGGGCTTGGTGGGGGCAGCTTTATCTTTTCGTCACTCACGCCGGCGCGATGGGTGGAAAAGGTGACATCGGGGCCGATGCGTGGGGGAATTTCCCCCCATCAATCCTCGTCCGCGTCGGGGCTGCCGCCATACTGGGCCTTATCGATCCCGTGTTTCTGCATCTTTTCATAAAGCGTCTTGCGCGACAGGCCGAGCGATTCATAGACCGGGCGCAGCCTGCCCCCATGCGCGACCAGCGCCGAGATGATCGCGCCGCGCTCGAACTCCGCCACCCGGTCGGCGAGGCGGCCGGGGGCGTCCGGGCTGCCCGCACGTTCTTCCCCGTCAAGGCCGATCCCGAGGGCAAACCGGTCGGCGGCGTTCCGCAGCTCGCGCACATTGCCCGGCCAGTCGCGGGCGGCGATGGCGGCCAGAACCTGCGGCGGCACCGGCGCCGGGTCACGGCGGTAGCGCGCCGCCGCCTCGGACACGAGCTTGAGGAACAGGAGCGGCACATCCTCTCGCCGCGCGGTGAGCGGCGGCACGTTCAGCGTGATGACATTGAGCCGGTAGAGCAGGTCGGCGCGAAAGCGGCCGGCGGCGACCTCATCCTCCAGGGGCGTGCGGCTGGTCGCAAGGAACCGCACGTCGAGCGGCCGCGCCTCGTTCCCGCCCAAAGGGTGGATCACCCGTTCCTGGATCACGCGGAGCAGCTTGCCCTGAACCTCATAGGGCATCGACCCGATCTCATCGAGCAGGATGGTCCCGCCCTGGGCATGTTCGAACTTGCCATAGCGCGCCCGCAGCGCACCGGGAAACGCGCCCGCCTCATGCCCGAAAAGCTCGCTCTCGATCAGGGTGGCGGGCAGGGCGGCGCAGTTGATCGCGATGAAGGGGCGCGCGGCGCGGGGTGACAGATCGTGCAGCGCGCGGGCCACGACCTCCTTGCCCGCGCCGGTTTGGCCCACGATCAGCACATCGGCATCGGCGGGGCCGATGGTGCGGACCCGGCGGCGCAGGTCGATCATCACGTTCGACCGCCCGACAAGCCGCTGTTCCAGATCGTCGCTCTGGCCGGCGGCAGCGCGCAGCACCCGGTTTTCCAGCACCAGCCGCCGGTAATCCAGCGCCCGGGTCGCGATTTCCACCAGTTGCGAACTGCTGAAGGGCTTTTCGATGAAGTCATAGGCCCCTTCGCGCATCGCCTTGACGGCAAGCTGCACGTCGCCATGACCGGTCACGAGGATCACGGGAATGTCGCGGTCCATGTCATGGATGCGGTTCATCAGGCTCAGCCCGTCGAGGCCGGGCATCCGGATATCGGTGATGACCACCCCGCGAAAGCCGAAACCCACGAGGTCGAGCACCCGTTCCGCCGCCGCAAAGGGTTCGACCCCGAACCCCGCGAGGTCGAGCGCCTGCGCGGTGGAATCCCGCAGGTCGGGGTCATCGTCAACCAGAAGGATCTTGCCTGTCGCCATCCGCCCGCCCCTGTCCGGCTCGCCCCTGACCGGCCCGCCCCACAGCGAGAAGTTCGACCACAAAGCAGGCCCCCCCGCCCGGCGCGGGGTCGAGCCGCAATTCGCCGCCGAAATCCTTGATGATGTTATAGGAAATGGAAAGCCCGAGCCCCAGCCCGCGCCCGACCCCCTTGGTGGTGAAGAACGGATCGAAGATACGTTCGGCAATCGCCGGGGGGACGCCGGGCCCGTGATCCCGGACGGTGATCGTGACGCGCCCCTTGGCCTGCCCCTCGTCCTGCCGGGCGACCAGATGGATGCGCCGGTCCGCGCTCCCCTCGACCGCGTCGGCGGCATTGGTGATGAGGTTCACCAGCACCTGCTGCAACCGGACCGAGCCTGCCCTGATGTGAATGGGCTGCGGCCCCGTATCCACCAGCAGTTCTGCCCCCGCCGCGCGGAGGCGAAAGGCCACGATTTCCTGCGTCTCGGCCAGAACATCGGACAGCGCGATATCGTCCAGCCGGTCGTTCGGCTTGCGCGCGAAATTGCGCAGATGACGGCTGAGCGCGGCCATCCGGTCGACCAGCCCCACCACCTTGCCGATGTTCAGGCCGGCTTCGGACACACGGTCACGCTCGATCAGGACCAGCGCGTTGTCGGCATAGTTCCGGGCGGCGGCCAGCGGCTGGTTGAACTCGTGGCTCAGTGCCGCCGACATCTGCCCCAGCGCCGCAAGCTTGCCCGCCTGCACAAGGCTCGCCTGGGTCCGCCGCAGCTCGGCCTCGGTGGCGCGGCGCTCGGCTACCTCGCCCTCCAGCCGGTGGTTGACAGTGGCGAGCTCCTGCGTGCGCTCGATCACGCGGCGTTCCAGTTCGGCGCGCGCCTCTTGCTGCATCTGCATCCGGTCGCGCAGTCGGGCGCGGCGTTGCAGCCAGGTGGCGGCCCCCATCGTGCCCAGCCCCACCAGCAAAAGCGCAACCATGATCGCCGTCAGCGCCTGCGTGCGCACCGAAGCCGTGTCGAGCAGCACCTGCACCGTCCAGCCCGCCTCGGGCATTTCTTCTGCGCGGATCAGGTATTCCCGCATTCCGGTCGGCGTCGTCAGGCCCATCAGGCTGTGGCCCGCGAATTCCTCGCGCGTGATGGGCAGTTCGCGGAGCCTTGCATTCGCATAGCGCTGGGTCGCGGCGGTGCGGGCGCGCCGGTCCGAGGTGAGCGGCAGGGTCGAGGCGAAGTGCCAGTCGGCGCGGCTGGACATGAAGATGATGCCCTCGGGGTCGGTCACGATGATCTCGTAATCGCCGCCGCGCCAGGTTTCCTCGATCGCGTCCACGTCGATCTTGAAGGCGACGACGCCCAGCACCGCGTCCCCCTCGCGGATCGGCGCGCCGAAGTAATAGCCGCGTTTGAGCGAGGTGGTGCCAAGCGCAAAGAACCGCCCCTCACCGCCCGATGCCGCGTCGAAGAAATAGGGACGATAGGCGAAGTTCTGGCCGACGAAGGAAAAATCGGTGTCGTGGTTGTTCGCCGCGATGGTGGTCCCGTCCGGCAGCATCACATAGATGTCGGAGGATTGCAGAAGCGTGTTGATCTCGGCCAGATAGGCGTTCGCCTCGGCCACCGCCCCGGGGTCGTCGGGCCGGGTGACGACGGCGCGCACTATATCGTGGTCGGCAATGAGTTGCGGCAGCCGCTCGAACCGTTCCATCTGGCCCCGCAGCACGGCGATGGCCAGGCGCAACGTATTCTCGCCCCGCTGGGCGGCTGCATCAAAGCTTACTTGCGTCGCATAACGCCCGCCGAACGTGCCGATCCCGACAAAGAGCGCCAGCGCCAGCAGGGTCAGCCAGCGCCAGTTGTGCCGGAACGCTGCCGGGCGCAGGCCCGTGACGGGCGCGGGGGATGTCAGATCGCTCATCCCACCGTTCTAGCGCCGGCGGACCGGTCTGGGAACAGGCTGCGACGGGGATCAGGCGTCAAGGTCGACCCAGATCGGCACATGGTCCGACGGCTTGTCGCCCGCCCGCTCGGCGCTGTCGATCTGGCAGTCCCGCAGCAGATCCGCGGCCTGCGGCGTCAGCAGCAGATGGTCGATCCGGATGCCGTCATTGCGGCGCCACGCCCCGGCCTGATAATCCCAGAAGGTATAGTGGCCCGGCCCATGGTGACGTGCCCGGAACGCATCGGTAAAGCCCAGGTTCACGACCCGGCGGAACGCCTCGCGGCTTTCGAGCCGGAAAAGCGCATCCTCGCGCCAGGCTTCGGGGCGGGCGGCATCCTCGGCTTGCGGAATGATGTTGTAGTCGCCCAGCATCACCGCCGGTTCCTCGGCGGCCAGCAGATCTCGCGCGCGCCGCTCAAGCCGGGCCATCCAGGCGAGTTTGTAGTCGTATTTCGGCCCCGGCGCCGGGTTGCCGTTGGGCAGATACATCCCGCAGATGCGGATCGCCCGTTTGCCGGTCACGGTCGCCTCGATCCAGCGGGCCTGATCGTCGCCGTCGTCGCCGGGCAGGCCGCGGCTTACATCCTCCAGCGGGAATTTCGACAGGATCGCGACGCCGTTGAAGCCCTTTTGCCCATGGGTTTCGACGTTATAGCCGCGGTCCTCGAACATCTCGCGCGGGAAGGCTTCGTCCTGCGACTTGATTTCCTGCAGCACGACGACATCCGGATGGGCATGGTCAAGCCAGCGCGGCAGGGCCTCGGCCCGGGCCTTGATGCCGTTGATGTTGAAGCTCGCGATCTTCATGTCCACCCCCTGACTGTGCCCTGACTGTGCCGGCATGCTGCCGCCACTGGGCCGCCAAGGGATAGCGCGGCTGGCTCAGATTGAAAAGCTGACGCCGCACCCGCAGGAGCTGGAGGCGTTCGGGTTCTCGATCACGAAGCGCGCGCCGATCAGTTCTTCGGAAAAGTCGATCACCGCGTTTTGCAGGAACGGCAGCGACACCGGATCGACCAGCACCCGCTGGCCGTTCTTTTCCAGCACCAGATCATCGGGCGCGGGGTCGTCCAGCTTGATGTCATACTGAAAGCCGGAACAGCCGCCCCCCTCGACCGCGACGCGCAGCGCGCAGGGGTTGCCCGCAGTTTCGGCGATTTCGGCAAGGCGTTCAAAGGCCCGGTCGGTGACTTTGGGCGGAAGCGTCAGGTCCATGGCGGTCCATTTCGGCATTTCAGGCGGTTACATCATGCAATATAAGCAAGCGTGATGGCCACGACAAGAACGGGACCCCATGCTTGCCAGCTATGCCTCGGACCCTGCGCAGACGCGCGGCCGCCTGCACCCCGAACGGATGAGCACCTTTCGCAGCGAGTTTCAGCGCGACCGCGACCGCATCATCCATTCCTCGGCCTTCCGGCGGCTCAAGCACAAGACGCAGGTCTTTGTGGAGCATGAGGGCGATTACTATCGCACCCGCCTGACCCATTCGATCGAGGTGGCGCAGGTCGCCCGCACCATTGCCGGTGTCCTTGGCCTGAACGAGGAACTGGCAGAGGCGGTGGCGCTGGCCCATGACCTGGGCCACACGCCCTTCGGCCACACCGGCGAGGATGCGCTGAGCGAACTGATGGCCCCCTATGGCGGGTTCGACCACAATGCGCAGGCGATCCGGATCGTCACCTCGCTGGAACGGCATTATGCCGATTTCGACGGGCTGAACCTGACCTGGGAAACGCTGGAAGGGATCGCCAAGCATAATGGCCCCGTGAAAGGCGACATCCCCTGGGCGCTGGCCGAGGTCAATGCCGGCTGGGATCTTGAGCTTCACACCCATGCCAGCGCCGAGGCGCAGGTGGCGGCCATCGCCGATGACGTTGCCTATTCCCATCACGACCTGCATGACGGGCTGCGTTCGGGTCTTTTCACCGAGGCGGATCTGATGGAACTGCCCGTGACCGGCCCCGCCTTCGAGGCTGTGGACAGGCTCTATCCCGGGCTCGACCCGATGCGGCGCCGGCATGAGGCGCTGCGGCGGGTCTTCGGCATTCTGGTCGAGGATGTGATCGCCGTCGCCCGCGCGCGGCTCGACGCCGCCCAACCGCAAAGCGCCGATGACATCCGCGCCATGGGCACGACGATGATCCGCTTTTCCAAGAAGCTCTACATGGAGCTGAAATCGATCCGGTCGTTCCTCTTCACCCGAATGTATCGCGCCCCGAGCGTGATGGAGGAACGCGCGCGTGTGACGGCCGTGGTGCGCGGGCTCTTCCCGCTCTACCTTTCACGCCCCGAGCTTTTGCCCGCCGAATGGCGCGAGGATGTGACGCGCGCGCAGGACGAAACGGCGCTGGCGCGGATCGTGTCGGATTACGTTGCGGGCATGACCGACCGCTTCGCGATCCAGGAACACGCCCGCCTGTTGGGCTAAAGCCGCGCCAGCGCCGGTTCCAGGTCGCCATAGCCGGTAAAGCGGCGCTCATAGCGCAGCCCGAGCCGGGCGGCGCAATCGCGCGCCTTTGCGTCCAGCGCCGGGTCGTCGGTCTGCGCCTGATAGATGAGCCGGTCGTAATGGGCGAAATACATGTCCCGCAATTCCGGATGCCGGTCGAGGCCCATGGGCCGCCAGACAAAGGCGTCGAACTGCCGGACCAGAAAATCGGTAAGATAGAAGGCCGTGAACTCCTCCTCCGCCTTGGCGGCAAAGGCGGCGTTGCCCTCGAAGAACGAGTAGCAATGCGGGCCCTCGACCATCTCGACACCCAGTTCCGCGCATTTCGCCTGCAAAAGGCCCCCGGTCCCGCAATCGGCATAGACGACGAAGATCCGGTCATACCGGGCGCGGTGGTGCCGTACGGCCTGCTCGACCGCCGCAGGAATACGGTCGGGCCAGAGATGCAGGTTCGCGGGCAGGCAGGTCAGGTCAAGGTGATCCCAGCGGTTCGCGCCCTTCAGCGCGAGGATTTCCCGCGCAAGCGCGCCGCAGGCGATCAGCAGGACAGTCCCGCCACCCGTCGCGGACAGGCCGGCCTCTGTAAGCTGCTCATCGGACGGAAGCGCGCCGGGGGGTACGCCCTGGGGGTGCAGGTCAGTCATTTCCATCGCCTGCCTGCGACAAACGCCCCGGCCGCCGCCAGCAGAAGGGCGAGGGGAAGCGCCGGTTCAACCGCGGAACCGGGCACGATGAGGCTCGCCGCTAGGATGGTCAGCCCCGCCGCACCGATCACGCCGGCAAGGAGAATGGCAAAGCGGGCAGGGGGCATGGGCAGACCTTTCGCGGGATGTTCCGTGATGGCCTTTATATCGGGACGAAGGGCGACCCTGTGAAGGGTCGTCACAATATCCGAACGCAGGACGACCCCGAAAAGGATCGCCCCGGCATCACATGGGATCGGTTACGCGCCGGCATCCATCTGGTTGTGTTTGCGCGCGATGAACTGCTTGGCGGTTTCGACCGCCACGGCCGCGTCGCGGCAATAGGCGTCGGCGCCGATGGCGCGGCCGAATTCCTCGTTCAGGGGGGCGCCGCCCACCAGCACGATATAGTCGTCGCGGATGCCCTTTTCCTTCATCGTGTCGATCACGACCTTCATGTAGGGCATGGTGGTGGTCAGCAGCGCCGACATGCCGAGGATATCGGCCTTCTCGCGCTCCAGCGCCTCCAGATAGGTTTCGACGGGGTTGTTGATGCCCAGATCGACGATCTCGAAGCCCGCGCCCTCCATCATCATGCCGACGAGGTTCTTGCCGATGTCGTGGATGTCACCCTTGACGGTGCCGATCACCATCTTGCCAACGCGCGGCGCGCCGGTCTCGACCAGCAAGGGCTTGAGGATGGACATGCCGCCCTTCATCGCATTGGCCGCCAGCAGGACCTCGGGGACGAACAGGATGCCGTCGCGGAAGTCGTTGCCGACGATCGTCATGCCGGCGACCAGGGCCTCGGTCAGGATGCGATAGGGCGTCCAGCCCCGGTCGAGCAGGATGTGAACCGCCTCTTCGATCTCTTCCTTGAGCCCGTCATAGAGGTCGTCATACATCTGCAGGACAAGATCCTCATCCGACAGTTCGGACAGGATGATCTCTTCGTCGTCATTGGCCATTTCGCATTCCCCAGCTTTCTGGCGTGTCCCCACGCCTGACCATCCCCTGAAGGCATCCATGAGGCCAAAGGCCGCGGCAGACTGCGACGATTGCGACGCGCGACCCGCCTGAACCGACCTCAGCCGCGAAGGCGGCACCAGACCCCAGCCGCACCGGTGGCACCAGAGGTCAGCCGCGCCGGCGGCGGCGCGTGCGGGTTTCCTCGGGGGTGTCGCCGGTGCCGTCGCTGGCCGAAGAGAAGGGCCCGAGCTGCGCCGTGATCTGGTCGAGCGTCGGGCGCGGCCCCTGAGGACGAGTTTCGAGCGCTGCCCGCATCGCGCGCAGATGCTCGGGCATCGTGCCGCAGCAGCCGCCGATGATCCGCGCCCCCGCATCGCGGACCAGCACCGCATATTCCGCCATCAGCGCCGGTGTGCCGTCGTAGTGGATATGTCCGTCGTGGTATTTCGGGATGCCGGCATTGCCCTTGGCGATCACCGGGTGTTCGGTTCCCTGCGCGGCAAAGCCCAGCACGGTGCGGACCAGATCGGATGCGCCCACGCCGCAATTCGCGCCGAAGGCGAGCGGCGGGTAGGGCAGTTTCTCGACCAGATCGGCCAGCTTGGCCGAGGTGATGCCCATCATCGTGCGCCCGGCGGTATCAAAGCTCATGGTGCCGCACCAGGGCATCCCGGCCAGCCGTGCGGCCTCGGCCGCGGCGCGGAATTCCTCGGCCGCGGAAATGGTCTCGACCCACAGCACATCGGCGCCGCCGGCCTTCAGACCTTCGGCCTGTTCGTGGAACATCTCGACGGCGAGCTCATGGGTCAGCGACCCCATCGGGGCCATGATCTCGCCGGTCGGGCCCACCGACCCCGCGACGACCACGGGCCGGCCTGCGGCATCCGCGATCTCGCGTCCCAGCGAGGCAGCGATTCGATTGAGTTCATGCACCCGGCCCTCGGCCTGATGCAGTTTCAGCCGGCTCGCATTGCCGCCAAAGCTGTTGGTGAGGAAGATGTCCGAGCCGGCCTCGACCGACCCCCGGTAAAGCGCGCGGATCTTGTCCGGTTCCGTCACGTTCCAGAGCTCGGGCGCGTCACCTGACGAGAGGCCCATGTTGAACAGGTTGGTTCCGGTCGCGCCATCGGCAAGCAGCCAGTCGCGCTGTTCCAAGAGCCGGGAAAGTGCGTCGCCCATCGAAAGGCCCCTTCAGATACCAAAGGGGCGGCATGGCTGCCGCCCGTTGCGTCTGGCCTCAGCGCCAGCCTTTGCCGCCTGGCTTCGCCGCCAGCCCTTGCCGCAGTCTCTGCCACAAGGGTTAACCTGAGGCAAATTCATATCCGGCATAATCTTCATGAGGCTCGTTCATGAACGAGCCCCCGAGAATGCGACCACGGGGGTCATTCCGTGGCCAGTTGCCCCTTTGCCTCGATCAGCGCCGCTGCAAGGCGGGTACGGATATCGGCCTCGGTCGCCTTGTCGCCCAGATCGGCCGAAAGCTTGCGGATCACGTCTTCATGCCCCGCCTCCTCGAAATCGGCGCGCACGACCTCCATCGCATAGGCATCCGCGTCGGCGCCCGATTTGCCCAGAAGCCCCGCCGCCCAGAGACCGACGATCTTGTTGCGCCGCGCCACGGCCTTGAAGGCCATTTCCTCGTCATGGGCAAATTTGGCTTCGAATGCGCGTTCACGTTCGTCGAAGGTGGACATCGGCCGCTCCTTGTTGTCGATATGGTCGGAATATGGCCTTGGCCGCGCGGCGCCGCAAGGGTTCTGCGTCCTTGCGGCATTGGGCCGCTTGGCCTATAGGGATCGCAAACGCGCGCCGCTTGGCGCCGATACCTCCGGAGTTCCCATGGCACCACGTCGCACCAAAGTTTACGAGGGCAAGGCGAAGATCCTCTACGAGGGCCCCGAGCCGGGTACGCTCATCCAGTATTTCAAGGACGACGCCACCGCCTTCAATGCGCAGAAGAAAGACGTGATCGACGGCAAGGGCGTGCTGAACAACCGGCTGTCGGAATTCTTCATGTCGGGGCTGAACGCGATCGGGGTTCCGACGCATTTCATCCGTCGCCTGAACATGCGCGAACAGCTCATCCGCTCGGTCGAGATGATTCCCCTTGAGGTGGTCGTGCGCAACTTTGCCGCCGGATCGCTGTCGAAGCGTCTGGGTCTGGAAGAAGGCACGCCGCTGCCGCGCCCGATCGTCGAGTTCTATTACAAGGACGATGCCCTGGGCGACCCGATGGTGTCCGAGGAACACATCATCGCCTTCGGCTGGGCCAGCCAGCAGGATCTCGACGACATGGTGGCGCTGGGTCTGCGCGTGAACGACTTCATGTCGGGCGTGATGATGGGCGTCGGTATCCGTCTGGTCGATTTCAAGATCGAGATCGGCCGGATCTGGGAAAACGACTATCAGCGCCTTGTTGTCGCGGACGAGATCAGCCCTGACAGTTGCCGCCTGTGGGATATCGAGACGGGACGCAAGCTCGACAAGGACGTGTTCCGCCGCGATCTTGGCAACCTCGCCGATGCCTATACCGAGGTCGCCCGGCGGCTTGGCGTCCTGCCGCGCAACGCGACGAATGTCAGCAAGCCCACCCTGATCAACTGAGAGGCCCCCATGTCGCAGAAGATGAAGGCACGCGTGCATGTCATGCTCAAGGACGGGGTCCTCGACCCGCAGGGCGAGGCTGTGCGCCACGCGCTCGGCACGCTCGGCTTTGCCGGTGTGGAAGGCGTGCGTCAGGGCAAGGTGATCGAGCTTGACCTGATCGCCGGCGACATCGCCAGCGCCGAGGCCGAGGTGCGGGCGATGTGCGAAAAGCTGCTCGCCAACACCGTGATCGAGAAATACACGGTCGAGATCGCCTGATCCGACCCGCTGCAAGGGGCCGCCCATGAAAGCCGCTGTCATCACTTTTCCCGGCTCGAACTGCGACCGCGATCTGGCCGTGGCGCTGGAAAAATCGGGGGCCGAGGTCGTGCGGATCTGGCACAAGGACACCGATCTGCCGGGCGGACTGGACCTTGTGGCGGTGCCGGGCGGGTTTTCCTTTGGCGACTATCTGCGCTGCGGCGCGATCGCGGCCCGTTCGCCCATCGCGCCCGCGGTCGTTGCCCATGCGGAACGGGGCGGTTTCGTGCTGGGCATCTGTAACGGCTTTCAGATCCTGACGGAAACCGGGCTTCTGCCGGGCGCGCTGATGCGCAACGCGGGCTTGAAATTCGTCTGCAAGCCGGTCGCGCTGCGCATTGCCACCTCTGACAGCCCCTATACGTCGGGCTGGGCTGCGGGCGACACGGCGGTCGTTCCTGTCGCGCATCATGACGGGAACTACACCGCCGATGCCGATACGCTCGCGCGGCTGCGCGACGAGGACCGTGTGGCCTTTACCTATGTGGATAACCCGAACGGTTCGGCGCAGGATATCGCCGGGGTCCTGTCGGAAAACCGCAGGGTTCTGGGAATGATGCCGCACCCCGAACGCGCCATCGAACCTGCGCAAGGGAGTGCCGATGGCTCGGTGCTTTTCCGCTCGCTTCTCGGGGCGCTGACCGCTGCCTGACGCGCACCGCCGCTTGAGGGGGCTGCGCGCGCGGCGTATCCTGCGCGCCATGACATTCCGCGACGATCTTCACGACCCGGACCGGGCCGTCCCCCCGGGGGAGAGGCTGACATGGCGCATGCGCGCCGTGATCGGGCTGCTGGTCGTTGTCGCTGTGGTCGTGATCTGGGCCACGAATATCTGGCTGACCGACCGCTTTACCGAGCCGACCCGCAGCCGCGCGGAACTGCGTCTCGCGCTCTATTCCGGCAATGTCCAGAGCGAGCTGCAGCGGAACTCGGTCGTGCCGCTTTTGCTGTCCCGCGATCCTGAGCTGATCAACGCGCTGCGGGCCGAGGATTTTTCGCGCACCTCGCAGCGGCTGATCTCGTTCCAGTCCGAGATCGGCGCGGCGGCGATCGTGCTGCTGGACGGGTCGGGACGCACGGTGGCCGCGACGGACCGGAACCTGCTGGGCACCAACCACCGGCAGGATATCTACTTCGTGGATGCGATGCGGTCGCGCGACACGGTCTTTGGGGTCGCGCGCCGGGACTCGGGTGCCTATGAGTTCACCTTTGCCCGCTCGATCTATCACGAGGGCCGGGTGATCGGCGTCGTCGCGGTCGAGGTCGATCTGTTCAAATACGAACGCGCCTGGGCCGGGCTGACCGATGCGGTCGCCGTGACCGACAGCGAGGGCCGCGTGATCCTCTCGACCGAGCCGCGCTGGCGCGGCCTGCGCCTGGATGAAGCGCTGGCGGTGCGCGATGCGCCCTCGGCGATCCAGCGGGCCCTGCGCGCGCCCGCCGACTGGGGGCAGGAACGGCCCGACGCCTATCTCTCGGGTGAGGCTGTGATGCGGAACGAGGCGCGGATTCCGTTTCGCGGCTGGCGGATCGTGTCCTTCACCCGTTACGATTCTGTCCGCGAACGGGTGAACGGCGTTCTGGCGCTGGAGATCATGGGCTTTGCCATGCTCCTTGCCTTTACCTTTTACATGATGTCCCGGCGGGCCTGGTCGCAATCGGCGGTCTTTCAGCAGGAATCGGCGGAATTGCGGCGTCTGAACGCCCGGCTCCAGCGGGAAATCGCGGAACGCGAAAAGGTGCAGAAGGACCTCGCCGTAGCCGAACAGACGCTGGCGCAGTCCTCGAAGCTCGCCGCCTTGGGTGAGATGTCGGCCGCCGTGAGCCATGAGCTCAACCAGCCGCTTGCCGCGATGAAGACCTATCTGGCGGGTGCGCGGCTCCTCTTGCAACGCAAGCGGCCCGATGAGGCGATGGCCTCGTTCCAGCGGATCGACGACCTGATCGAGCGGATGGGCGCGATCACGCGGCAGCTGAAATCCTATGCGCGCAAGGGCGGCGAGGCGTTCGAGCCGGTCGATCTGCGCGCCTGCATCTCTTCGGCGCTGGCGATGATGGAGCCGCAGTTGCGCGAACGCGAAGTCAAGATCACCCGCACCCTGCCGCGCCGCCCGGTGATGGTGATGGCGGACCGGCTGCGGCTGGAACAGGTCATCATCAACCTTCTGCGCAACGCGCTGGATGCGACCAAGGGTGTGGCCGAACCCCATATCGACCTTCTGCTGAGCCAGGGCGAAACCGCCATTCTGGCGGTGCGCGACAACGGTCCGGGGATCGAGGATCTGGATAATCTCTTTGAACCTTTCTACACGACCAAGAAGCCGGGCGAGGGTGTCGGTCTTGGTCTTGCGATCTCTTCCGGGATAGTAAACGATCTTGGCGGGCGGCTTACCGCGCGCAATGGTGAGGCGGGCGGGGCTGTTTTCGAGGTCCAGCTTCCCATATTGACGAGTGAGACACAGGCAGCCGAGTGAGGAAATATGGCCCGTTCCATGAAAGTGGCGATTGTCGATGACGAACAGGATATGCGGCAGTCGATCAGCCAATGGCTGGCGCTTTCGGGTTTCGACACCGAAACCTATCCTTCCGCCGAGGATGCGCTGAAGGCGCTCGGGCCGGAATATCCCGGCGTGGTCGTCTCGGACATCAAGATGCCCGGGATGGACGGGATGGCCTTTCTCAAAAGGCTGATGAGCATGGACAGCGGCCTGCCGGTCATCATGATCACCGGGCATGGCGATGTGCCGATGGCGGTCGAGGCGATGCGGATCGGCGCCTACGACTTTCTGGAAAAGCCCTTCAACCCCGACCGGATGACCGAGCTTGCCAAGCGCGCCACCCAGGTTCGGCGGCTGACGCTCGACAACCGTGCCCTGCGGCGCGAGTTGTCGGACGGCTCTGTCCTGATGAAAAAGCTGATCGGGACCTCGCCGGTGATGGAGCGCCTGCGCGAGGATATCCTCGATCTCGGTCAGGCGGACGGCCATGTGCTGATCGACGGCGAGACCGGCACCGGCAAGACGCTGGTGGCCCATGCGCTGCACGCCGTGGGGCCGCGGGCGGGCAAGAAGTTCACCGTGATCTCCTGCGGGGCCTATGCCGAGGATGTGCTTGCCGCCAAGCTCTTTGGTCCGACCGAAGAGGGCGACGGCCTGCCCCTGGTCGAAGAGGCGCGGGGCGGAACCCTTTGTCTTGAGGACGTGGAGGCGCTGAGCCAGTCGCTTCAGGCGCGGCTTCTGACCTTCATCAACGATCAGGGCGCGCCGGCCGAAACCCGGATCGTCGCGATCTGCAACGAACATGCACCGGACAAGACGGTCGAGGATGCGCTGCGCCCCGATCTCTATTACCGGCTCGCCGCGCTCAAGATCACCCTGCCGCCCCTGCGGATGCGGGGTGAGGACATCCTGACGCTCTTCACCCGCTATTCCGAGCAGTTTTCCGAGGAATATGGCTGCGACGCGCCCGAGGTGACGGCGCAGGAGGCCGCCCAGCTCTTGCAGGCGCCCTGGCCGGGGAACGTGCGCCAGCTGATCAACATCGCCGAACGGGCGGTCTTGCAGAACCGGCGCGGGTCGGGGTCGATTGCCTCGCTCCTGATGGCGGATAACGAGGCCGCGGGCCCGGCGCTGACGACCGAGGGCAAGCCGCTCAAGGAATATGTCGAGGCGTTCGAGCGGATGCTGATCGACAACACGATGCGTCGCCACAAGGGCCAGATCACGGCGGTGATGGACGAACTTTGCCTGCCGCGCCGGACCCTGAACGAAAAGATGGCGAAGTACGGGCTGTCGCGCGGCGACTACCTCTGATTGTGTGCCGGCCCCGGGCTGTGCGGCCCTCTGTGGAAAAAAGCGATTGTAATTTCCATGCGGGTGCCGATAAGGTCTGCGAATGTGGGCCGGCATCATTTGCGACCCAATAGTGAGTTTCGCTGTTTCAGGACGATGCGCCCGCTCTGGCTGCCCGCCTCTGTGACAGACATTCTGGCCGCAAGGCCGCAAGATCGCCCGATGTGCCGTATGGCCCGGGTTCATTCGAACGGGCGCCGCGATCGCGGCCCCTTTGCAGGACTGCGATGACGCGCGCTGAAGTTGACAGGCAGGGAAAGGGTGGGCGTAACGCCCGCTTGCTGCACTGTCCGTCAGGCCCCATCGCCTCAACAAGTCACCACCCGCGGTTGTTAACCGGCCCGCCCCTGGCGGGTCGCAGGCGATTGCGCCGGTGCAATGGAAGACCATGGCAAAGAAAATGCTTATTGACGCTACCCACGCGGAAGAAACCCGCGTGGTCGTGGTGGACGGAACGCGCGTCGAGGAATTCGATTTCGAGACCGCAAGCCGCCGGCAGCTTGCCGGCAACATCTATCTCGCAAAGGTAACGCGGGTCGAGCCGTCGCTTCAGGCGGCCTTCGTCGATTACGGCGGCAACCGGCACGGGTTTCTCGCCTTTTCCGAGATCCACCCGGATTACTACCAGATCCCGACCGCCGACCGGCAGGCGCTGATCGAGGAAGAACGCGCCTATGCCCGCGCGATGGAAGAGGAAGAGAACCGCGGCCGCCGCAAATCCGCCCCCAAGGCCGAAACGGCCCGGCGGGGCGATGCGGTCCAGACCGGTACTGCCGAGGCAGCGCCCGGCGGAATGGACGTGGTCGATCTGGATGAGGAAGGCGGCGACAGCACGCTTTTCGACCCCGAGGCCCCCGGCGGCGACCTGAGCGAGGATGCCGACCGGAACGGCGATGACGCGCCCTATGCGGCGGTCGATCACGCGACCGAGGTGGATTCCGAGATCGAGTCTGTCGCCGAAGAAGACGTGACCGAGGAAATCCGGCAGCCGCGCAAGCCCCGCCCGCGCCGCTACAAGATCCAGGAGGTCATCAAGGTCCGCCAGATCATGCTGGTGCAGGTCGTCAAGGAAGAGCGTGGCAACAAGGGCGCCGCGCTGACGACCTACCTTTCGCTGGCCGGGCGTTACTGCGTGCTGATGCCGAACACGGCGCGCGGGGGCGGCATCTCGCGCAAGATCACCAATGCGGCGGATCGCAAGAAGCTCAAGGAAATCGCCGCCGAGATCGAGGTGCCGGATGGCGCCGGGCTGATCGTGCGGACCGCGGGCGCGCAGCGCACCAAGACCGAGATCCGGCGCGATTACGAATACCTCGTGCGGCTGTGGGAACAGATCCGCGAGCTGACGCTCAAGTCGATTGCGCCCGCGCCGATCTATGAGGAAGGCAACCTGATCAAGCGGTCGATCCGCGACCTTTACAACCGTGACATCGACGAGGTTCTGGTCGAGGGCGCCGAGGGTTATCGCGCCGCCAAGGACTTCATGAAGATGATCATGCCGTCCCACGCCAAGAACGTGAAGCATTACGCCGATGCCTTGCCGCTGTTCGCGCGCCACCAGGTCGAGAGCTATCTTTCGGGCATGTTCAACCCGACGGTTCAGCTGAAATCGGGTGGTTACATCGTCATCGGCGTGACCGAGGCGCTCGTTGCAATCGACGTGAACTCCGGCCGGGCGACCAAGGAAGGCTCGATCGAGGATACGGCGCTCAAGACCAACCTCGAGGCCGCCGAAGAGATCGCCCGCCAGCTGCGTCTGCGCGATCTTGCCGGTCTGATCGTGATCGACTTCATCGACATGGAAGAGCGCAAGAACAACGCCGCCGTCGAGAAGCGTCTCAAGGAAAAACTCAAGACCGACCGCGCCCGTATCCAGGTCGGTCGCATTTCCGGCTTCGGCCTGATGGAGATGAGCCGCCAGCGGCTGCGCCCGGGGATGATCGAAAGCACGACGCAGCCCTGTTCGCATTGCCATGGCACGGGTCTGATCCGGTCCGATGACAGCCTCGGCCTCTCGATCCTGCGCCAGCTGGAGGAAGAGGGTACGCGCAAACGCTCGCGCGAGGTGCTGCTGAAGGGGCCGGTGCAGGTGGTCAACTTCCTCATCAACCAGAAGCGTGAACATATCGCCCAGATCGAGGCGCGCTATGGCATGGCGGTGCGGATCGAGGCCGATGCGGGTCTGGTGAGCCCCGATTTCACGATCGAGAAGTTCAAGACGGCAACGCGGATGGTGGCGGAACTGACCGCGCCGGTCGTGTCGGTCGATACCTCGGCCATGCCCGAGATGGACGAGGACGATATCGAGGAGATCGAGGCCGAAGAGATCGCCGCAACCCCCGAACCGCGCGAGGCCGAGGCGAACGGGGACGCCGGGGAAGGGGGCGGCAAGAAGCGCCGTCGCCGCCGTCGCCGTCGCCGCAATGGCCAGAACGGTGAGGGCGAAGGCGTAGAGAACGCCAATGTCGATACGGCTACCGATGACGCGCCGTCCGAAGAGCCCGAGACAGAGGCATCCGAGACGGAGGCAGAGCCCCCGATGGCCGATGCCGCGCCGGCAGAGGCAGGTGAGGTTGCGCCGGAACCCGAGGCCGAAGCGCCCGCGAAAAAGCCCAGCCGGTCGCGCAGCCGCAGCCGGTCCAAAAAGGCAGCGCCCGAGGATCAGGCCGAGGCCGTGGCGTCCGAACCCGCCAAGGCCGCAGCCGAGGCCGCGCAGCCCGAGGCCGAGGTCACGACCGCCGAGGCGCCGAGCGAGGTCACAGAGGCGACAACGGAGACGCCAACCGAGACTCCGGCCAAGCCGAAGCGGACCCGCAGCCGCAAGACCAAGGCGCAGCTTGCCGCCGAGGCCGAAGAGGCCGCGCGCCAAGCCGAGGCCGCTGCCGCGACCGAGGCGCAGGCGAGCTTTGAGGCGGCCGAGCCCGAGCAGCCTTCGGTAGCCGTGGCGCAAGCGATTGCGGAACCTGCCGAGATTGCGGAGCCCGCCCCGTCGGAGCCCGAACCGGTGGTCGCGGCCGAACAACCCGAGGCGCCCGCTGCACCAGGGACCCCGGAGTCCGAGGCCGTCACGACGGAAGAGGCCGCCGCAGCCTCGGCCGCGCCAGAGGACCTCGCCCCCGCCGGGACGGACGAGGCGAAGGACGACGACAAGCCGCGGCGACGCGGCTGGTGGAACCTCGGCCGCTGAGCCGGAATCGCTGAGCCGAAATCGGAAAGCGCCGGGCATCGTCCCGGCGCTTTGCTTTCGGGCCGTCTGCTTACGCTGATGTGACACCGCGCCACGTGACGCCGCGCGCCCCATCGCGTAAGTGGGACGGGCAAGGGGTGAACCATGTTCGGCATCGATATCTTCAGCGCGGACCTGTTGCCGGCCATGACGGTCGCGCTGGCGGCCGGCGTGCTCTCGTTTCTCAGCCCCTGCGTTCTGCCGATCGTGCCGCCCTATCTCGCGTATATGAGCGGGATTTCCATGGGCGACCTGCGGGAAAAGCGGCGCAGTGCCCTGCTGCCGGCGATCTTCTTCGTGCTGGGACTTTCCACGGTCTTCCTGATCCTCGGTTTCACCGCCTCGGCGATGGGGATGTTCTTTCTGCGCAACCAGCAGATCTTCATGCAGGTCTCGGGCGCGGTGGTGATCGTCTTCGGGCTCCATTTCCTGGGCGTCTTCCGCATTCCGCTGCTGAACCGCGAGGCCCGGCTCGATGCGGGCGATCAGGGCGGGTCGGCGTTGGGCGCCTATGTGCTGGGGCTGGCCTTTGCCTTTGGCTGGACGCCCTGCATCGGCCCGCAGCTGGGGGCGATCCTGTCGCTTGCCGCGTCCGAGGCGTCCGTGGAGCGGGGAACGGCGCTGCTCGGGGTCTATGCGGCGGGGCTCGGGATACCGTTTCTTCTGTCCGCGCTCTTTATCGAGCGGTCGATGGGCCTGATGAACCGGATCAAGCGGCATATGCGCCTGATCGAGCGGATTTCCGGCGTCCTTCTGATCATCGTGGGGGTCGCGCTGGTGACGGGTGCCTTTTCCGCCTTTTCCTGGTGGCTCTTGGAGACGTTCCCCGCGCTCAGCACCCTTGGCTGAGGTGAGGGGGGCTTACGCTCCGCCCCGATTTGGCCTAGCCTGTCGCGGGTAAGGGTGACGATCGCGGAGCGTGTTTGATGCCAGAGGGGCCGGTGCATCGACGGGTCGTGTTCTACCTGCCCGGCTACGATCCCTTTCCCCCCCGCCGCTACCGGGAAATCTATCGCCGCGAAGGCGCCGCGCAGGCCGCGATCTCGGGATACAGCCTGACGATCGGCGCGACCGGGCGCCCCGATCTACCCTATGGCTGGACGGTGACGGCCGACCCGGACGGCACACCCGCCGATACGCGGGTCCATGTGCTGCACTGGACCGATATCGTGCGGCAGTCGATGGGGGGCGGGGTGCTGGCGACCTATCTTCTGCTGCTGCGGACCTTCTGGATTTACCTTTCGACCGGGGCGATGGGGCGGCTTTTCCGTCTGCGCAAGGGGCCGGTTCTGACGGCGATGTATCCGGTGGTGATGTTGCTGGGGCAGTTGGCCATTGCGATGCTGGTCGGGTTCGGGCTCGGGTTTCTGCTGTCGCTCTGGCTGCCCGGCTGGATGGCGCTCCCACTGGGGATGCTGGTGCTGCCGCCGGTCCTCTGGTGGTTCCGCCGGATCGACGGGCGCCTTTACGCCTATTACCTGCTGCATGACTACGGCTTCACCGCGCGCCATTACGGTGCCAATCCGCCCGCGCTTGAGGCGCGCATGTCCGAGTTCACGGCGCTTGTCGCGGCGGCGCTGCGCGAGGATGTGGACGAGGTGCTTGTGGTCGGCCATTCCTCGGGCGTGCATCTGGGCGTGTCGATCCTCGCCGATGTGCTGCGCGGCGGCCATGTACGCGATGGCGGGCCGGCGCTCTCGTTCCTGTCGCTGGGGCAGGCCGTCCCGATGCAGAGCTTCCTGCCCCGGGCCGACCGGCTGCGCGCGGATCTGCATTACCTCTCGCGGTCCGACCAAGTGGTCTGGGTCGATGTCTCGGCCCCCGCCGATCCCTGCTGCTATGCGCTCTGCGATCCCGTCGCCGTTTCCGGGGCAGGGGGTGAGGGCAAGCGCTGGCCGCTTGTCCTGTCGGCGGCGTTCAGCCAGACGCTCCGGCCCGAGACCTGGGCGCGGCTGCGGCATCGGTTCTTCCGGCTGCATTTCCAGTATCTCCACGCCTTCGACCGACCCGGTGACTATGATTATTTCGCCATCACGGCGGGCAGCGTGACGCTCGGCGCGCGGTTCGGGCATCGTCAGCCCTCTGCGCAGCGGAAGGAAACCGTGCTGTCGCCGCATCTGTCCCGCGGGGCCGCATGACGCGCCCGCCCAAGCCCGCCGCCCGCCCCGACAAGGTGTCGTTCTGGCGCTATGTGCGGCTTTTCCGCCGGGATCTCTTGTCGGCGCATCCGGCGCGGCTTTACCGCGCCTGGATGGCGGAATTCCGCACACCGTTCTTTCGCAGCTTTGTCGTCAACGATCCGTCCGTCCTGCGGGTGATCCTGAACGAACGCCCCGATGCCTTTCCCAAAAGCGACCGCGTGCGCGAAGGTCTTGCACCGCTGCTTGGAAATTCGGTCTTCGTGACCAATGGCGAGATCTGGAAACGCCAGCGCCGGATCATCGACCCCGCCTTCGAGGGCGGGCGGCTGCGCGACACCTTTCCCGCTATGTGGGAGGCCGCAGAGGCCGCCACGGCCCGCCTTCGCGCGCAAGCCCCGGCCGTGATCGAGATCGAGGCCGAGGCGAGCCACGCCGCCGCCGACGTGATCTTTCGCACGCTCTTCTCGATCCCGATCGAGCACCGGATCGCGGCGCAGGTCTTTCGGGAGTTCCGCAGCTATCAGCGCTTGCAGCCCATCGTGAACCTTGCGGCCTTTCTGCCGCTTCCGCGTTGGCTGCCCCGGTTTCACAGGCGGGGCACATACCGGGCGGCGCGGGCGATCCGCGGGCTGATCACCGAACTGACCGCCGCGCGGATGGCGGCGATCAAGGCTGGGACCGCGCCGGACGACCTGGCGACCAAGATCATGACGACCCCCGACCCCCTGACCGGCGCGCGGTTCGACACGGCGGAAATGGTCGATCAGGTGGCGATCTTCTTTCTGGCGGGGCATGAGACCAGCGCCTCGGCGCTTGGCTGGGCGCTGTATCTGCTCGCGCTCTTCCCCGAGGCGCAGGACCGGGTGGCGGCGGAATCGGCGCAGCTTTCGCCGGATTTCGGCAGCCTCGCCCGCCTGCGTTTCACGCGCGACGTGTTCCGCGAAACGCTGCGGCTCTATCCTCCGGTCCCGATGATGGTACGCGAAAACCATGGGGCCGAGAGGTTCCGCGACCGCGATATCGCGCCCGGTGCGCAGTTCGTGTTGTCGCCCTGGCATCTGCACCGGCATGAACGGTTGTGGGACGATCCCGATGGTTTCGACCCCGATCGCTGGCAGCGCAGCGAGGGGCGCCAGTCGTCGCGCGAGGCCTATATGCCGTTTTCCACCGGCGCCCGCGTCTGCCCCGGCGCGGGCTTTGCCATGGCCGAGGGTGTCCTGCTGCTGGCGATGCTGGTGCGCAGTTTCCGGTTCGAGACGGTCGCGGGGCGGGTTCCGGTGCCCGAAGCGCATCTGACCGTGCGGGCGCGAGACGGGATCTGGTTGCGGATCAGCCCGCGCGAAAGTGCTTCGACAGCTTGAGCCCCTGACCCTGATAGTTGGAGGCGATGCCCGCGCCGTAAAGCGTTTCGGGCACCTCGGCCATGCGTTCATAGATCAGGCGGCCCACGACCTGTCCATGTTCCAGGACGAAGGGTGCCTCGTGGCAGCGGACCTCGAGCACGCCGCGCGACCCCGATCCGCCCGCTGCCGCATGGCCGAAGCCCGGGTCGAAAAAGCCTGCGTAATGGACCCGGAATTCGCCCACCATCGCCAGATAAGGCGCCATCTCGGCGGCGTATTCAGGCGGGATATGCACCGCCTCGCGGCTGACCAGAATGTAGAACGCGCCGGGGTCGAGGATGATCTTGCCGTCACGGCTGCGGATCTCTTCCCAGAACTCGGCCGGGTCATAGGCGCCGATCCGGTCGAGGTCGATAACCCCCGTATGCGGCTTGGCGCGCCAGCCCACGAGGTCCGTTCCCTCGGGGCGCAGGTCCACGGAAAAGCCGAGACCGTCCGAGATCACGGCCTCACCGGAAACCAGCCGCGAACGGTCGTGAAGGCTGCGCAGCTCTGCATCCGTCAGGATGGATTGCCCGCGCCGGAAGCGGATCTGGTTGAGCCGCATCCCCGTCCGCACCAGCACCGAGAAAGAGCGCGGGCAGATCTCGGCGTAAAGCGGGCCGTGATAGCCTGCGGGAATGCGGTCGAACTCGGTCCCGCCGTCGATGATGGTGCGGGTCAGAAGATCCAGCCGCCCGGTCGAGCTTTTGGCATTCGCCACGGCCTGAACATCATGGGGCAGGGCGAGCGACTCGAGCAGCGGAACGAGGTAGACGCAGCCCTTTTCCAGAACCGCGCCCCCGGTCAGATCGACCTGATGCATCTCGAACTCGGCAAGGCGGTCGGCGATCTTGCGCCCGGCCCCTGCCAGAAACGAGGCGCGGACCCGATAGGCGGTCTTGCCCAGCCGGAGATCAAGGCTCGCGGGCTGGACCTGCCCTTCGGCCAGGGGCGCGTCGGTCAGGATTTCACCCCGCGTGACCATGCCCTGCAATGCCTGAACTGGCAGCACGCCGATCCGATCCATTCCCGTCCCCTTTCGCCTACGCGCCGTTTTCCGGCTGCGGATAGAGGAACGCCCGCGGCATTGCTGCCACGGGCGTTTCCTTGTTGGTCGGGCCGGCGAGATTCGAACTCGCGACCTTCCGCCCCCCAGACGGACGCGCTAACCAGGCTGCGCCACGGCCCGACGGGGGCATACATACCCGGTCTGACGGCGGGGGCAAGCAGAAATCCGACGCCCGGCGCACATTCGCATCCGGGCGCAGCCGGGGCCGTTTCAGCCCGGCAGACCGTCCTGCAGCCGCGTCCGCAGCCCGCGCAGACGGTCGCGCAGCACAGCCATTGCGTCCGCATCGGCAAGCGGTTTGCCCCGTAGCCGGCGGAGGCGGGCCACCAGCCGTTCCTCTTTCGATTCCGCCGGGCTGCTGATCCGGCCGCGAGTCGGAAGCGCGACGACATTCCCCTGCGCCAGCCGCGTGTCCTCTTCCTCGGCATCGAGAATCATCGGGGCTTCGTCCTCGCCCGCACCCTCATCGGCAGTGCCCGGCCATGCGTCATCGGCCCGGGGCGTCCCGGCCAGCGAGGCGACATGGCGCACGCCCTGTTCACCCAGCACCTTCTGCACCCCGCGGATGGTCATCCCGTCTTCGTGCAGCAGCTTCTTGATCCCGGCGATCAGCGCGATATCGGCGGGCCGGTAATAGCGACGCCCCCCCGCGCGCTTGAGCGGCCGGATCTCGGGGAACTTGCTTTCCCAGAAGCGGAGCACATGGGTGGGCGTGTCCAGCCAGTCGGCCACTTCGCTGATCGTGCGAAAGGCGTTGCGCGATTTTTCCATTGTTCCGGCCAGTGTCCCGATCCTCAGCCCTTGTTGCCCGCGGCGACGCGATCCTTCATCAGATGCGAGGCGCGGAAGGTCAACACCCGGCGCGGAGAGATCGGAACCTCATCCCCGGTCTTCGGGTTGCGGCCCACGCGGGCGGCCTTGTCCCGGACGCTGAAGGTCCCGAAAGAGGAGATCTTGACCTGCTCACCGGCGACAAGCGCGTCGGACATGTGCTGCAGGACAGATTCGACGAGTTGCGCGGATTCGTTGCGCGACAGGCCCACTTCGCGGAAGACGGCCTCGCTCAGATCCATGCGGGTGACGGTTTTTTCGCCCATATTCTCCCCCAGATTTCGACGAAGCATGGGAGAATCAAAAACCGCTGTCAATATCAATGACTTGGGGCCGGCGATTACCAGCGCAGAACGACCGATCCCCAGGCAAGACCGCCGCCGATCGCCTCGGTTACGATCAGGTCGCCCTCTTTGATCTGGCCGCGCGCCTTTCCGACCGAAAGCGCCAGCGGGATCGACGCGGCCGAGGTATTCCCGTGGTCCTGCACCGTCACCACCACGCGGTCCATCCCGACGCCCATCCGTTGGGCGGTGCCCTTGATGATACGCAGATTGGCCTGATGCGGCACGATCCAGGTGACATCCTCGGGGGTCAGCCCCGCGCGGTCCAGGGCGGTGTGGGCCGTCTGCGCAAGCTTTTCGATGGCGTGGCGGAACACTTCCTTGCCCTGCATCCGCAGGACGCCGGTGCTCTGGTTGCTCGAAACGCCGCCGTCGACGTAAAGAATGTCCCGGTGCCGCCCGTCGGAATGAAGGTCGAGCGACAGAATCCCGCGATCCCGGTTCGTGCCCTGGCCTTCCTGCGCCTCGAGGACCAACGCGCCCGCACCGTCGCCAAAGAGGACGCACGTCGACCGGTCGGACCACTCCATGATCCGGCTGAAAGTCTCGGACCCGATGACCAGAACCCGCCGCGCCTGACCCGTCTGGATCATCGCATTCGCATTGGCGAGCGCAAAGACAAACCCCGCGCAGACCGCCTGCACGTCAAAGCCGAAGCCCGAGGTCATCCCCAGGTTTCCCTGCACGATCGTGGCGACGGCGGGAAAGGTGAAGTCGGGGGTCGAGGTCGCAAGGACGATGGCGTCGATATCGGTCGCATCCATCCCGGCATCGGCCAGCGCGGCGCGGGCAGCATGGGTGGCAAGATCGGAGGTCGTTTCCCCCTCGGCGGCGAAATGGCGCCGCTCGATCCCGGACCGGGTGCGGATCCATTCGTCGCTGGTGTCGATCCTGTCCTCGAATTCGGCGTTCGGGACGATCCTTTCAGGCAGATAGTGCCCGACGCCCCTGACAACGGCGCGTAACGTCATGCGGCACCACCATTTCCTTCGTTTTCCTGTGTCGCATCCTGACCCGACTGGACCGCAGATGCAACACGCGCGGCCAGACGATCCTGAAAACCGGACTGCGCAAGGCGAAAGGCGAGCTTGACTGCCGCCGAAACCCCGGTCGCATCGGCGCTGCCATGCGATTTCACGACTGTGCCGTTCAGGCCGAGGAACACCCCGCCATTGACCCGGCGCGGGTCGATCCGCTTTTGCAGCCGCTTCAGAGAGGGGAGCGCGAGCAGAGCCGCCACGCGCGAAAGGGGGGTTTTCTGGAACGCCTGCCGCAACAAGAGGCTGATGAGCGTCGCCGTCCCCTCACCGGTCTTGAGCGCGATGTTGCCGGTATAGCCGTCGGTCACGATCACGTCGCAGCGGGCACCGGGGATGTCGCCACCCTCGACATAGCCGACATATTCGTAGCCGCCCGCCTGCGCGGCGCCAGCGATACGGTCGGCCGCGACCTTGAGTTCCGGGCGGCCCTTGTGTTCTTCGGTGCCGACATTCAGCAGGCCCACACGCGGACAGGCGAGCGCGAGGCCGTTCCTGGCATAGGCCGCGCCCATCAGCGCATATTGCAGCAGGTCCTCGGAATCGGCGCGGATATCGGCGCCCACGTCCAGCATCACGTTGAACCCGTGCGGGTTGCGCGAGGGCCAGAGGCAGGCGATGGCGGGCCGGTTGACCCCCGGAAGCCGCCGGAGCCGCAACATCGACAGCGCCATCAGCGCGCCGGTATTGCCGCAGGAAACCGCGACCGTCGCCTCCTTGTTGCGGACGGCCTCGATGGTGGACCACATCGAGGTGCCTTCGCCATGGCGCACGACATGGCTGGGCTTTTCGTGCATCTGCACGACACGTTCCGCATGACGTATCTCGCAGCGACCGGCAAGATCGCGGCGGCGGCGCACAAGGCGCGTCAGTTCCGCTTCGTCGCCATGCAGGATGAAGGCGATGTCGGGATTCTTATGGGCGGAATAGGCAATGCCGGCGACCACAGCCGCCGGGCCGCGATCCCCGCCCATCGCATCGACCGATATGACGATCCGGCCTGCACCCTTTCCGTGAGGATCGCGCGTATCCATCATCTGGGTGCCGGCCGTGCTTATGCTGCGTCTTCGTCCAGTTCGACCTCTTCGGTCACTGCAACGACCTGACGGTCGTCATAGTGGCCGCAGGCGCCACAGACGTGGTGCGGGCGCTTGAGCTCGCCGCAGTTGCTGCATTCGTTCGGGTTGCCCGCGACCAGCGCGTCATGCGACCGGCGCATGTTACGGCGCGAACGGGTTACTCGGTTCTGAGGGACAGCCATGTCACAACCTCGGGTTATGGGGGGCCGGGGCCCCAGATTCTTATAGAGTTTCGACGCAATTTCCCGCAGGGCCGCGTCACGAAACCCACACTTCAAACGAGGCCGGGAACATACTGGGATTCTGCGCCGGCGCAAGTCTTTTCTGGGGCCGTTCAATCGTCTTTCGACAGGCCGCCACCGGGCTTTGCAGCGGCCTTTCCATCGACCCCCCCATCGGCCTCGGAGCCGGGCGCTTCTTCTGCGCCGTCACCCTGTGCCGGGGCCGTGCCGAGCTTGTCACGCAGCGCGGCGAGCGCGGCAAAGGGCCGGATCTTGTCCTCGCTCAGCGGTTCGGCCCCGGGCGGGGCGAAACCGGCCTCACCCAGTTCGGCGCCGGGCGCGCGGGGATAAAGCGGCAGCGCCAGCGCCAGAGCCTCGGTCAGCACGATGCCGAGGTCGATGACGGGACCAAGCGGTTCGGCCCCGTCATCGGCGGGCATTTCAGCCTCATCCCCCGCGGGTTCGGGCATGTCGCGCAGCCAGCGCCGGCTGAGCGGCTCGTCGATGCGGGTGGTGACGGGCGCAAGCGTCACGATGCAGGGCTGCACGACGGTTGCGCCCAGTTCCGCCTCCAGTTCCCAGTCGGTCCGGCCCAGGGGGCGCAGTTCGCCCTTCATCCGGACCTTGCGCAGGTTGCTTGCCCCGATCGCGGCGGCAATCGCCTGAAGCTGGCCGTCATCCGGCACGATCTCGAACCGCGAGGGCTTGCGCCCCGGCAGGTCGGCGACCCGGAGCGGGTGGGAATAGGGTTGGTCGGTTACCTGATCGGTCATGGCGCGGTTCCCCTGATCGTGAACGGTGGGCGTGGGGGCCGCTGGCCGCGGCACGGTTCAATGCGGCTGTCTGCTTGCAGTGCAGCCAAAGCTTCTGTAATCGGAGATATGAGGCTTGGGCACACAAGGCAAGGGGGCGGAATGGACAGGCTGGGGCGCATTGCGCGCGGCGTTGTGGCGGGCTTTGCCCTGCTTTCGGTCGTCGCCTGTGCAGATATCTATCGCGACCACGGATACGCGCCGAGCGAGTATGACCTCGCGCAGATCGCCGTGGGCCGCGATACCCGCGACACCGTGGCCGAGGCCGTGGGCCGACCCTCGACCGGGGGGCTCTTGACAGATGACGCTTGGTATTACGTCCAGAGCCGCTATCGCCGGTCGGGCGCGCGCGCCCCGCAGGAAATCCAGCGTCAGGTGGTCTCGATCAGCTTTGCCCCGAACGGCACGGTCGCGAATGTGGAACGCTTCGGGCTGGAACAGGGCCGGGCGGTCGTGCTGTCGCGCCGCGTGACGGACACCAATATCCGCGGTGTCAGCGCCTTGGGTCAGATTCTGGGCAACCTGGGCAACCTGCGCGCCGAGGATCTGATCGACTGAGGGCAGGGGGCGTCAGGTGGGGGCGCCAGATGGGCGCCACGGGGGCGCCCACCTGATAGGGGTCGTCAGGCTTCGGGTTCGAACCGAAGCGCGACCCCGTTCATGCAATAGCGCAGGCCGGTTGGCTGCGGCCCGTCGGGAAACACGTGGCCCAGATGCGCCTCGCAGCGGGCACAATGAACCTCGGTGCGGCGCATGAAATGGCTCGTATCCTCTGACAGGCCGACCGCATCCTGATCCAGCGGTGCATAAAAAGAGGGCCATCCGCTGCCGCTGTCATATTTCGTTTCCTGATCGAACAGCGCCGCACCGCAGCAGGCGCAGCGGAACGTTCCCGGATCTTTCGGGAAATCGTCGTTGGTAAAGGCGCGTTCGGTCCCGTGATTGCGCGTCACCTCATAGGTGAGCGGGTCGAGCTCCTGCCGCCATTCCTCGTCGGACTTGATGATCTTGTCAGGCATGGGCTTTACTTTCTTCGCAAGGCTGTCACATTTGCCATGGTAGTTGGTCACATCGTTATGTAGGCGGCGCGCCCTGCGACGCCAAGTCAGGAGAGGGCCGGCCATGCAGCTGGCACTGCGCAAGGGTCGTTACAGCGCAAGGCTTGCCGCGACGCAGCAGGATGTCGCGGCGGCACAGCGGCTTCGATACCTCTGCTTCATCTCGAACCGCGGGCTGACCGGCAGCGGCCCCGGGCCTGACCGCACCCCCGACGATGCCCGCGATTGCGACGCATTCGACGACCGCTGCCACCATGTGCTGGTGGAAGAAGCTGCTTCGGGCACGCTCGTCTGTTGCTTCCGGCTTCTGGAACTCGCCGATGGGGCCGAGATCGGGCAAAGCTATTCCGCGCAGTATTACGAACTTTCCGCCCTGCGCAGCTATGGCGGCCGCATGGTCGAGATGGGGCGGTTCTGCATCCACCCGGCCTGGCATGACCCTGATATCCTGCGCGTGGCCTGGGGGGCGCTGGCGCGGATCGTCGACCAGGAGCGGATCGAGATGCTGTTTGGTTGTTCGTCCTTCAACGGCACCGAGGCAGAGGCCTATCGCGACGCCTTTACCGTTCTGGCGCAGCGGCATCTTGCGCCGAAATGCTGGCTGCCCAAGGTCAAGGCGCCGGACGTCTTTCGGTTTGCCCGGCTTTTTCGCCGGAACAAGCCCGACGCGCGCCTTGCGATGCGGGGGATGCCGCCGCTCTTGCGCAGCTATCTGGTGATGGGCGGCTGGGTCAGCGACCATGCCGTGGTCGACCGGGATCTGGGCACGCTGCATGTGTTCACCGGGCTTGAAATCCGGGCGATCCCGCCGTCGCGGGCGCGGCTGATGCGGGCGGATGCCACCTGACATCGCCTGACACGGGGGCCCGCCCGGTGGCGCGCGACCTTGACGCGGGGCAGGCGCGTCGATAGCTGACCGGCATGGCACGCGCACCCCTTCTTCAGCTTTCCGGTATCTCGCTCACCTTTGGCGGCGAGCCGCTTTTCGACAATCTCGATCTTGTGGTGCAGGAAGGCGACCGGGTGGCGCTGGTCGGGCGCAACGGGTCGGGGAAATCCACGCTCATGAAGATCATGGCGGGGCTGGTCGAGGCCGATCAGGGCAGCCGCGTCATCCCGCCGGGCGTCAAGGTCGGCTACATGGAACAGGACCCTGACCTGTCTGGCTTTGCGACGCTTGGAGATTATGCCGCGGCGACCCTGCCCGAGGGCGAGGAATATCGCGTCGCGATGGTTGCCGAGGGGCTCAAGTTCGACCCGACCGCGTCGGTCGCCACGGCATCGGGCGGCGAGCGGCGTCGGGCGGCGCTGGCGCGGCTTCTGGCCGAGGCGCCGGAACTGATGCTGCTGGACGAGCCGACGAACCACCTCGATATCGAGGCGATCCAGTGGCTTGAGGCAGAGCTGTCGCAGACCCGCACCGCCTTTGTCCTGATCTCGCACGACCGAGCCTTCCTGCGGGCGCTGACGCGCGCCACGCTCTGGATCGACCGGGGCGTCGCGCGGCGGCAGGACCGGGGCTTCGAGGGGTTCGAGACCTGGCGGGATGAGGTCTGGGCCGCCGAGGACGAGGCCCGCCACAAGCTCGACCGCAAGATCAAGGCCGAGGCTCGCTGGGCCGTCGAGGGGATCAGCGCAAGGCGCAAGCGCAATCAGGGCCGGCTGCGTGCCCTTGCCACCCTGCGCGAGGAGCGCGCGGGCCAGATCCGCCGTCAGGGCGTTGCCGCAATGGCGCTGGAGGCGGGGCCGCAATCGGGCAAGCTGGTGGTCGAGGTGCGCGACCTGTCGAAATCCTTTGGCGACCGCGCGATCGTGCGCGATTTCTCGTTCCGGGTGCAGCGTGGCGAACGGATCGCCTTTGTCGGCCCCAACGGGGTGGGCAAGACGACGCTGCTCCGGATGCTGACCGGAGAGATCAAGCCCGATGCCGGCGAGGTGCGGCTGGGCACCAATCTGGAGATCGCGGTCTTCGATCAGGCCCGGGCGCGGCTCGACCCCCACGCTACGCTGTGGGAAAGCCTGACGGGCGATCCGCTGATGGGCGTGTCCGGGCAGGCCGATCAGGTCATGGTGCGCGGTCAGCCCCGGCATGTCGTGGGCTATCTCAAGGAGTTTCTCTTTGACGAGCGGCAGGCGCGGGCGCCGGTGCGGGCGCTGTCGGGGGGCGAACGGGCGCGGCTCCTGCTCGCGCGGATCATGGCGCGGGAATCGAACCTCCTGATCCTCGACGAACCGACCAACGATCTGGATGTCGAGACGCTGGATCTCTTGCAGGATCTTCTGGGCGATTATGATGGAACGGTGATGCTGGTCAGCCACGACCGCGATTTCATCGACCGGGTGGCCACGACCACTGTCGCGATGGAGGGGAATGGCCGCGCGATCGTCTATGCCGGGGGTTGGAGCGACTATCGCGCCCAGCGGGCCGAGACGGAAGAGGCCACGCCCGAGCCCGCCACAAAGGCCCGGAAAGCCGTCGCCGCCCCGGAACCCACCGCGCGGCCCGCGCCATCCCGCAAGCCGGCGCAAGGCCTGAGCTACACCGAACGGCACCGGCTCGATTCCCTGCCGGGTGTGATCGAGCGGTTGGAGGGCGAGATCGCCAAGCTGGAACAGCTTCTGTCCGATCCGGAGCTTTTCACCCGCGAACCCGTCAAGTTCCGCAAGGCGACCGAGATGCTGGCCGAACGGCAGTCGAGCCTGTCGGCGGCCGAGGAAGAGTGGCTGATGCTGGAGGAAAAGGCCGGAAACTGACTTGCCAGTCCGCTGCAACGCGCCCATCTTCCCATCATGGAAAGACGCAGCGCCGCCCGCATCGACCCCTTGACGCATGAGGCCCCCGGCCTTGGGGCGCCGCCCGAGTTGCTGGTTGCATCTTATAACGTGCACAAGGGCGTCGGGCTCGACATGCGCCGCGATCCCGCGCGGATCGCCCGCGTCATCGGCGAAATCGCCCCCAACGTCATCGCGCTGCAAGAGGCCGACCGCCGCTTTGGCGACCGGGCCGGGGTGCTCGACCTCGACGCGCTGAAGGACCTTGCGGGGCTGGAACCCGTGATGCTCCCCACCCGCAGGGGCCGGCTTTCCCATGGCTGGCACGGGAATGTGGTTCTGCTGCGCGATGCCGAGGTCGAGGATGTGCGGCCCATCGACCTGCCGGGGTTGGAGCCGCGTGGCGCGGTCATGGTCGATCTGCGGATCGGTGACGCGCCCCTGCGGGTGATCGCCGCGCATCTGGGGCTGCTCAAGGGGTCGCGGCTGTTGCAGGCGCGGGCGCTGGTGGCGGCGCAGGCCGGGGCGGATGACCGGCCGACGATCCTTCTGGGCGATCTGAACGAATGGCGGCGCGGGCCGGGCTGTTCGTTGACGCCGCTGCGCGACCACTACGGCGCCGAGGGCGCGATGGTCGCAAGCTTTCCTGCCCGCAGGCCGATGCTGCCGCTCGACCGGATCTTTGCCTGTTCCCGGGCCGAGGTGGTCGATATCGAACCGCATATGAGCCCGCTTTCCCGCATCGCCTCGGACCACCTGCCGGTCAAGGCACGCCTGCGACTGCGCCCCTGATGCAGCGGAACACCTGATGTTCTGGGCATGGTGGGTTCTGCTGGCGGTCGCAGCCTTTGCCGCGGCATCGGCGCTCGCGCTCTGGTCCTTTGGCCGCTTCGCGCGGCAGGCGAGGGGGGCGCAGTCCTTCGCGCTGCCCCTGGCCGGCAACAGCGCGCTCGACCGGCTTGTGCTGCCTTTGCTTGCGGAACGACCCGGCCAGACGGGGCTGTCGCTGGTGGTGGACAACCTGCGCGCCTTTTCCCTGCGGCAGGAGGCGGTGCAGAAGGCCGGACGCAGCCTCGATGCGCTTTACTACATCTGGCGCGACGACCTGACGGGGCGGTTGCTGCTGCACGAACTGCTTTCGGCTGCCGACCGCGGGGTGCGGGTGCGGCTGCTTCTGGACGATGTGAACACGCAAGGATTCGACCGCATCTATCTGGCGCTGAACCGTCACCCGATGATCGAGGTGCGGGTCTTCAACCCGGTGCTGAACCGGCGCAACGCGCTGCGGCGCGGGGCCGAGATGTTGCTGGCGCTGGTGCGCTATAACCGCCGGATGCATTGCAAGGCCTGGATCGCCGACGGGCGGGTCGCGATCGTCGGCGGGCGCAATATCGGCGACACCTATTTCGGGGCGCGGCGTACGCGGCGGCGCAGTTCCCGCGACTATGATCTTGTGGTCGCGGGGGCGCTGCTGCCTGCGGTCCAGAAGAGCTTTGACGCTTATTGGAACTGCAGCATGGCCCTGCCCATCGCCGCGCTCTGGATGGGGTATGAGGCCGATCTGGGCCGCGCAAGAACGCGCCTGCGCGCGGTGGCCGCCGGGCAGGGCGCGCGGGACTACCTTGCGCGCCTGCCCCCGCCAGGGGGCCTGACTGCGGGGCTGCACTGGACCGACAAGGCCGAACTGCTGGTCGATCCACCCGAAAAGGCGCAGGGGCAGGAAAGGCAGGCCTGGATTACCCAAAAGCTCCGCCCGGTATTTGACGGCGCCACCGCGCGGCTGCAGATGGTCACGCCCTATTTCGTCCCGGGAAAGGAGGACGTGGCCTTTCTCCAGGATCTCGCGCAGCGGGGCGTTTCGGTCGAGGTCGTGACGAACGCCCTTGCGGCGACCAACCACATGGTCGTCCATGGCGCCTATCGCCGCTATCGCAAGCCGCTGCTGGAAAAGGGGGTGCGCATCCACGAATTCGCGCCGCCCGATGAACAGGGCCGCCGGGGCGAGATGCTGCATGGCAAGGCCTTTATCGTGGACGGCCGCGCGGGTTTCATCGGGTCCTTCAACTACGACCTGCGATCCGCGTTTCTGAACACCGAAATGGGGGTGTTGTTCGAACATCCCGATCTGGTGGCCGAGCTGGAGGCCGAGGTCGCGCGGCTGGTCCGGCCCGAGGTAGCCTTTGCCCTGTCGCTTGAGGGGCGGCGCCTGCGCTGGAACCTGCCGGACGGGTCGCAGATGGGGCACGAACCCGATGCGCCCTACATGCGGCGGTCCCTGTCATGGTTCATCGGGCATCTGCCGATTCATCGCTTCCTCTGACCGGCGCTGATAGTGACGCAGCACGTGCAGCCGGATCGCCGAGGCGAGGCCGATATCGCCTTCGCGTTCCGCATCGATCTCGGCGGCCAGAACGTTGATCGGCAGGTCGCGTTCGGCGGCAATCGCGCGGAAGGCGCGCCAGAACTCGGCCTCCAGAGAAACGCTGGTTCGATGACCCCTTAGCGTAAGCGAGTGTTTCTCGGGCCGCCCTGACATCGGGGCTGCTCAGCCCGGGTCGCGCTTGTGGGCGTCGAGATGGGCACGGGCCTTTTCGGCCCGCGCCGCCTCCTGATCGCGTTCGGCCTTGCTGCGGCCGAACTTTGCGGCATTCTCGTCCCCCTTGGCCCGCTTGTCGGTGCGGGCGCGGTCCTTGCGGACCTGACGCAGGTTGACGAGCTTTGCCATCAGCCCTTGGGCCCGATCATGTCCTCGGGGCGGACGACGCGGTCAAAGGTCTCCTCGTCCACGAAACCGAGCGCGATGGCCTCTTCCTTGAGGGTCGTGCCGTTCTTGTGGGCGGTCTTGGCCACCTTGGTCGCGTTGTCATAGCCGATGGTGGGCGCGAGCGCCGTCACCAGCATCAGGCTTTCCTTCATCAGCTTGTCGATCCGCTGGGTATTCGCCTCGATCCCCACGACCATGTTGTCGGTGAAGGCCGACGCGCTGTCGCCCAGAAGCTGCATGGATTGCAGCACGTTGTAGCTGATCATCGGCTTGAAGACGTTGAGCTCGAAATGCCCCTGCGACCCGGCAAAGCCCACGGCTGCGTCATTGCCCATGACATGGGCGCAGACCATGGTCAGCGCCTCGGCCTGGGTCGGATTCACCTTGCCCGGCATGATCGACGACCCGGGTTCATTCTCGGGCAGGATCAACTCGCCCAAACCCGAGCGCGGGCCGGAGCCGAGGAAGCGCAGATCGTTCGCGATCTTGAAGAGCGAGGCCGCCGCGACCTTCACCGCGCCCGACATTTCCACCATCGCGTCATGGGCGGCCAGCGCCTCGAACTTGTTCGGCGCGGTGACGAAGGGCAGGCCGGTGATTTCGGCCATGTTGGCGGCGACCATTTCGCCCCAGCCCTTCTTGGTGTTGAGCCCGGTCCCCACCGCGGTCCCGCCCTGCGCAAGTTCATAGATCGCGGGCAGTGCGGCCTTGACCCGGCGGATGCCCATGGCGACTTGGTGTGCGTAGCCGCCGAATTCCTGGCCCAGCGTCAGGGGCGTCGCGTCCTGCGTATGGGTCCGGCCGATCTTGATGATGTCCTTGAACGCCTCGGACTTGGCCACCAGCGCCGCGTGCAGCTTTTCCAGCCCGGGGATCAGCACGTCGCGGGCCATCATCGCGGTGGCCACATGCATCGCGGTCGGGAAGGTGTCGTTGGACGACTGGCCCATGTTCACATGGTCGTTCGGATGGACGGGCTTTTTCGATCCCATCTCGCCGCCCAGCATCTCGATCGCCCGGTTCGAGATCACCTCGTTCGCGTTCATGTTCGACTGGGTTCCGGAACCGGTCTGCCAGACCACCAGCGGAAAGTTGTCGTCGAACTTGCCGTCGATCACCTCTTGCGCGGCGGCGGCAATCGCTTCGCCCAGCTTCGCGTCCAGATCGCCCAAGCTCACATTGGCCTGCGCGCAGGCCTTTTTCACCACGCCAAGCGCCCGGACGATGGCCACGGGCTGCTTTTCCCAACCGATGGGAAAGTTGATGATGGAACGCTGCGTCTGCGCGCCCCAGTACTTGTCTGCGGGAACCTCAAGCGGGCCGAAGCTGTCGGTTTCGGTGCGGGTTCTGGTCATGGGCTGGCCTCCTCGTGACGGTCGCGAAAGTCATAGGGCCAAGACAGTCTGAAGGCAATCGGTATGCGGCGGTATACGGGCGCCCGACCCGCCGGGAACCTGCGCCGCCGCGGCCCGCCAAAGCGGCAGGAACCGTCAGGATTTGCGGAAACTGTCGAGGCTCACGACCTCGCCCGCGGGGGGTGAGGTGTCGTCGCCTTCCTCGTCATCCTCGTCCAGCTCGTCCTCTTCGTCCGATTCCTGAGTCTCGAACCGGAGGCCGAATTCGACCGAGGGGTCGACAAAGGTGCGGATCGCGTCAAAGGGGATATACATCGGTTCGGGCTGGTCGCCGAAATTCAGCGTCACCGCGAAACCTTCTTCATCCACATGCAGGTTTTCGAACCAGTGCTGCAGCACGATGGTCATTTCACCCGGATAGCGGTCATGCAGCCAGTCGGCCAGCGCCACATCGGGATGATTGGTGTCGAAGGTGATGAAGAAGTGATGCGACCCCGGAAGCCCTTGCTGCGCGACCGACGACAGCACCTGTCGGATCAGCCCACGCATGGCGTGGTGCATCAGGTTTCCGTAGTCGATAGATCGGGCCATCGGCATCCCCCTTGCAGTTGGGGCCAGCATAGGGGATTCGGGGGCGAAAGGAAGGGGTTGCGGCCATTTTTGCGGTTGTGCCGGAGCCCGTGCACTCGCCTCAGAACAGTGCGGTGAGGACGAGCCCCAGAACCGCCATCAGCGCCAGCACCCCCGGCAGCGCCCAGTGACGCCACAGGATCAGCCAACCCGCCAGCAGCGCCAGCACCACCGCCCGCCAGTCGAGCGTCGCCCATTCCGGCGCCAGGAGATAGGCCGGCCCAAGGCGCGCTTCGCCCACCTGCCCGAAAAACACATGCGCCGCGAACCAGAGCGAGAGGTTCAGGATCACCCCGACCACCGCCGCCGTGATGGCCGACAGCGCGCCGGTCAGCCGCGGACGGCTGGAAATCCAGCCAAGGTACGGCGCGCCCACGAATATCCACAGGAAACATGGCGCGAATGTCATCCAGACGGTGATGACGGCGCCCGCGATCCCCAGCGCGACGCCCCCTTCGCGCAGCGCCGCCAGATAACCCACGAATTCCGTCACAAGGATAAGCGGCCCAGGCGTCGTTTCCGCAAGGCCGAGACCGTCCATCATCTCGGCGGTCGAGAGCCAGCCGAAGTCGTTGACCACCGCCTGTGTCATGTAGGCAAGCACGGCGTAGGCGCCGCCAAAGGTGACGATGGCAAGCTTGGAAAAGAACAGCGCGATCTCGGCCAGGATGCCGCCTTCCAGCAGCCACAGCAGCCCGAGCGGCACCAGCCACACCGCACCCCAGACCAGAACCGTCCGGCCGGTATGGGCGCGCGCCATCGGCGGGGGCGTGGTGTTGTCGCCCCGGCTGATCGCAAAGCCCCAGATCCCCGCCAGCGCCACGATCAGCGGAAAGGGCAGGTGAAAGACAAAGATCCCCAGAAAGGCGAGCCCAGCGATGATCCAGTGCGTCCGACGCTTGAGCGCCCGTTTCGCGACCTTCAGCAGCGCCTCGATCACGATGATCACGACCGCGGCCTTGACCCCCAGGAACAGCGCCTGCGCCAGCGGCACCTGACCGAAGGCGCCATAGGCCATCGCCAGCGCCAGCACGACCGCCGCCCCCGGCAGCACGAAGAGAAGCCCCGCGATCAGCCCGCCCCGGACGCCGTGGAACTTCCACCCCGCATAGGTCGCAAGCTGCATCGCCTCGGGCCCCGGCAGCAACATGCAGAACGAAAGCGCGTTCAGATAATCCCGCTCGCTCAGCCAGGGGCGCTCCTCGACCAGTTCGCGATGCATCAGCGCGATCTGTGCCGCCGGGCCGCCAAAGGACAAAAGGCCGATCCGTGCAAAGACGCGCGTTGCCTCGGCAAGGGTGGGTTGGGTCATGGCGGGACTCCGGGCTGGTCTGGCTGAGGGTTACTCGACCGGATGGATATGCACCAGGCCGCCGCGTTCCCCCGCCAGGGGACCGTGTTCCTCGGGTGCCGGCCGCAGCATCGCTGCGAGCAGCGTCTCGGTGCTGGTCCAGTAGGGGATGTACCATTCCTGATCGACCTCGAGGATCAGCACCCGTTCGCTGATCAGGTCATATGCCCCGATCAGCGCCACATGCGGCCCGTCCCAGTCGCCCGTCACCACGCCCTGGTTGAAATAGACAAGCACGGCGTCGCGCGCGCTTTTCTCATTCGTCTCCAGCAGGGCGTGAAGGGTCGCAAGGTCATCCTCGGGCGCGCCGCCCGTGGGGCGAAGGGCGGTGACGGAATAGCCCGTCATCCCGGTCGCGGCGAGCGACTCGCTCGTATAGGCGAGCAGTTGGGCAAAGCTCACGCCGTCGCCATCCTCGGCCACGGCCTCGGTCCAGGCGGGGTTGTTCACGGCCTCCAGCAGGGCTGACTGGGTCAGGATCGGGGTCTCGGCACCCTCGGGCAGCCCCCGCAGCCCGTTGATCGCCGCCGTCACGGCCGCGACCGAACAGGCCGAGCTGGTGATCTGAGGTACGACAAAGGGGGAAAAAGCCCAGAAATCCTCGGCCGGGGCAAGACGCAGATAGGTCGTCTCGGCCGTCACGGGCACTGCCTCGGGCCCGAGCTTGGGCAACCCTTCCTCGGCGCCGGCGCCAGAGGCCGCCACGATCGCCGCGGCAATGGTCATCCTGCGGGATGTGACCCGTTGCATCATCTGACATCCTTTCGCGCCCTGATTGCGCGGGATGCTACAGGCAACGTGTAACAGTGCAAGGTGGAAGTGCAGGCTTCTGTTGCCAGGTGCCTGCGAACCCCGCCTTACGCGGCTAAGCGCAAGGACTTAGTTTCGGCGACTGGAGCTGCTTAAGCAGCCACAGCCATTGCCGGAGCACGGTTGTCATTGGCAACTGTACGTTTCGGACCGATAACGGTGGTACCTCACCGGGCAAAAGCTAACCCCTTTAGACGTTCGTCGATCCTGTTTCGGCCCCATTTACCGCCAATGACGGGGTGTTGGTGGAGCCGCCGGGTACCGCCCCCGGGTCCGATCCGCTTATTACGAGCGCGTTTATTGCCATAGTCCCCGAAGGAACATGCAAAATATACGGCGCGCGGCGCGGGTCTTCAAGGGCCTTCCGCGCCGCGGCCAAACCGCCTAAGCCTTGGGGAAACCAGAACCGGAGACCCCGATGACCCGCCTTGATACCGAATTCGTCCGCGCGCAGTTTCCGGCCTTCGACGCGCCCGGCATGGCGGAGATGGCCTTTTTCGAGAATGCGGGCGGCTCGTTCGCCTGCAGGCAGGTGATCGACCGGCTGACGCGCTTTTACCGCGAACGCAAGGTGCAGCCCTATGCGCCCTATCCGGCGGCAACCGCCGGCGGCGAGGAGATGGACGAGGCCCGTGCCCGCCTTTCCGCGCTTTTGAACGTGGCCGGGGATGAGCTGCATTTCGGCCCCTCGACCAGCGCGAATACCTATGTGCTTTCGCAGGCGTTCCGGCAGATGCTGCAGCCGGGGGACGCCGTCGTCGTCACCGACCAGGACCATGAGGCGAACAGCGGCGTCTGGCGCCGGCTTGGGGACGCCGGAATCGAGATCCGGGAATGGCGGCTTGATCCGGCAACCGGTATTCTTGACCCCGAGGCGTTGGCGCGGCTGCTCGATGACCGGGTGCGGCTGGTCTGCTTTCCTCATTGCTCCAATGTGGTGGGCCATGTGAACCCGGTCGTGCAGATCTGTGCCATGATCCGCGCGGCGGGGGCGGCAAGCTGTGTCGACGGTGTCAGCTATGCGCCCCATGGCCTGCCGGATGTGGCGGCGCTGGGCGCGGATATCTACCTCTTTTCCGCCTACAAGACCTTTGGCCCGCATCAGGGGATCATGGTCATCCGTCAGGCGCTGGCCGACCGGCTTCCGGCGCAGGGCCACCATTTCAACGCCGGGACGCGCACCAAGCGGTTCACCCCCGCGGGACCCGATCATGCCCAGATCGCGGCCTGTGCCGGGATGGCCGATTACTGGGATGCGCTGCACGATCATCATTTCGGCGCCGACGCGGCGACGGTGACACCCGTTGCGCGGGCGGCGCGGGTCCATGATCTGGTCCGGGCGCAGGAAACGGCGCTGCTTGCGCCGCTGCTCGATTACCTGCGGGCGCGGAACGATGTGCGGCTGGTCGGCCCGTCCGATCCGGCCCTGCGCGCGCCCACTGTCGCGCTGGAAACGCGCCGCGCCCCGCAGGATCTGTCCGAGGATCTGGCCCGCCACGGGATCATGTGCTGGGGTGGCGATTTTTACGCCCAACGTCCGCTGCGCGCGATGGGCATCGACCCGGACCGGGGCGTGCTTCGGCTTTCCTTTGTCCATTACACGTCGGGGGCCGATATTGACCGCCTTATCCAGGCGCTAGATCAGGTGCTGTGACGGGCGCGGCCCGGTAATGGGGGCGGGAGGTGACGAAAACTCCGGTGATCTGGTGGGTAAGGCGCGACCTGCGGCTGGCGGACAATCCCGCGCTGGCGGTGGCTGCGGCGCAGGGGCCCGTGATCCCGGTCTTCATCCTCGACCCCGAGACAGAGGGCCTGGGCGCGGCGCCGCTCTGGCGGCTCGGGCTGGGGCTCGGGCATTTCGCGGGCGTGCTGCGGGGCCGCGACAGCCGGCTGATCCTGCGCCAGGGGCCCGCGCTGGAAACCCTGCGCGCGCTGGTCGCGGAAACGGGCGCGCGCCAGATCGTCTGGAACCGCTGGTATGAGCCCGCGGCGCTGCGCCGGGACAAGGCCGTCAAGGCCGCCCTGCGCGAGGACGGGCTGACCGTCGAAAGCCATAACAGCCACCTCCTGTTCGAACCGTGGCAGGTCGAGACCGGGCAGGGCGGCTATTACAAGGTCTATTCGCCGTTCTGGCGCGCGGTTGCCGGGCGCGATCTGCCCGGGGCGCAAGCGGCGCCGTCCCGCATCCCGCATCCCGCCGACTGGCCCGCATCCGAGCGGCTGGAGGACTGGGCGCTTGGCGCGCGGATGAACCGGGGTGCCGAAATCGTCGCGCAGCATGTCTGTGTGGGCGAGGAGAGGGCGCGCGACCGGCTCGATGCCTTCATCGCGGACCGGGTGCAGGATTACCGCGAGGGGCGCGACCACCCCGCCCGGCCCGCCACATCCGGCCTGTCGGAGAACCTGACCTATGGCGAGATAAGCCCGCGCCTGATCTGGCAGGCCGCCCTGCGCGCCGGAGAAGGCGCCACCGCGGGGGTTGAGCATTTCCGCAAGGAACTGGTCTGGCGCGAATTTGCCTATCACCTGCTTTACCACACGCCCCATATCACCGACCGCAACTGGCGCGAGGAATGGAACGCCTTCGGCTGGCGGCGCGACAATTCTGACGCGCGGCGCTGGCGGCAGGGCATGACCGGCGAGCCCTTCGTCGATGCCGCGATGCGGGAGCTTTTCGTTACCGGCCGCGTCCACAACCGCGCGCGGATGATTGCTGCGTCTTATCTCACCAAGCATCTGCTGACCGATTGGCGGGTCGGGCTGCGGTGGTATGAGGATTGCCTGATCGACTGGGACCCGGCCTCGAATGCGCTCGGCTGGCAATGGGTGGCGGGTTCGGGCCCCGACGCCGCGCCCTATTTCCGCATCTTCAACCCGGAGACCCAGGCGCAGAAATTCGACCCGCAGTCCCGCTACATCCACCGTTTCGTCGCGGAACTTGCCGTGGAACAGGGGGCGGAACCGGGCGCGGAGGCGCGGGCCTTCTTTGACGCCGCGCCGCGCCGCTGGAACCTGTCGCCGGACCAGAACTACCCCGAGCCCGTTATCCCCCTGCGCGAGGGGCGCGAACGTGCTCTTGCCGCCTACGGCCATAGAAATGCTTGAGCATTCGGCAGAAGCGGCTAGGCTCACGAAAAAGTAAGGGGGTGAAGCCCGTGTCCCCAACGGGGTTTGCAGGGGGTGTGATGCATGAGTGTCTTTCTGGCGACCGAGGGGCAGTCGGACCTGCCGCGTTATTTCGCGCAGGTCTTCCGCGTGGCGCAGGGGCTGCGCAACGGACGCATTGATTTTCGTCTGGCGGACGGGCGGGTATTCCGGGCCGAGGGCGCGTCACCCGGACCCGTCGCCGAACTGATCATCCACCACCCGGACACCTTCACCCGCCTGATCCGCGAGGGCGATCTGGGCTTCTGCGAGGCCTATCTGGAAGGCTGGTGGTCCACCCCCGACCTGCAGGCCTTCATGGACCTGATCCATGCCGACAATGACGATGTCTATGACGGCTTTCCAGGCTTTGCGCTGGTCCGCAACTATGAGAAATTCCGCCACTGGCTGCGCGGCAATTCCCGCGAACAGGCAAAGCGGAACATCAGCTATCACTACGACCTCGGCAACGACTTCTACCGGCTGTGGCTCGACGACACGATGACCTATTCCTCGGCGCTGTTCCTTACCGGGCAGGAGTCGCTGGAAAAGGCGCAGATCCAGAAATACGAAAGCCTTGTGGACCGGATGGGCGTCAGGCCGGGGGACCATGTGCTCGAAATCGGCTGCGGCTGGGGCGGGTTCTGCGAATATGCCGCCGGAACGCGCGGGCTGCGGGTGACGGCGCTGACCATATCCAGGGAACAGCACGCCTATGCGGTGGAACGGATCGCCAGGGCCGGGCTGTCGGACCGCGTCGATATCCGCCTGCAGGACTATCGCGACGAACGCGGCAGCTATGACGGCATCGCCTCGATCGAGATGTTCGAGGCGGTGGGCGAACGCTATTGGCCGGTCTATTTCGACACGCTGCGCGACCGGCTGCGCCCGGGCGGGGCGGCCACGCTTCAGATCATCACGGTGGCCGATCACCGGTTCGAGACCTACAAACGTGGCGTCGATTTCATCCAGAAGTTCATCTTTCCGGGCGGGATGCTGCCCAGCCCCTCGGCGCTGCGGCGCGAGGTGGCGCGGGCGGGGCTGGAGATCCGCGACACCTTTGCCTTCGGCCAGAGCTACAGCCAGACGCTGCGCCGCTGGAGCGAGACCTTCAACGACCGCTGGTCCGAGATTGCCGCGCAGGGGTTCGACGACCGCTTTCGCCGGATGTGGAACTTCTACCTCACCTCTTGCGCGGGGACATTCGCCAGCGGCAACTGCGATGTGGTGCAGATCACGGTGGCGCATCGCTAGGGTCGCTGCTGCGGCGCAGAAAGGGGCTTGTCCTTGACCCGTCCGCCGTGCTTGTCCTTTGGCGAACAGGATGCACGGGGGCCGGATGACTTCCTTTTTCTTCTACGGCACCTTGCGGCATGAACCGCTGCTGCGGGCGGTTCTGGGCCGTGAGGTCGTGACTGAACCCGCGCTGCTGGCCGATTACCGGGTCCATGCGGTGGCTGATCAGGATTTCCCGATGATCCTGGCGGAACCGGGCGCCACCGCGACGGGCGTTCTGGCGCGCGATCTCGGACCCGGGGATATCGAGCGGCTGGACTATTACGAAGGCGGGTTCGGCTATGACCTGCGGCAGGTGAGCGTCGGCGGGCAGGCGGCGCAGATCTGGGTGCCGCGCGCAGGGCTCTGGCAGCCGGCCGGCGACTGGGATCTGGCGGCATGGGCCGAACGCTGGGGCACGCTGCAGGTCGCGGCGGCCGAGGATGCGATGGCACTTCGCGCGGACCGGCCCGTGGCCGAACTGGCGCGGCGCTGGCCCAAGGTGCAGGTGCGCGCCTCGGCCCGGCTGCGCGCCCGGGGTTCCGATGCCCCGGCCGAGGCGGCGCGGCTCGGCGCGGCAGGGACGCCCGAGGCGGCCGATATCCGGATCGCGGCGCGGCACGAACCCTATGCGAACTTCTTTTCGGTCGAGGAATACGACCTCAGCTATCCGCGCTATGACGGGGCGATGTCGCCGGTGGTGAACCGCGCCGTCTTTGTGACGGGCGATGCGGCGACCGTGCTGCCCTATGACCAGGCCCGCGACCGCGTGCTGGTGATCGAACAGTTCCGCGTCGGTCCCTTTGCGCGTGGCGACGGGCGGCCCTGGCTGCTGGAGCCGATTGCGGGTCGGGTGGATGCGCAGGAAGACCCGGAAACCGCGATCCGGCGCGAGGCCGAGGAAGAGGCCGGCATCACCCTTGGCGCACTGCACCCGGTCGGAACCTATTACCCGACGCCGGCGGCCAAATCCGAATTCCTCTATTCCTACGTGGCCCTTGCCGACCTGCCGGACGGGGCCGCGCGCGCCGGTGGTCTGGACGAAGAGGCCGAGGATATCCGCCCGCATCTTCTGACTTTTTCAGAGCTGATGGCGCTGGTGGATGAGGGCGCATTGACGAACGGGCCGCTTCTGCTTTCGGCGCTGTGGCTGGCACGGCATCGTGACCGGTTGCTGCGGAATGCTTGAGTTCCGGTTCCGGGCACCATATTCACAGGGTCAGGAACAGAACTGGGGGCAGAGATGCGGATTTACAGCGACCTTGCGGATGCGATCGGAAAAACGCCCCTGATCCGCCTGAACAAGGCAAGCGAGATGACCGGCTGCGAGATCCTCGGCAAGGCCGAATTCCTCAATCCCGGCCAGTCGGTCAAGGATCGCGCGGCGCTTTACATCATCCGCGACGCGGTGGCGCGCGGGCTTCTGGCGCCCGGCGGCACGATTGTCGAGGGCACGGCAGGCAACACCGGCATCGGCCTTGCGCTGGTCGGCGCCTCAATGGGCTTTCGCACGGTGATCGTGATCCCGGAAACCCAGAGCCAGGAAAAGAAGGACATGATCCGGCTGGCCGGCGCCGATCTGGTGCAGGTGCCGGCGGCGCCCTACAAGAACCCGAACAACTATGTGCGCTATTCCGGCCGCCTGGCCGAGGCGCTGGCACGGACCGAGCCGAACGGGGCGATCTGGGCCAACCAGTTCGACAACACCGCGAACCGGCAGGCGCATGTAGAGACGACGGGGCCGGAGATCTGGGACCAGACCGGCGGCAAGGTCGACGGCTTTGTCTGCGCCGTGGGCTCGGGCGGCACGATCGCGGGTGTCGCGATGGCGCTGCAACCCAAGGGCGTCAGGATTGGCCTCGCCGACCCCGAGGGCGCCGCCCTTCACGCCTATTACACGACCGGCCAGTTCGACGCGCCGGGATCGAGCATCACCGAAGGCATCGGACAGGGGCGCATCACCGCGAACCTCGAAGGCTTCACCCCCGATTTCAGCTATCGCATCCCCGACAGCGAGGCCCTGCCCGTGGTCTTTGACCTTCTGGAGGACGAGGGGCTGTGCCTTGGCGGGTCCTCGGGCGTCAATGTCGCGGGCGCGATCCGGATGGCGCGCGACATGGGGCCGGGCCACACGATCGTGACGATCCTCTGCGACTACGGGACGCGCTATCAGTCCAAGCTCTTCAACCCCGCCTTCCTCCATGAAAAGGGGCTGCCGGTGCCTGCGTGGCTCGACAAGACGCCGAGGGATCTGCCGACGGTATTCGAGAACTGATGCGGCTTCTGCGCGCGTTTCTGGTCGTCCTGTGCCTCGCGACGTTCGCGGGGCAGGGGGCGTTCGCGCAGGGCACCGCCCCTGCATCCGCAGCACAGGCCGAACCCGCGCCGGGGGTGCAGGCGCCCGATTACGCGGAATGGCAGGCGGTCGCCTCGCGCGCCGAAGAGGCGCTGGCCGATGGCCGTGCCTCGAACCTCGCGCTGGAACAGGTCCGGGCGGAAATCGCCGGCTGGCGCGCCCGCTTCCTGGAGGCGCAGAGCGCGAACCAGAGCCGGATCGAGACTGTGCGCGGCCAGATCACAGCCCTTGGCCCGGTGCCCGAAAACGGCGCCGCCGAGGCGCCCGAGATCGCGTCCCGCCGCAGCGAACTGAACGAACAACTCACCCGGCTTCAGGCCCCCGGACTTGCGGCGGACGAGGCGTTTCGCCGGGCGGACGGGATCATCCGCGAAATCGACCAGACCCTGCGCGACCGGCAGGCGGACGAACTGATGCAGCTTTGGCCATCGCCCGCGAACCCCGCGAACTGGCCGGCGGGCGTGCAGGCGCTGGGAGAAAGCGTCGCGGGCATCGCCGAAGAGGTGCGCCGCGCCTGGAACTCACCCCAGCGGCGCGAGGAACTGAGCGGCAACCTGCCGCTGATCGTGGGCTATCTGCTTTTCGCGGCGGTGCTCCTGGTGCGGGGCGGCCGCTGGATGGAGGAACTGACCTTCCGGCTTCAGACCCGGGCCTCGGCGCGTGGCCAGCAGGTCTATGCGCTTCTTGTCTCGCTGGGGCAGGTCATGCTGCCGCTGGTAGGGGTCTATGCGCTCGCCTCGGCCATCCGTGCGACCGGCATGGTCGGGCTGGTGGGCGAGGTGCTGGTTTCAGCCCTGCCGCAGATCGGGCTTGCGGTGCTGGGCGCGCGCTGGCTCGGGTTCCAGATCTTCCCGCGGGCGGCGGGCGCGGCCGGGGCGCTTGAACTTCCCGACGAACGCCGGGCCGAGGGGCGCCTCTGGGCCGGGGCGCTTGGCGTCCTTTACGCCATCGAACTGATCCGCAGGCTGATCCTTGCGCCCGATGGCAGCCCCGAGGCCGCGATCGCCGTCACCAGTTTCCCGATCATCGCGCTGAGCGGCCTCATGGTGTTTCGCATCGGGCAGCTGATCCGGCTGCATGTCGCGACTGCGCGCGGCGATGGCGAACCGACGCTGTTCCGCGACCGCATCATGGCGATCATCGGGCAGGCCGCGCTGGCGATCGGGGTGCTCGCGCCGCTCCTGGCGCTGGTGGGCTATGTCCCGGCGGCGATCTGGCTGATCTATCCGACCGTGCTGTCGCTGGGGCTGGTGGGCGTGCTGATGGTCCTCTTGCAGCTTGAAACCGACATCTATGCCCTGATCGTCAAGGACGAAACCGGCAGGCGCGAGGCGCTGGTGCCCGTCCTTCTTGGTCTCGTGCTGACGCTGGCGGCGCTTCCTGTCTTTGCGATGATCTGGGGCGCCCGCCCGACCGAGCTTATGGAACTGTGGGTGCGGTTCCGCGAAGGCTTTGCGGTCGGTGATACGCGCATCTCTCCGGCCGACTTCCTGACCTTCGTGCTGGTCTTCGGCGTCGGTTACACGATCACGCGGCTGCTGCAGGGCGGGCTGGCAAGCTCGGTCCTGCCCAAGACGCGGCTGGATCAGGGCGGGCAGAAGGCGGTCATTTCGGGCCTCGGCTATGTCGGCTTTTTCCTTGCGGGGCTCTTCGCCTTCACGGCGGCGGGCATCGACCTCACCTCGCTTGCGCTGGTCGCGGGGGCGCTTTCTGTCGGCATCGGCTTTGGCCTTCAGAACATCGTCCAGAACTTCGTATCGGGCATTATCCTGCTGATCGAGCGTCCGGTCTCCGAGGGCGACTGGATCGAGGTCGGGGGCGTGATGGGGACGGTAAAGGCGATCTCGGTCCGGTCCACGGTGATCGAGACTTTCGACCGCACCGACGTGATCGTGCCGAACGGCGATCTGATCGCGGGCATGGTGACGAACTGGACGCGCGGCAACCTGACGGGGCGGCTGGTCCTGCCGGTGGGCGTCGCCTATGGCAGCGATACCCGCCATGTCGAACGCATCCTGCGCGAGGTCGCCGAGGCGCAGCCGCTGGTCATCCTGAACCCGCCGCCGGCCGTGGTCTTTCTGTCCTTCGGGGCGGATTCGCTCAACTTCGAGATCCGGGCGATCCTGCGGGACGTGAAGTTCAAGCTCTCGGTCCAGTCCGAGATGATGCATGAGGTCAATCGCCGCTTTGCCGAAGAGGGGATCGAGATCCCCTTTGCCCAGCGGGATATCTGGCTGCGCAACCCCGAGGTGCTGCACGCGGCCGCCGTGGCGCCCGCCGGGTCGGCCATCGGCCCCAAGCCCGCCACCGAGGCGCATCTGACCGAGGAAGACCTGGACGCCGCGACGCCTTCGGACAATGGCGAGGACGGCGATGACGGGGACGGCCCCGACGCCGGGGCGCGGTGAAAACGATGCCGATCTTGACCGAGCCGCTTTACCGGCAGGATGCCTATCTGCGCAGTGCCCCGGCCCGCGTCCTTGCGCTGACGCCCGAAGGCGGGATCGTGCCGGACAGGTCGGTCTTTTATCCCACCGGCGGCGGGCAGCCGGGGGATGCGGGCCATCTGCGCTGGGATTGCGGGCAGATCGACATCGCGACGACGATCAAGGGCGAGGACGGGTCGGTCGTCTTGATACCAGCCGAGCCGCAGCCACTGCCCCCGCCCGGGACCGAGATCCTTCAGGACCTCGCCTGGGAACGGCGCCACCGTCATATGCGCGTGCATACCGCGCTGCACCTTCTGTCGGTCGTGATCCCGCTGCCGGTGACGGGCGGGCAGATCGGGGCCGAGAAGGGGCGGCTCGACTTCGACATGCCCGAGGCGCCGGGCGATCTGGCCGCGCTGGAGGCGGCGCTGAACGCGCTGATCGCGCGCGACCTGCCCGTGACCGAGGACTGGATCACGGATGACGAACTGGCGGCCCGCCCTGCACTGGTCAAGACGATGTCGGTGCGCCCGCCCGTGGGGCAGGGGCGCGTGCGGCTGATCCGGATCGGTGCCGGGGCGGATCAGGTCGATCTGCAGCCCTGCGGCGGCACACATGTGGCCCGCACCGGGGAAATCGGCACGGTCCGTCTGGGCAAGATCGAAAAGAAGGGACGCCAGAACCGGCGTGTCACGCTGTTGCTGGGTTAGACCCGGCGGGTCACGCGGCAGTCAGACCTATCGCCGCGGATTGGCGGCATCGGTATCGGGCAACCCTTCGCGCGACAGAAGGATCGCGATGGGCCGCAGCCCGGGGATATGTGAACAGACGATCATCAGCCCGACCATGATCGGCACCGACAGGAACATCCCCGGCACGCCCCAGACGGCCCCCCAGAAGGCCAGCGAGATGATGATCCCGAAGGATGACAGCCGCAGCGCGCGGCCCATCAGCATCGGGTCGATGACATTGCCGTTCACGAACTGCACCACCGCCGTCAGCAGGAAGATCAGGCTCGCGGTCTGCACATCCTCGACCTGCACATAGGCGACCAGCGTCACCAGAAGCGTCGCGATGATCGAGCCGATATTGGGGATGTAGTTCATCACGAAGGTGAGGATGCCCATGGCCACGGCAAGCTCCAGCCCGAAGATCATCATCACCATCCAGACCATCAGCCCGGTGACCGCGCTGACCGCCGTCTTGACCAGAAGGTAGTGGTTCACCCGCCGGATGATCGAGCCCATGATGTTGCCCGCGCGTTCCGCCCGCACGGGATCGCCCAGCAGATTGACGAGCTTGGTGGAAAACCAGACCCGTTCCGCGAAAAGGAAGCCCACGAAAAGGCTGATCAGGACGGTCGCGGACAAGAGGTTCCCCGCCTGTCCCGCCGCCGAGCGCAACCAGCCCGAAATCTCGATGGTGCGGAGCGAGTTGAAGACCGCGGCCTCCACATCCTCGCCCATCCAGCCGAAGAGTTCCGCAAAGGCGCGCTGCCCCTGATCGGCATAGGCGAGCGTGATGGTGAGCACCGTGTTGATCTGCGCGATCACGACGGCCGAAAGCGCCAGCATCGCCCCGGTGATCAGCAGAACCGCCACGACACTTGCCACCCAGTTCGTGACGCGCAACCGCCCCAGCCGCACCCGCGCGATCGAGGTGATCGCCTCGGACGTCAGGCTGAAGAGGATGATCGCGATGGCGAGCGAGATCAGGATGAACCGCGCCTGCACCAGCAAAAACAGCACGACCGCAAAGGCGATGACGCCCAGAAAGATGTTCTGAACGCGCAGCCGTTCCGCTGCGGTGCGCACCGGGGCCGAGAGGTTGGGGCCGTCCTCTGCGTTCATTCGGGGTTCCTGGGGCTTTTCCTGACTGCGCTTGCGGCCCGCAGACTAGGACCAGCGCCCGTCCGGTGCAAGCACTGCCGCCCGTGGCCATGGATCGGCTCAGCCGGGCGGGTCCAGACAGTAACGCCCCAGATCGCGCAGGGTGAATTCCGCCGCGCGCTGCCAGGCCTCATCGGTATCGCCGCGATAGCTGAGCAGCCTTTCGCAGCGCGTCCCGCCCCCCGGGAGTTCCAGAACGGCGATGCGTATCCAGCCGATCAGGGTGCTGACCTTGTGGAACTCTCCGATCAGGAGCAGGTCCGCCCCGGCGGCCTCTGCCGCCCGGGTCAGGGCCGCGGGGCCGGGATCGGCGGGGCTGCAGGGCAGGTCGCAATCAAGGGGCACCGCCCCCGTGCCCGCCCGCAGCGTCGCCGCGAACGCCGCCAACCGCTCCGCATGTTCGGCGCGCTGGTCCCGCAACTCGCCCGAGGTGTCGCGAAAGGCGAATTCCGCGACCGCGAGCCGTTCTTGCGCAGGCCGGGCCTGTGCAGGTCGTTCCTGTGCGGGGGCGGCCCCGGGCAGGGCAAGCAGCAGCGCGATCAGGGCGGCGCACGCCTTGGGCCGCTGAAAATTGTGCCGCAGGACATGAACCGGCATCGTGCCTCCCTTTCCGGTCGGCCGCCGTTGCAGCCGGACCGTCACCCCGTGATCCGGGCCTCTCATTTCACCACAGGTGCGGGTCTCCTGCGCCTCATTCCTTTGGCTGATGCGTGGCGGGCTGTGCTTGCCCGGCCCGGTCGCAGGTGCCACGCTGACAAAACCCCCGGTGGAATGTCGCCGGGCCATGCAAGGGCCGGGCCGTTCAGGACCCCCGGCGAGGCAAGGAGAATGTCGTGCCGGACCGCCGCGCATCCCCCTTATGGCAGCATAGCGCGACGACAGATCAGCCGCCCGCCCGGCATCTGCGGGTTGGGCCGTCCGAGGGACTGGTCGTGGTTGTGGCGCGGCTGGCCTTCCTTCTGGTCCTGGTCGCGCTCTGGTCGCTGGCGGCGCAGACGGGGCCACGCGGCATCATTCCCTCACCCACCGCCACCTGGGAGGCGGGCTTGCGCATGTGGGACGACCAGCGGCTGCAGCGGGCGCTTGGCGACAGCCTGCTGGTGTTTTCGGCGGGCTTCGGGGCGGCCGCCGTGATCGGGATTGCCACGGGTTTTCTGATGGGCAGCATCCGGATGCTGGGGCGTACGCTCGACATCTTTGTCTATGCGCTGGCCGCGACACCTCGGGTGGCCTTCATCCCGCTGGTGATCCTGCTTCTGGGGCTGGGGGTCGAGGCCAAGGCCTTCATCGTCTTTCTGGGCGCGGTCATGCCCGTCATCCTGAACACCTACGCCGGTGTCCGCCAAAGCGACCCGGACCTTCTGGAAATGGCGCGGGCCGCCGGTGCCTCGCGCTTTCGGACCTATGCGCATGTGGTGCTGCCGGGCGTGGTGCCCTTTCTGGTCGTGGGGCTGCGCCTTGGGGCGACGATCGGGCTGATCAACACGGTCGTGGCAGAGCTTTATACCGCCGTGCGGGGCCTCGGCGGGCTGCTGGCGCTTTATGGCAACACGTTCCGCATGGCGGAATATTTCGTGGTCGTCCTGATGCTGGCGCTGATCGGCGTCACGGTGACCGAGGGCCTGCGCCTTGTCGAACAGCGGCTGAGCCGCTGGCGCGAAACCGTATGAGGGAGGAAAAGATGAAGGTATCGCAGTTGCTGCCCGTAACGGCGCAGGGTCTCGCGCCCTTTCTTGCACGGGCTCTGGCACCCGTTCTCGCGCTGGCCGTGCTGGCCTCGCCGGCGCTTGCCGATCCGTTCCGGCTGATCGTGACGGATCTGGAAACGCCGCTGGTGCCGAACTCGGTCATGGATCTGGCGCTGCAAGAGGGCTATTTTGACCGCGCGGGCGTCGAGGTGGAACTGGTGCGCGTCCAGCAGACGCCGCTGGCCCTTGCCGCGCTTCAGGCGGGCGAGGGCGAGATGGCGAACATCTCGGTCGATGCGCTGTTGCAGGTGATCGCCCGCGGGGGCGCCGATCTGCGCGCCGTGACCTCGCCCAACAAGTCGCTGCCCTACCTGATTGCCGCCGCGCCCACGGTTCAGGGTGTCGAGGGGCTGGCGGGGACGCGGTTCGGCGTCGGGCGGCTCGGCAGCCTCGATCATTCGCTCTCGATGCTGGTGCTGGGGGCGGCGGGGATCGAGCCGGAAGGGCTCGATATCGTCACGCTGGGTCAGCCGAATGTGCGGGCGCAGGCGCTCCTGGCCGGGCAGATCGACGCGACCACGATGTCGATCGGCACGCTGCTTGCCATGCCCGATCCGGATGCGGTGCAGGTGCTGATTGATGTCGATGCCTATTACGCCGCGGCGCCGGTGGTGATGAAGGTCAATGCGGTGCCCGCCGCCGTGCTGGAAACCCGCGGGGACGAGGTCGAGGCGGTGATCGAGGCGCTGGTGCTCGCTTCACGCGATTATGCCGCCGATGGCGCGCTCTGGGCCGAGGCGATGGCGCGTGCCCGCCCCGATGTGGACCGTGCCGATCTGGACCAGCTTGCCACCACCTATGCCGCAAGCTGGTCGGTGAACGGCGGGCTGCAGCGGCAGGAACTGGAACACACGATGGAATGGCTGGCCGGGACCGAGGATTTCGCGGATCTGGAGGTGCCGCCGATGTCGCAATGGCTCGACTTCGCGCCGCTCGACCATGTGCTTGCCCGGATCGGCATCGCGGATGACATGGATATGGACGTCCATTCCAGATGATGGAGCGGCAGGGCTTCGCGCATCTGGAGATCCGCAACGTCTCGCGCGCGTTCGTGCGCGGGCGCCAGAGGGTGCAGGCGCTTGGCGATGTGAACCTTTCCGTGCGCGGGTCCGAGGTGGTGGTGATCCTTGGTCCGTCCGGTTGCGGCAAGACGACGCTTCTGCGGCTGGTGGCGGGGCTGACGCCGCCCGATACGGGGCGCATCCTGATCGGCGGGCAGCCGCCGCGACCGGGGCGGGACAGCGCGATGGTGTTCCAGTCGTTCCGGCTGCTGCCATGGAAGACCACCCGCCAGAACGTGGCCTTTGCCCTGTCGCATCTGCCGCGCGCGGAACGGGCCGCCCGGGCGGACCATTACCTGTCGCTTGTCGGTCTGGCGCGGTTCGCCGCTTCCTGGCCGTCCGAGCTTTCGGGCGGGATGCGGCAGCGCCTTGCGCTCGCGCGGGCGCTTGCGGCCGAGGCGCCGATGCTCTTGATGGACGAACCCTTTGCCAGCCTTGATGCGCAGACGCGGGAACTGATGCAGCAGGAACTGCTGCGGCTCTTGACGCTGCGGCCGGCGACCGTCCTTTTCGTGACCCATAGCGTGGATGAGGCGCTGTTTCTCGCGGATCGGGTGGTGCTGCTCTCGCCGCGTCCGGGGCGGGTCGTGGAAACGGTCGATCTGCCCTTTGGCCGCAGCCGCCGCGACGCGGGCGCCGACCCGCGGGACGACCCGGATTTCCCGCTGATCCGCCGCCACCTCTGGGAGCGGCTGCGCGCCATGGTGCTGGACGACCCCACGTCGGACTTTTTCGGCAGGGATCCGCGCGGCGGCGCCTAGAAGCAGAGGATCTCTGCCTCGGCCTGCGCGCGCCGCAGGTTCGCCACGGCCTCGGTCGCCGGCGCGGTGCCGCGAAAGATCGCCGCCCGTTCGCCGGCCATCTGCCGCATCGACAGAACCGTTTCCCCGGCCACATAGTCGTCATAGGGCAGGATCGAGGCGATCGTGTCGATCGAGCAGGCGCAGCGCGCCATGCTGTCGCGGGTCTGTCCGTTCACCGCAAGACAGCCAAAGATGTAGTCGGCCCGCGCGATGGTCGGATAGTCGTTCAGGTCCTGCGCCGCCGCCGCCATGGGGAGACACGCGGCGAAAAGGGGGGCGATCCCCATCGCGGTCATCGTGCGGATCATCCGCCGCATCACTGGTCGCATCATCGGTCCTCCGCAATCAGGGTCAGGGAGGAATGATATCCCCCTGCGCCCGCGCCGGTATCGGCAGAAAGTCTGACAAGCGGCAGGGGCGCCGCCTCGTCGAGCGTAAAGCCAAGCCGCAGGTCGGCGAACCACCCCATCCGGTCGCGGTTCGGATCATTTGCAAAGGGGGCGACCACGATTTCGGTCCGCCCGGCAGGCAGCGGCTCCGGCAGCGGGGTCGTGTCGGCCACCAGGGCCTCGCGGATGCGGTTGCGGATGTAGAAGGGGCTGCCGCCCGTCTCCTCGGCCATTCTGCGCACGACCGTTTCCAGAAAGAACAGAAGCGCCGGGTTGCCACCTTCGGCGGGCAGCGCGCCCAAGGGGCGGGTGCGGTCGTCAACGCTATGCGACAGGGTCATCCGGCCCTCGGCGTCGGGGGCCGACAGCGTCAGCTCGCCCAGGGTGCCGTCATCCTCATGGGCAAAGCGCAGCGGCAGGGCGGCGGTCATATCGCCGGTGCGGAACAGCGTGTCCGACAAGGGGCCGGCAGAGGCCGCAAAGGGCAGCAGGACCCAGAGTGCCAGGAGGAGCCATTTCATGCGCAATCCCCACCCCGCGTCAGGACGAAGCCGCGCCCGCGCAGGGTGCGCAGCGCCAGCCCCGAGTCGGCCAGCGGTGCAAGCTTGCGCCGCAGATAGCCCACATAGACATCGACCACATTTTCCGCCGATCCGCCATGCGGCGCCCAGAGCGCGTCAAAGATCGCCCCCCGGCTGACGATCTGGCCCGGATGCTGCATCATGAACTGCAAAAGCTCGCCCTCTCTCTCGGTCAGCAGGATACGTGTTTCAGCCTGGCGCAGGGTCCGGGTCGCGGGGTCATAGCTTGCCGTGCCCAGCCGGATCGCGCGGTCCGGTTCCGCCCGCAGCAACTGGACCCTCAGCCGGGCGATGACCTCGGACAGTTCGAAGGGTTTGACGATGTAGTCGCCCGCCCCGGCGGCCAGCCCCTCGGCCCGGTCCTCGACCCGCGCGCGGGCCGAGAGCACGATGGCGGGCATCGCATGGCCTCGCAGCCGCAGGTCCTGCAACAGCCGCGCGCCGCAATCGGGGCCCAGCATCATGTCGACGATGGCCGCATCGAAGGACCGGCGTTCGAGCATCTCCAGCGCGCCCTCGGCGGTCGCGGCATGGGCCGTGGCATAGCCCTCGGCGCCCAGCCCCCGCCGCAGCAGGGACGCGATATCCTCGTCATCCTCGACGATCAGGATGTCAGGCATGACATGTCCTCCGGTTCGGTCAGCAGGGATTGCGCGGCCTGCGGCAGGCGGATCGCCACGCAGAGGCCGCGGTCGGAACTGCCAAGCGCAAGGGTGCCGCCATGCGCCTCGATCACCCAGCGCGCGAGCGCAAGGCCCACGCCGAAACCGGGGGTGGCCGCCCCCGCATCGCCCCGGCCAAAGCGTTCGGTCACATGGTCCAGCAGATGCGGGCCAAGCCCCGGCCCGTCGTCGCAGAACCGCAATGTCACCATGCCCTGCGTGACGGACGCGGTAATCTGCAGCCGTGCCCGGGCGCCTGCATATTTCGCGGCATTCTCGATCAGCCCCGCCGCGACCTGACGCAGCCATTCCGGGTCGCCCGTCACCACGGCCCCGGGCGCGATACGGCGGTCGATCCGCATCTGGGCGATCAGCGGGCGCAGGTCTTCCAGCGCGGCCTCGATCAGCGGCGCCAGCGCGACGGGCCGGCGGTCGAGGTCAAGCTGCCCGCTTTCAGACCGGGCTATGCGCAACAGATCCTCGATCCGGCGGAAAAGCCGTCTGGCCCGGCTGCGGATCGTGACGAAGGCCGTCGCCCATGGATCGGGGGCGCCACGCATCCCCAGTTCGGCCTCGCCCAGGATGACGGTCAGGGGGGTGCGCAGCTCATGGCTCACATCGGCGAAAAAGCGGCGCCGTTCGGCATCGGTGCGGGCAAGACGGGCGTTTGCCTCTTGCAGGCGGGCGGTGCGGTCTGCCACAAGCGTTTCCAGCCGCGCGCGCCGACGGTCGAGCCGCCGCGCCATCTGCCGCATCCGCGCGAAAAGCAGCGACAGTTCATCCCCCGGCTCGTCCCCCGGTTCATCCCTGTCGCCCCCGGCGAGCGCGAGATGTTCCGCCCCCGCCGTGGCCTGACGCAGCCGCCGCGCCAGCGGGCGCAGCAGCAGAAGCCACAGGCAAAGAAGCGTCGCGGGCGCCGCCACTGCCACGGCAATCGCATACCCCCCAAGGTCGCGGCGCAGCCGGGACAGCGCGGACATCGCCGCATCGCGCCGCCGGCGTTCCAGTTCGATCTGTTCCGACAAGAGCGGCGGCACCTGCAGCGCATAAAGGCTGAGTGCCGCCCGCGCCCCGTCCGACCCCGGCGGATAGCGGTCGAGCGCGCGGGAAAGCTGCCGGAACTGCGCCTGCGCCCGGGCCAGCAGCAGGGCAGGGGCGGCGCGGCGATCGGCCTCGGCCGTGTCATGCGCCTCGGCTACATCGGCGGCGATCATGCGTTCGAGCGCGGCAAAGGCATGGGCCACCGCCGCTTCCTCGGGCGGGGTGGCGCCGGTCGCGTCGGGCGGCCGGGCAAGCGAGGCCGTCACCCGTTCGTTGACGCGCGATGACAGGGCCGCATAGGCCTCCATCCGCCCCTGGGCGGCGATTGCGCTTGCCGCATGACCCTCGGCCCGGGCGAGACCGTGTACGGCGATCCCCGCGGCCAGAACGGCAAGGGCCGCAAGGCTCGCGGCCCCCAGCATGAGGCGCAGCCGCAGGTTCGCGCGGTGCCGCTTCATGCGTCCTCTCATGGCCGGTGCTCCAGCAGGGTCAGGATCGCCTGTTGCAGCACCGGCTCGGCCACCGGCTTTTCCAAGACCTGCACGGCCAGCCCCCGCGCCTGCGCCACAAGAAAGGGCGCCCGTTCCGCCGTCACCAAGAGCGCGGGCAGATCGCCCAGCCGGTCGCGAAAGGCGCGGATGGTGCGCAGCCCCGTATCGCCCCGGTCAAGCTGATAATCGCTCAGCAGGATGTCGGGCGGCGGTCCCTGCGCCAGAAGGCCAAGCGCCGCGTCCGTCCCCGCGGCGGCGGCGACCTGCATTCCCCAGCCCTGCATCAGCAACACATAGGCGCCGCGCATCGCCGTGTCGTTTTCGACCACCATCGCCCGCCGTCCCCGCAGCGCAGCGCCCGCCCCCATGCCCGCAACACCGCGCTGTTGCGGCGGCACCAGCCGCAGCGGTGCCGCATCGCGGGCCGGGGGCAGCCAGACGCGAAAGCAACTGCCCGTCCCCGGACGGCTGCGCAGGTCAAGTTCGTGGCCGAAACGGTTGCAGGCGCGGCGCACGATCGACAGGCCCAGCCCGCTGCCGGGGATCGACCCCTGGGGGTCCAGCCGCTCGAACTCGTTGAAGATGCGGTCGCGGTCATGGGCGGCGATGCCGGGGCCTGTGTCATGTACCTCGAGCGCGAACATCCCGCGCGCGCGCCGCACCCCGACAAGGATCCGGCCCTGCGGTGTGTATTTGATGGCGTTGGACAGAAGGTTCTGCGCGATGCTGCGCAGATAGACCGGGCTGCTTTCGACGATGGCCGAACTCGGGACACATCTCAGGTCGAGCCCGCGCGCCCGGGCCTGCCCCTCGAAATCGACCGCGAGCCGCAGCAGAAGCTGGCCCAGATCGACGGGCTCGGGTGTCACCTCCAGCGCGCGGCTGTCGAGGCGGGAGATGTCCAGCAGCGCGCGGATCAGCTCTTCGGCGGAATCGAAGGCGGTGTTGATCCGCCCCACCACCTCGGCCTGCGCAGGGTCGCGCAGCAGGTCCGCCAGATGCGAGAGAAAGAGCTTGGCCGCGCTGAGCGGTTGCAGCAGGTCGTGGCTTGCCGCCCGCAGAAAGCGGGACTTGGCGCGGTTCGCCTCTTCGGCCATTTCGCGCGCGGTATCGAGTTCGCGGTTGATCGTCCCCAGTTCCGCGAGCGTGCGTTCCAGATCGCGGTTGCGGGCCATCACCTCTTTTTCCAGCACCGCCGCCGTGCGCGACAGGGCATAGGTGGAACTGCGCGCATTCTCGATCCGGTCGAGCCGGGCCGCCAGCGCCTGGTTGATGCGCAGAAGCTTTTCGATCTGGCGATGCGGGCTGTCTTCCTCACGCAGCATCGCCGCCCCCGGGGTCGAGGAAGGCAAGCCCGACGAAGGTCTGGTTCACATGAACCCCGCCATGCTGTTCGCCATAGGTGTTGAAGCCCGCCACGTTGTGCCGCGCGAACATGCGCGCCACCGTATCCTCCAGCCCCGCCTGTTCCAGCGCGATGCGGCGCAGGATGCAGTCAAAGGCCAGGATCATCACCGAACGGTCCTCAAGCCCGCTCAGCCGGTGTTCCAGCCCGTGGGTCATGTCCTCGGCCCGGCCCAGCGAGAGCATCATTCCCGGCTCTATCGCCGACATGAGGTGAAGCGCGCCGTCGGGGGTCGCCTCGCGGATCGCGCGCACCTGATGACGGCCGCCGATCCGCACCAGCAGCGGGTGCCGTGCAAAGACGCGCGGCCCCAGCGCATCGGCGGCAACGCCCACAAGACGGGCATATTCCTCGGCCGCGGGTTCGTCGTTTATGGACAGGATCAGCCGGTCTTCCGGCAGGGCCGCGGTGACGACCATCCGTTCCTGCGCCGCAGAGAAATGATCGAAGACGATCTCTTCGATCGCGAAATCCGTCTCGAACAGGCAGAAGATCGCGCTGCCCTGACGGGTTTCGGCATCGAGCACCAGACGGGTATTGTCGAACCGCAGCCCGTCGCCGGCCGATCCGCCCAGAACCAGAAGCTGCGGCAGCGTCGCGTCCACGGTGGCCACGACGATTTCTTCCTGCTGCGACAACCCGTCGATCAGCAAAAGCCCGAACCGCGTGCGGCCCGGCAGGCTGCCGAACCGGTCGTTCAGGGCCCGCAGCGCGTCCATCCAGTCAAGTGCTGCCATGGTGCGCAGGTTGCCGAGCCAGATCGCATCGGCCCGGAACCGCGCGGCGGGAAAGCCGATGGCGACCAGCGTGCCGTTCCGGTAGCCGTCCGCCGCGAATTCCCCGGCCGAGGAACAGCCCATGATCCGGCATCCCGGTCCGAGACCCGTGCGGAGATCGGCAAGAAGCCCGTTTTCCAGATGCTCCGGCGCGCCGAAAAGCAGCATCGCCGCCGGCATCACCGGGATCATTTCCCTCAGGATATGGGCCGCCGCGTCAGGGGCTGCGCCGGCCGCGGTCACGACCCTGGGATGTCCCGCCGCTGCTCCGACGCTTCTGTCGTGCCTGTTCACGGCGCCCCTCCCTCTGCGCCCGATGCGGCGGATCGTTCAGTGACTGAAGATGCGCGCCCGGTTCGCGGCCAGCGCCGCCTGTGTCCGGTTGCGCACGTTGATCTTCTGCATGATCGCCGCGATATGGGTCTTGACGGTCGCCTCGGTGATCGAAAGCTCCCACGATATGATCTTGTTGGGCCGCCCCTGGCAGATCAGGCGCAGGATGTTCATCTGCTGCGGCGTCAGGGTCGCAAAGCGCTGCATGAGGTCGGCCAGTTCCGTATCGGCCGCCTGTGCCGCCCCCGCGTCATAGCCGTCGGGCGTTACCAGATCGCCGCCCCACATCCGCTCGAACGCCTCGATCATGCGGGCGCGCGGCAGGCTTTTGGAGACGAAGCCCTGCGCCCCGGCCGCCATCGCCGCCGTGACCATCGCCGGGTCGATCTCGGCCGAGATGACGGTGACGGGCACATCCCCCGCCTGCCGTTGCAGCGCCATGATGCCCTCGACGCCCTCGACATCCGGCAGCCGGAGGTCGAGCACGATGGCATCGGGGCGCGGCCCCTCGCGCAGCATCCTTTGCGCCGCCTGCAGGTTTGTTGCCACCCGCGCGCGCCGCAGGCCGAACGCATGGCTGAGCGTCATCGAAAGCGCGTCGCAGAACAGCGGGTGGTCGTCGACGATGAGAATGTCATCCACAATCCGCGCGTGTGTGCCGCGGGCATGACTTCCCTGGTCGGGGGCGCGGGCCGCGTCCCAGTCAGAAACATATCCCATGATTTCCTCCACTGCCGGGCGAGCCTCCTCCGCGCGCCCCGACAGTGGAAAGAGTAGTGCGCGTTTTGTCGCAGGGGAATAGTTTTGTGCACTGCGGTACACGAAAGTCCCGATTTCGGGGTTGGGGGAGGGGCTCATCCCCGGCCCTCCAGCGGCAGATCCTGTTCAAAGCGGTTGCCGCGCGTATCGGTCGCCACCACACGCAGCGCGGGTGCGCCGTTGTCCCGGAACCGGAAATCATAGACCGGATCCTCGGAGACCGAGATGCCGCCCTCGACCGCGAAGAGCATCTCCTCACCCTGCCAGACCTCAAGCTGGTCGACGAAATGCGCGGGGATGTTCAGCAGCGTGCGCTGGTCGCGCTGCAGGCCGGAATAGTTCGGATGCCGGATCATCAGGCGCACCTGGCGATAGCCATCGGCCTTTTGCAGGGACAAAAGCCGCATCCGCCCCATCTGGGCCAGTGCCTCGGCGGCATCGCGGCCCGCAGGTGCGGCGCATCCCCCCGTCGCCCTGACAAAGCGGCCCGTCATCAGCGTGCCGCCCTCGCTTTCGGCGATGGCGCGGATGTTGGAATACTGCTCGACCCGCACGCGCATCTCAAAGTCGAGCGGGTGCATGGCGGGCGACAGCCGGATCGTCGCCGCCACCGGAGCGGGGTTTTCGTCGACCACCAGCACCAGTTCCCCGATCACCGGCGCGTCGGGCGGCTGGGTCAGGTGCACCGGCACCAGCGCCGGGTCATAGGCACGGAAGGGCGCGTCGAGCGCCAGCGCATCCCCCGCAGGTTCCGGCGTGACATCGCCCAGAATGTCATAGGCAAGGTCATCCCAACTGCCGCCCGCGCGCAGCGGGTTCTCCGCCTCTGCGTGAACCGGCGCCGCGAACAGCATGGCAACAGTCAGGCATGATGCAAGGGCGCGGCGCATGGGGTCCTCCTTGGTCCCATCAAAGCACCAACCGCGCCGCCCGGCCATGCGACTTTCGGTTGAGTTCCCGCGCCCCCCGCGCTGGGGCAAGCTGGGGCGATGTTGCACCTTCTGCTGACGCTCTGCCTGACCGAGGCGCCCGCGATCTGCGCCGAACGGCTGCTGCCGCTGCCGCCGCAGGAGGATTGCGAGGCGGTGGCTGTGCCGCACATCGAAACCTGGCTGTCGGACCGCCCCGACCTGCGCCCGCGGGGCTGGCGATGCGGCGCGGCGCCTGCACTCGATCTGGCCGAGATCGCGCCGGGGCTGTTGGTCCATACCGGGGCGAACGCCATGCCCGACCCCCAAAACCTGGGCGAGATCGCGAACCTTGGTGTGGTGATCGGCCGGGATGCAGTGGCGGTGATCGACGCGGGCGCCACGCGCGCGCAGGGCGAGGCGCTTTATGCGGCGATCCGCGCCCGCACCGACCGCCCCGTCTCGCATCTTGTCCTGACGCATATCCATCCCGATCACAGTTTCGGCGCCGAGGTCTTTCGCGAAGCGGGGGCCGAGATCGTGGCCGCCCGCAATTTCGCACCCTCGATGGCCGCGCGGGCCGAAACCTATCTGCAAAGCTATCGCGACCAGATCGGCGCGCAGGCGATGCTTGGCACGCGGATTGCCCTTCCGGATCGCGTGGCTGACGCTGAAACCATCGACCTCGGCGGCGCGAGGCTGAGGCTGGAGCCGGTCGCCACCGCCCATAGCGACAGCGATCTGGTGGTGCTGCATGTGGAAAGCGGCATCCTCTTTACCGGCGATCTGGTCTTCAACCGCCTCGCGCCAACGCTGGACGGCTCGTTACAGGGCTGGGCCGACTGGCTGGCGCAGCCGCGCGACCTGCGCGCGATCGTGCCGGGGCATGGCCCGGCGCCCCTGCCCTGGCCCGAGGGGGCGGATGCGACCCGGGCCTATCTGGCGCTGCTGGACCGGCAGGTGCGCGCGGCTCTTGATGCAGGCGAACCGATGAGCCGCGCCATCACCGCGCCACCGCCCGGCGGAGACTGGGTGGGCATGTCAGAGGCGCATCCCCGCAACCTGTCGGCCGCCTACAAGGAACTCGAATGGGAGTGATCCGATCTTACTGCGGCAGATGCGCCATCACCGCCCGCCCCAGTGCGAAGGCCCGTTGTTCAAGGATCACCGGCGTTTCACAGACATAGATCAGCGATTGCTGGCGGTCGAGAAAGATGCGCGTGTCCCAGTCGAGTTGCAGCTCGACCTCATCCATGCGGTCATAGTCGGGCTCACCCCGTTCCATCGCGGCGGTCAATGCGGCCATTTCCTGACGGCGCGCGTCGATCTGGTCATCCAGCGCCTTCTGCTTGGTCGCATAGCGGGCGATCCCGGAAATGATGTTGGACCGCGCCCGGTCGATGCGCTGGAACGTCGCGAGGTAAAGCGCGGTCAGCCGCGCGGCATCCGCCTCTTGCGCAAAATCTTCGATCAGCGCTTCGGCCTCGGGCAGGGGGGTCCGGCGCAGTTCCAGCCGAGCTGCGAGGCGCTGGATCTCGGGCTCGCGTGCCATCGCCTCGATTGCGTCGTCGGGCTGGGGGCCGGCCCAGACCTGCCCCAGCGACAGATGCGGGATCTTGCGCTGGATGCAGGGCCATTCCGGGTCGTCAAAGGTCGCGGCCGCGACCGGATGGCCAGGCAGCCCCGCAACAAGGGTCGCGACAAGGCTGGCGACAAGGCCCGTCACGAGGACCCTGACAAATATCGGTGCAGTTCGCATGGGCTTATCCTTTCCGTTTCCGCCAGAGCCCCTTTGCAGGGTCGTACATGTAGACCGCCGCGCCGAAGAACAGGATCGCGCAGCCCAGAACCACGGCGAAGGAAAGCGGCTCGAACCGCAGGTAGAGGGCAAATCGGATCAGTTCCACAGCGTGGGTGAAGGGGTTGAAAAGCGCGATATCATGCAAAAGCGTGCTCGATTCCCGCAGGCGCCACAGCGGGTAAAGCGCGGTGGAGGCAAAGAACATCGGAAAGATCACGAAGTTCATCACCCCCGCAAAATTTTCCAGCTGCCGGATCGCCGAGGAGATAAGGAGCCCGAGCGACCCGAGCATGAGCCCCGTCAGCACAAGCGCGGGCAAGAGCGTAAGGAACCCCGTCGGCGGCGGCTCTATCCCCCAGGCCCAGGCGATGGCAAGAAATGCATAGACCTGAAGCACGGACACGAAGGCCCCGGCCAGCAGTTTCGAGCCGAGCAGGAACCACCGGGGAAAGGGGCTGACCAGAAGGGTGCGCATCGCCCCCGTTTCGCGATCATAGACCATCGACAGCGATGACTGCATCCCGTTGAAAAGCTGGATCATCGCGCAAAGACCGGGCGTCACGTAGACCTCGTAGAGCACATAGGTCTGGTAGGGGGGCGTGATCGACAGGCCCAGCACCGCCCGGAAGCCTGCGGCAAAGATGAACAGCCAGACCAGCGGCCGGACCAGCGCGGCGACGAACCGTTCCCGCTGATGCACGAAGCGCAGCACCTCGCGCCACACGATGCCGCGAAAGGCCGTCGCATAGGCGCGCGGCCCCCGGCGCGTGGGGGCGGCCACCGGCAGGGCGCCCGGCGCGTTCATGCGGGCAGCCCCGTCAGGCGCAGGAATGCGTCGGTCAGGGTGCCGGTGCCGGCAAGCCCGGCGGCGGTGGCCCTTGCCAGAACCTCGCCCCGGTGCAGGATCACCACAGGGTCGTCCGGCGCGATTTCGTCCAGCACATGCGTGGCCCAAAGGGTCGAGACGCCGGAGGTTTCGATCAGCCGCCGCACCAGCGCCAGAACATCGGCCCGCGCCTTGACGTCGAGCCCCACCGTCGCCTCATCGAGCAGCAAAAGCCGGGGGCGATGCAGCAGCGCGCGGGCAATCTCGGCCCGGCGCTGCTGCCCGCCCGACAGGGTCGCGACCCGCGCGTTCTGCCGCTCCTCCAGATCGACAAGGGCCAGCATCTCGGCGATGCGGGTCAGGGCGGCGCGCCGGGGGATGCCGTGCAGGGCCGCGTGATAAAGGAGGTTCTGCCGCAGCGTCAGGTCGGCGTCCAGCGCGCGGGTCTGGAACACGACGCCCAGCCGTTCCAGCGCGGCACCGGGGCTGCGCCTTGCGTCATGGCCCGCCACGCGGATCGTCCCGCTCGTGCTGTCGTAAAGCCGGGTGATGAGCGAGAAGAGCGTCGTCTTGCCCGCCCCGTTTACCCCCAGAAGCGCGCAGAAACTGCCCTGCGGCACGCTGAAACTCACGTCCCGCAGGGCCGTCACCCGGCCAAAGCTGTGGCTGACGCCGCTGACCTCGAGCGCGGGGATCATCGGCGGATCATTCCGCGCGGCGTTCGGTCACGTTCAGATCGGCGTCGAGCTTCATGTCATACTGGCCATCGGCGCACATCACGTCGTCGAGGTCATAGGTGCCGTCATCCTCCAGCTCGATATCCTCGGGGTCGATCTCGCACTGCATCTCGGCGAGCATCGCGTTGATGCGTTCGACCGTTTCGGCATCGGGCGTGTCGGCCAGCGCCGGCCCGGTCAGCAGGGCAAGCGCGGCGAGAATGGTAAGGGGGCGTTTCATGCGGTTCTCCTTTTCAACGGATTTTCAGCGGATGTGGAATACGGCGCGCTGGGTTTCCCCTGTCGAGCCGGGGATGCGCAGTTCATAGGTCCCGGGCACGACGGCGATGAAGGACATGTCCACCTCGCCTGCCGCGTCGAATTCGATGCTGTGAACGCCCATGGGGCGGATCTCGATCTTGTTGATGACGATCTCGTTCACCCAGATTGCGCGAAAGAAGTCCCCGCCCGACAGCGCCAGTTCCGCCGAGCCGTCGGCCACGATCTGCAACCGGTAATAGGTGCCGGACTTGAGTTCGTAATCGGCCCCCGCCACCGGCTGCCCGGAGGCAAGCGTCAGGGGTTCCAGCCGTTCGCGGTTGCTGGCCGACATGAGCCCCGCAAAGCCATAGTCGAACGGTTGCGCCGCAACTGGCCCCGCAACTGGCCCCGCGAGCCAACATGCCGCTGCGATTGCGATGATGCGTTTCATGCCCTCTCTCCCTTTGCTGTTCAGTGGGTCTTGGCCATTCACGGGCCCTTTCGCTCTTCACGGGGTGGCGACCGCGACGACGCCCCAGGGCTGTTCGCCGACCTGAACCGAGCGGATGACGCGGTTGGTTGCCACCTCGATGATCGAGATGTCGTTGGAATTGCCGTTGGTGGTGAAAAGGAACCGTTCGTCCGGGCTGAAGGCCAGTTGCCAGACGCGCTGCCCGACCAGCAGGTAATCCTCGACCTCATAGGTTTCGCCGTTCACCACCGCGACGCGGTTCGCCGGGCCAAGCGCGACATAGACCGTGCGCCCGTCCCCGGTGACCTTGAGGCCCACGGGCTGCAGCGCCTCGGGCAGGACGCCCGGCACCTCGAACGTGATCTTGTGCACGATCTCGCGTGCCTCGGGGTCGATCACCGAAACCGTGCCGCCGATTTCCGAGGTCACGAACAGCACCGATCCGTCGCTGGTGAACTGCGCATAGCGGGGGCGCTGGTCGACCAGCACATTCGCCACGATCTCATAGGTCTCGGCGTCGATGAAATGCGCCATGTTCGTCGTTTCCGACGTGTTGATGACGATCCGGCCATCGGGGGAAATGCCCATCCCCTCGGGCTCCACCCCCACGGGGATTTCCGCCAGCACCTGTCGGGTTTCCACATCCACCACGGTCACGAGGTTGTCGTCCTCATTCGCGATGTAAAGCGGGTTGCCCGAGGGGTGCAGCACGAAAAGCTCCGGGTCCGGGCCCGAGGGGAGCGAGGGCAGTTCCTCATAGGTTTCGGTGTCGAACACCCGCACGAGGTCGTCATCCGAGGCGCAGACATAGAGGATCCGCCCATCGGGCGAGGCGGTGATGCCGCGCGGCCGCTGTCCCCCGGCAAAGCTGTGGATCACCTCGAAGGTGGTGCCGTCCAGCACGGTGATGTCGTTGCTGCGTTCGTTGCTGACAAAGATCCGGTCGGCAAAGGCGGGGCCGGCGGCCAGCAGCGCGGCCGCGACCAGGGCGCAAAGCCGGGGGGTAAAGGGCGGGGTGGTCACTGTTGGCCTCCTCTGCATTGGCTTTCGGGGCGGTCATGGCCAAGGCTGTCGAGCTGGCTGACCTGATGCAAGAATTGTGGCTGCGGCGAGACCGAGGTGACGACCGGGCCGGTCGCAAGCAGGACCGGCTGGCGCAACTGCCCGTCCCAGTCGCGAAAGGACAGGGCCTGCCCCTTGAAGCCCGCAAGCTCCAGCGCGGGGCTGCGGATATAGGCCTCGATCTCGGTGAAATCTTCGGACCCGGTGCGGCTTGCCGCCTCGCCCAGGGCGCGCAGAGCCAGCCAGACCTGATAATCCTCATCCCGCGCGGGGCGGTTCGCGAGCCGTTCGAACCGGGTCTGGAACTGGGTTGCGCCCCATGCCTCATGCGCGGGGTGCCAGCTTGCCGGGCGCAATCCGGCCGAACCCGCGACGGGCCGCGCATCCCATGTGTGATAGGGCAGCCATGCGGCGAATATCCCGGCCTCATCGGCGGCGACGATGACGTGATGGTCGCGCGCCCTCTGGGTAAAGACCGGCATCTGCGCCTGCACCTGCACATGGCCGCTGTCGGTGCGCCGGGCGCCGCCCGTATCCTCATAGACCCGTTCCTCGACGATCCGCGCCCCGAACTTGCGCGCGGCGTGGCGATAGGCCTCGGCCAGCGCCTGATCCTCGGGGTGACTGCCGGCGATCAGGAACCAGTCGGACCAGCGCTTGGTGACAAGGAACTGCGCCAGCGCATCGGCCAGCATCGCGTTGCTGGGCGCGGTGTGCAGAAGGTTCGGGCGGCAGCCCTCATTGCGCAGGCCATCGGCGCGGCTGCGGGCGTTCACGATCAGCGCCCGGTCGCCCGCCGTGTCGGCCAGCGCGCCCGTGACCGTCTCATCCGCCAGGGTCACGATCAGGCGGATATCGTCGGCCAGAATACCCTCCAGCACCTCGGCCGCGTTGTCGGGGGTGGCGGTGAATTCGTCGGTCACAAAGCTCTGGCCCATGAACTGGCCGGTGGTGCCGTTGTCGGCGGTTGCCAGCCGCGCGCCGGCAAAGCCCAGATCGTCAGGCGGCAGGTCGAGCCGGGAAATGGGCGCGCGCCCCGTCTGATCGACCCGCAGCACGGCCGCGCGATATTCGCTCTCCGCCATGGCCGGTTGCACAAGGGCCGGCTGTAGCAGGGCAAGGGCGATCACGCCCGCAAAGGCAAGGTTTCGCATGGTCTCCTCCTGCCGTCATGGGGCATCAGGACGCGCGGCTGGCCAAGCTGTTTTTGCCGTTAAGAAAAACATAAGGCTTTGTTTTCAAGGGCTCTCATACTTTTGTCGGGGGGCTCAGGGGGCGCCCGGCTCAGGCTCCGCAGCGACGAGCGGTCCGGGCCAGCCCTCGCTGCCTTCGGGAAACCAGCGCGCGCCGTCATAGCCCATCAGACGCGCACGACGGGTCGCGTTCCACGACATCCAGCAGTCGGACTTGCAGAAAAAGACCATGGGCGCGCTGCGGTCGCCGCCGCTGATCCGGTCAAGCACCGCCGCCATCCAGCGCTCGGTTTCCGGGGCCAGCGCTTCATATCCGATGCCAGGCACCCAATGGGCGCCGGGGATCGTGTCATGGGGCGGGCTGCGCCAGATCGTGCCCTCGGGCAGGCCGTCGGGGCGGGTCGTTGCGGGCAGGACGTCGACAAAGGCCACGCCGCCTGCATGCAGCGCCTGCGCCTCGTCCAGGGACAGGCCGGGGGTGCCCAGCACCGTATCGGGAACGGGGGCGCGATAGGGCGGGCCGCGAAAGCCCTCGGGCTCGGACCCGGCCAGCGCCATCCCCGGCAGGCAAAGCGCGAGCGCGAAAGAGAGCGCCCGCGCCCGCATCAGTTTATCACCTTGAGCGCGGTGCCGTAGTCATCCACCAGCGGCACGCCCGCCTCGAGCAGGATACGGTCGATTTCCGCCTGATTGCGCCGGATGAGCGAGTTGAGCTGGTTCTTCCAGACGATCTCGCCCGCGCGGACGCCCATCGTGATGCGGTAGAAGAGGCGCGGCGCGCCTTCGTCCTGCAAGAGCGGCGTCGCGACCAGCCCCCGTTCCTGCGCCAGCGGCCCGCCGATCGGCCCCCAGAGGATCGCGAGGTCGATCTCGCCGGCTTCCAGGTCGTCGAGCATGTCGCCGGCGGGGTCCTCGACCCGGCGATCCACGACCAGATCATAGCCCTTGGCCCGCCCGATCAGCCCATGGCGTGCCAGATGGCTGGCCGGGGGCGTTCCTGCCACGACCCCGATCCTGTGACCTGCAAGCGCCGGGTCCGAGAGCCGGTCCACCGAGGCGAGCGGATCGTCCGGGCGCGAGATCAGCACATGGGTCGAGGTGTAGTAGTGGTTGGTGTTCAGCACCAGTTCATGCCCCTGGGCATAGCCGATCACCACATCGCAGCGCCCGGCCTGAAGCGTGTTGCGCACAAAGCCCGTGACCATCGGAAACCAGGTATGTTCCAGCGGCAGGCCCTGAACCTCGGCCAGGTATTCGGCGATACGGTTTTCGAACCCGGTGCCGTCGCGGGACGATGCCGGGCTGTTCGCCGGATCGGCACAGACCCGGAAGGCGGATTGCGACACCAGGTCGGCGACCTGCGCATTCGCCGCCGGGGCGACCAGCAGCAGGGCGAGGGCGGCGAGGCGGATCATCCCATGCATTGCGCCTCCATTTCCCCGTAGGCCTCGGGCTTGTCGGCGCGCTGTGCCGGGCGGCCGCGGTCAAGTTCCCCCGCACCCCGCGCCCGCAGATAGGTCCAGATATCCTCGATATAGCACATGACGTTCTGGTTGGTGCCGAAGGCCGGCATCACCGAATTGCCCGAGGCCCCGGTACGCGCGCGCCCGCTCGCCACCACCTCCAGAAAGTCGTAGTAATCCATCCGCATGACCGAGTTCTTCAGCGCGGGCGCATAGGTCGAACCCTCGCCATCCGGGCCGTGGCAGACATGGCATTCCGCATGATAGCGGCGAAAGCCCGAGAAGGTCGGCCAGTCGACCGTTCCGTCCTCGGCGATGTTGAAGGTGGGGACGTCATCGGCGGTATAGGCGCGGATGCCGTCGTCATAGTCCATCGCGGTATCGGCGGACTGGGCTGCGGCAAGCGAGGCGCCCGCCAGCATCATGGTGACTGCCAGCAGGGGCACGGTGGGTTTCATCATTCCTCTCCTCCCAAAGAAGACGCCGCCCTGAGGATAGGTCCCGGGGCGGCGTCTGTCACTTGAACCGGCCTCAGACTTTAGTCTGGGCGCCGGATGGGCAAGGGATCACTCGGGCAGGGCAAAGACCGTCAGCTGCCCGCCAAGCGCGGTGTAATCCGACAGCGCCGCATAGCCGCCGACGGCCCCGAGCCCGTCATTCGGGTTGGTCAGACCTGCCGCAAGGCCGATCCCGGCCCAGCCGCCGATGCCCGAGAGGACGCCGATATACTGCCGCCCCTCATGTTCATAGGTCATGACGTTGCCGATGATCCCCGAAGGCGTCTTGAAGCGGTAGAGCTCCTCTCCGGTTTCGGCATCCACGGCCTTCAGGAACCCTTCGAGCGTTCCGTAAAAGACGACGTCGCCCGCCGTGGCCAGCGCCCCCGACCAGACCGAGAACTGTTCGGGCAGGGACCATGCCATTTCCCCGGTACGGGCATCCCAGGCGACGAAGTTGCCCATGCCGCCATGGCTGTCGGGCGCCGGATACATCGACAGCGTCGCGCCCACATAGGGCTGGCCTGCGGCATAGCTGACGCGGAACGGTTCGTAATCCATGCAGACATGGTTCGTCGGCACATAGAACAGCCCCGTCTGCGGCGAGAACGAGGCCGGCTGCTGGTCCTTGGTGCCAAGGGCGGCCGGGCAGATGCCGGTCGTGTTCACGTCCTCGCCGTTCTGCGCGGTCGAATATTCCGCCACCACCTGCGGGCGCCCGTATTGATCGGAATTCGGGTCCATTTCCACATGGGTCGCCCAGTTGACCGCCGGGTCGAATTTCTCGGCCTGCAGCAATTCGCCCGTCGCCCGGTCGAGCGTATACACAAACCCGTTCCGGTCGAAGTTCACCAGAAGCTGGCGCATCTCGCCGTCGAACTCCTGATCGACCAGGATGTTTTCGTTCACGCCGTCATAGTCCCATTCGTCATGCGGCGTCTTCTGATAGACCCAGGCGGCGACGCCCGTATCGGGGTTGCGCGCCATGATCGTCATCGACCACTTGTTGTCGCCCGGGCGCTGCGACGGGTTCCAGGTCGAGGGGTTGCCGGTGCCGTAATAGATCAGGTCAAGCTCGGGGTCATAGCTGAACCAGCCCCATGTGGTGCCGCCGCCGATCTGCCACTGGTCCCCTTCCCAGCTGTCGAGCGAGGAATTGGCGCCCACCGGCTGGCCCAGCTCCATCGTGTTTTCGGGATCAAAGAGCATCTCGTCGTCCGGGCCCGTCGAATAGGCGCGCCAGACCAGCTCTCCGGTTTCGATGTCATAGGCAGTGACATGCCCGCGCACCCCGTATTCACCGCCCGAGATACCGACGATGACCTTGTCCTTGACGGGAAGCACGGTTGCGGTGTTCGTCTCGCCGCGGGACGGATCGCCGTTCACGACCGACCATTTCACATCGCCGGTATGGGCGTCGAGCGCGACGAGCGTTGTGTCCGCCTGATGCAGGAAGATCGTGTCATCCGCATAGGCAACGCCGCGATAGACCGTGTCGCAGCACATCACGCCGATGACCTCGGGGTCCTGTTGCGGTTCATAGCGCCAGATGATCCGCCCGTCGTCGTTCAGGTCCAGCGCATAGACCATGTTCGGGAACGGGGTATGGACATACATGATGCCGTCGACCACCAGCGGCGAGCCCTCATGCCCGCGCAGGACGCCGGTCGAGAAGGTCCAGGCCACCTGAAGGTTGCCGACATTCTCGCGCGTGATCTGGTCAAGCTCGGAATAGCGGGTGTTGGCGTAGTCGCCCGTCTGGATCGCCCATTGCGCGGAATTGTCGATCGCCGCGGTCAGCGAGTCGTTGGCGTAAAGGGGGGTCGCCGTCAGCAGCAAGCCGGCGGTCAGGCTCAGTGGAAGTTTCAGGGGCAGATGTCGCATGGTTCCTCCTCCCGTGGACAATGCAAGAAGACATGCGGGATCGAACGCCCTGGGCGCGCGTATCCGGGTCTTATTGTCTTCTTATGGTTGAAGCTTTGCAGCGCCCCGTCGGCCCGTCAACGTCATAGGTCACCGTTTAAGCCCAAAGTATGACCGGGGGATCGGGGGACAGGCGGGTGCCGGGGCCGGTCCGGCGCGGCCGGTTTTGCCGGGCATGACGCGGCATGTTCCATGGCAATGGGCGGGCCCGCGCGGGGCCCGCCCGAAAGCTGCATTGACGGTGGGGTCAGTTGCCGGCGGTCGCGGCGCCATCCCCTTCCGCGCCCTCATCCGGGAAGGTCGCGAGATAGGCGATGATATCGGCGCGTTCCTGCGGGTTGCGGATGCCGGCAAAGGCCATCTTGGTCCCGGGCACCGCGGCGCGGGGCTGCTCGATGAAGTGATCGAGCGCGGCTTCGTCCCAGACGAGGCCCTCTTCGCCCGCCGTCACCATCGCCGGGGAAAAGCCGAAGCCCTCTTCAACCCCGGCCTGCCGCCCGAGCACGCCATGCAGGTTCGGCCCGGCGCGGTTCACGCCGTCCTGTTCCACCACGTGGCAGGCCTGGCATTTGCGAAAGGCGCGTTCCCCCCGTTCCGCGTCGCCATCCTGCGCAAGGCCGGGGCCCGCGCCCGCGACGGGCAGGATGATCGCGAGCGTCAGCGCAAGCCGCTGCTGGTATCGGCGCATGTCGTTCCTCCTCGGATATGCGATGATCTTCAAAACCCCACCATAGCCCTCTGTCAGAACAGGACGACGGATCTGATGCTTTCGCCCCTGTGCATGAGGTCGAAGCCCTTGTTGATGTCGTCGAGGCTGAGGGTATGGGTGATCATGGGGTCGATCTCGATCTTTCCGTCCA
>NZ_JBHUGH010000038.1:0-180973 GCF_042681825.1 Halodurantibacterium flavum
CAGGCGATATGCAAGAGACCGATCCGTCGAAAAACAGACCAAACCGCCCGCATATCCCTTCAAAAAAAAACAACAATGTCAAAGAGCAAAAGACAAAAACAAACGAGCAAACGCCACAAAGCAGCGCTACCCGCATGCATCCATCCAGAAAACCAAACCGAGAACAACAAGCCCCCGGCCCGGTGAAGCGCTGTCTACGGAACCAAAACGACACGCGCAAGCAAAAAATTACACGACACAAAAAAAATCAAGCAAAGGCCTGAAAAGAAACGAAAAATATGGCGAAAAGCGCGGGGCGGGAGCGAGCCATTCCCGAGAATCTGAATCAACGAGCCCCGGCCCAAAGGGCCGAGGCCACCACGTCATCCAGGAACGTTCAGCTTCGGCCGCGAACGGCTCTGGCCAGCCATATGAGAATGACTGCGCCCACGAAGCCTGCCACCAGATATCCGACCCATCCGACGAACGCGACGCCGAAGATACCCAGAAGAAGGCGCGCTATTGCCGCGCCCACGATGCCCAAGATGATGTTCAGAAAAATCCCGGTATCGCTTTTCATCACCGATGAGGCCAGCCAACCGGCCAGCCCGCCGATGATGATCGCCGCAATCCATCCCACCTGCGCGTCGTCCATTGCGGCCCCCTTAGCGGCGATTGTCGGTCAGGGCGGAGCCGATGGCGAGCCCGATCCCGAAACAGACGAGACCGAAGGTCGTCAGTGCGGTTGCGGCCGTGCCGGGGTTTTCACGCAGCGCCTCGCCCAGTTCATGGGCCTGATGGCGGGCACGACCGGCGATGGCATTGGTGCGCTCGCGCGCCTCATGCCAAAGTTCGGCACCCTGTTCCTGTGCGCGCTCTGCCGCCTCTTGGGCGCGGGCGCGGATGCGGTTGCTTTCGGCCTCGGCGTCCTTGCGGACCTCTTCGATCTTGTCCTTGGTCTTGTCGGCTGCCTTGTCCAGGTCAGACATGACGATCTCCTTGTCCTTGAGTGCGCTTGTCCCTGATGTGCGTCCGGGCTTCCCGATCAAACGCGCCAAGGGAAAAGAGGTTCCTCAGGTCCGGGCGCCGTCCTCAAGGGCGCGCTGCCATTCCCGTACGCGCGCCTCGGGCCGGGGGTTGAGCGTGATGTCCGTCACCACAGCGACCATATCCGCGCCTGCCTCTACGGCCTGCCGGGCGGTTTCGGCCGTCAGGCCACCAATCGCGCAAAGCGGGCGATCCCCTGCCAGCCGCTTCCACTCGGTTATCCGCCCCATTCCCTGCGGCGCCCATTTCATGACCTTGAGCCGGGTAGGAAAGATCGGCCCAAGTGCCACGTAGTCGGGATTGAACCCGAGCGCCCGGTCAAGCTCCGCATGATCATGCGTGCTGATCCCGAGCCGGAGGCCCGCGCGTCGCAAGGCGGGGATGTCGGCGGTGTCGAGATCCTCCTGCCCCAGATGCACCCAGTCCGCCCGGGCGTCGATGGCCAGCTGCCAATAATCGTTGACTACCAGGATCGCGCCCGCGTCCCGCGCAAGGGTCAGCGCATGGTCAATCTCGCGGCGCAGTTCGTCCTGTGGCAGGTCCTTGATCCGCAGCTGCACCAGCCGGACGTCAAGGGCCAACAGCCGTGCGACCCAGTCGGCGCTGTCGACGATGGGGTAAAAGCGATCCAGCGTCATTCGAGCCATGCCTTGCCGATGACCGGGGTCGAGGGTTGCGCCATGTCGCGCGCCGGCATCGGATCGGCGGCATGGGCAAGCCGGCCTGCCTCGGCGGCCATGGCAAAGGCCTGCGCCATCGCCACCGGATCGCCCGCCCGCGCGACGGCGGTGTTGAGCAGGACAGCGTCATAGCCCATCTCCATCGCCTCGGCCGCCTGGCTTGGCAGGCCAAGCCCCGCATCGATCACCAGTGGAATGTCCGGGAAATAGGCCCGCAAGCTGCGCAAGGCATAGCGGTTCATCAGGCCCAGCCCGGTGCCGATCGGCGCCCCCCAAGGCATCAGGACCCGGCATCCGGCCTCGACCAGCCGATCGGCAAGAACCAGATCCTCGGTCATGTAGGGAAAGACCTGAAATCCGTCGTCGCACAGGATACGGGCGGCTTCGACCAGCCCGAAAGGGTCGGGTTGCAGCGTATCCGTCTGGCCGATCACCTCCAGCTTTATCCAGGGGGTGGAAAAAAGCTCGCGCGCCATATGGGCCGTCGTCACCGCCTCTTTCACCGAATGACAGCCGGCCGTGTTCGGCAGCACCTTCACCCCAAGATCGCGGATCAGCGCCCAGAAATCCTGCCCTGCGCCTCCCTCGCGGCGGAGCGAGACGGTAGCCACCGACGCGCCGGAGCTTCGGAACGCGCGCGCCATCACGCCGGGCGAGGGGTACTGCGCCGTGCCCAGCATCAGGGGCGTCTGCAGCCGGGTGCCATAAAACTCACGCATCGCTCAGCCCCCCTGCATAGGCGACAGAACCTCGACTCTGTCCCCCTCGGCCAAGGGTCGTGTCGCCCGCGCCGACGACGGCACAAACTCACCATTCACCGCGGTGGCGATCCGCGCGGCCGTCAGTCCGAGTTCGGCCACCAGATCATGAAGGTTATCCGCCGCGACCTCCTGCGCCTGTCCGTTAATCTCGATCTTCATCCATAACCTCCGGTCTTTTTCCATCCGTCAGGTAGCTGGCCACGGCCTCTGCCAGCGCGGGCGCCAGCAGGAAGCCATGGCGGTAAAGTCCGTTAATGAATATCCTCTGCCCTCGGCGGCGGATGCGGGGCAGGTTGTCGGCAAAGGCCGGGCGGGCATCCACCCCGGTTTCCAGAACCTCCGCCTCGGCAAAGGCCGGATGCAGCGCATAGGCCGCCGAGAGCAGTTCAAGCAGCGCACGGGCTGTCAGGCGATGGCGGTCCGCGCTCTCGATCTGGGTGGCGCCAAGCATGAAGACGCCGTCACCCCGCGGCACGATGTAAAGCGGGTGACGCGGATGCAACAGGCGCACCGGTCGCGACAGCGTAATCTCCGGGCAGCGCAGCACGACCATCTCGCCTTTGACGCCCCGTAAATCCGACAGCATGTCCCGCGCGGCAAGTCCGCGACAGTCGATCATCCAACCGCCGTCTGGCGGCGTGCCCGTCTCTACCGGAACATCCGCATCCGCCAACCGGCGGCGCAGGTCCGCAAGCGCCGCACGCGGGTTCAGATGCGCCTCGGCGGCATAAAGAAGTCCGTGCCGGTGCATCGACAGATCGGGTTCAAGCCTCGCTATCTCTGACGCCGGAACATCGCGGTGACCGCCCGTCCTGCGCGCAAAACGCGCAAGATCCCCGCGGTCGCGCGACAGGGCCAGAACAAGGGTGCCGTTCCGGACAACACCACCGGCATGCCTGTCCCACCAGTCAGCCGCGCGCTGCCCCAGCCGGAGAACGGGTTCCTCGGCTGTCTCGCTCTCGCACCACGGGGCGAGCATTCCCCCGGCCCACCACGAACAGGCCTGCGGCCCCGGGTCAGGTCGGGTATCGAACAGGCGGATTTCCATCCCCCGCGCCCGAAGCGCCGTCGCGACGCAGAGGCCGGCAACCCCAGCCCCGATGACCGAAACCGGCCTCATGCCGGCCAGAACCTGTGAAAATGATGCACCGGCCCCTGCCCCCGGCCCAGGGAAAGACGGGCGCCGGCCCGGATTGCATCCTGCAGCCATCCATGCGCACGGGCGATGGCGTCGGGCAGAACCAGCCCCTGGGCAAGCCCCGCCGCGATGGCCGCGGCAAGGCTGCACCCGGTGCCATGCGTGTTCCGGGTGTTCTGGCGCGGCGCTTCAAATACAATGGTTCTGCCCGGCGTGACCAGCAGGTCGGTGACGACCTCACCGCGCCCGTGGCCACCCTTCATCAGGACCGCGCGCGCGCCCATATCCAGCAGCGCACGACCCTGTGACGCCATTTCCACCGCGTCCACCGCTTCCGGGCGATTCAGAAGGCGCGCGGCCTCCGGCAGGTTGGGGGTGATGATCGTGGCGGCAGGTAAAAGCCGCCGCAACATCGCCTCTATCGCAGTGCCGGGCAGAAGCACCGCACCCGACTTCGCCACCATCACAGGGTCGAGTACCACCGGCACGTCCTTTCCGGCCAGCCCGTCCGCGACAGTCACGATCGCGTCGGCATCACCCAACATCCCCAGCTTCACGGCGCCGACGCTGAAATCGTCAAAGACCGCGGCGATCTGGGCGGCAATCATCGCAGGGGTCACAGCCTCTACGCGGGTGACCGTCATGGTGTTCTGCGCCGTGACGGCCGTAAGGACGCTGGCACCATAGACGCCCAGCGCGGAAAATGTCTTGAGATCGGCCTGAATCCCGGCGCCGCCGCCGGAATCCGACCCCGCAATCGTAAGTGCAATGGGTGTCATATGCCGCCTCCTCGGTTTCGGGACAGGCGGAAAGCAGGTGATGCGCTGACGGAATGTACGTCGCGCGACCGTTCCCTCCGCCGGTATGACCCGGATCAGGTTCGATGGGTTGATGCACAGCATCTCTCAGCCCGCAGATCGGGCACCCCAACGGTATCGCTGCAATCCTAGCGGCACCGGCGGTGGTTCGCAAGCGACCGGGCTTAGTCATTGATTAAAGGGTTTGGTCCAGAAACAGAGCCATCGGGCAAGGAGAACGGGTTGGGCAAGCGAATCATCCTCATCGACCGGCGGCCAATCCGGGCGATGAAACTGGCAGACGGGTTGCGCGCAGCCGACCTGGTGGTGATCGACGCCGTGGTCTCGCCGGCGCAGGCCCTGCGCCATCCGCGCCTGTCCGAGGCCGAGGCGATTTTTCTCATTGGTCCCGCCCGGGGCGAGGTCGAGCGCGCGCGGGCCGATCTTGGCCCAGCCGGCCCCCCGGTCATCCCCGTCGCGGAGGAGGATATGGGCGGTCTTGCCGGGGCCGATTACACGCGCGTGGCCACGCGCCTTGTGCAAATGCTGCGCGGTCCCGCCCCCCCGGCGCCAGAGCTTCGCCCAATCGTCTGCATCGGCGCCTCCACCGGCGGGGTGACGGTCCTCGAACAGATATTGGAGGCGTTTCCCGCCGACTGCCCCCCGACGATGATCGTTCAGCATATCCGTGGCAGCTTCAGCGCGGGTCTGGCAGAGCGTCTCAACCGTCTCTACCGGCCAGAGGTGAGCGAGGCCCGGACTGGCGCACCGCTGCTGCCGGGTCACGTCTACCTTGCGCCTGGGGACCAGCATCATCTGGAAATGCGCATGCAGCCGGGCGCCCAGTGCCGGCTGACGACAGGCGAACGCGTTTCCGGCCACCGTCCGTCTGTGGATGCGCTTTTCCGGTCGGTGGCCGACAGGGCGCCGCCCGGGGTCGCCGCAATTCTGACCGGCATGGGGCGCGACGGGGCGCAGGGTCTGCTGCAACTGCGCCACCGCGGGTGGCATACAATTGCCCAAGACGCACAATCCAGCACCGTCTACGGCATGCCCAGGGTCGCCGCCGAAATCGGGGCCGTTGATGAAGTTCTGCCGGGCGCGGCCATCGGCCCGGCGATCCTGCGCGCCTGCAACCGCATCACGCAACGCCACCAGTCAGGACAAGACCTGTGACCGCCCCGCCACCGAACCTCATTCACGTGCTGCAGGGCGAATACCGCCTGTCCAACCGCCCCGGGGACATGCTCAGCACGCTTCTCGGCTCTTGCGTGGCTGCCTGCGTCTATGATCCGGTGACCGGTGTGGGCGGGATGAACCACTTCCTGCTGCCCGACGGCGGGCTCGGGGACAAGGCAAGCCTTCGCTACGGCGTCAACTCGATGGAACAGATGATCAACGCCCTCCTCAAAAGCGGGGCCGATCGTCGCAGGATGGAGGCCAAGATCTTCGGCGGCGGGCGGATGCTGCCCGGGCTCCGGAATATCGGGCAGGACAATATCGAGTTCGCCCGATGGTTCCTGAACGGCGAGAGCATCCGGATCACCTCGGAAAACGTCGGCGGGACACAGGGCCGCAAGCTGCGATTCTGGCCCGTGACAGGGCAGGCCCAGGTGCAGCTCATGCAGCCGCATGAGGCGCCGCCACCCCAGCGACCGCGCCTTGCCGCCGATGACGGTGCGGTGGAGCTTTTCTAGGTCACGTCAACACCGCCTGGGTCCGGAGGTGCCCGACGCTCTACCGTTTGTCCAAGAGATGCAGGTTGTATATTCGGCCCCGGCGCTTGCGCGGCATTCAATAGCAACCCGGGCGCGTCCTCTGGTTCACACCGCCTCCCCCACCTATGCGCTGCACAGCTTATCTCCGGTGATGTACGCAATCTTCCGGATGCTCCCTCGCCTGTCCGGCGAAGATCGGATTGGGGTTGACGATGGCGTGGGACATCTCGCGGCGCGCGCACCGAGGCTCTCGCGCGCTCGCGCGAGAAAGACACCGGATCGCCGCGGCGCTGAGGGTGACGATTGTGCGTCTCTTCTCTCTCGCACGGGCACGGGCGCCGGAAAAACACCCATCAGACGCAACTCAGTATCGCTGTCAACATTGCGTCTCGCGCCTGCAAGCGCGGAACACTCGGAGCCAAGACACCGCAGGCGCGCATCATTCGCGTCTCTCACGCGCCTGCGAGATATAATCTTTCTTTCGCGGATGGCAGCGATCGCATAAGCCGTCGCCGTCGCCCCCGCGCACGCACGCGGCTGCCGTGTACGCGCGCGAGCCGTTTTCCCCTTCGCACGTCACTCCCGCGCACGCGCGGGGCTGCCGGGGTCTTCGTCCACCGTAACGCGCGACACGCGATCGCTCCCGTGAAGGCGCGGACCGCCGATCACGCGGTTTCCCTTGGCAAAGGCACTTTCGCTACCCCCCGCGAAGGCGCGGGAGTGACGGGATGGAAGTACATGTCACTCGTTAACTTCGTCGCTCCTGTCATGACCTCCTGCACCTTACGCCGCGCTAGAGATAAAGGTCTCTCATCACTCCGGCGCTTCAGGCCCTGCCAGTTTCCCGAAAGAGGGCAAGCCGTGGCCCCATTCACTCCGTTGTGCGCAATGCCTCCGGCGGGTTGACGCGGCAGGCGTGCCATGGTCGATGGCATCACCCAACCGGAAGCTCGCATGATCCGCGCCATCTATGACTGGACCCTCTCTCTTGCCGCGAGCCGCCACGCGCTTTGGGCGCTCGCCATCGTGGCGTTCATCGAAAGCTCGGTTTTCCCGATCCCGCCCGATGTGCTGATGATACCGATGATCATCGCCCGCCCCTCGCGCGCCTTCCTGATCGCGGGGGTGGCGACGCTTGCCTCCGTTCTCGGTGGAATGCTCGGCTATTACATCGGCTGGGGACTGTTTGAGAGCCTTGGGCGACCGGTGCTGGAGTTCTATGGCAAAGACGCCTATTTCGGCGACTTCGCCGCGCGCTACAACGAATGGGGCGCCTGGGCGGTGCTGATGGCCGGCGTCACCCCCTTCCCCTACAAGGTGATCACGATCCTGTCGGGCGCCACGGCGCTTTCGTTGCCGGTCTTCATCATCGCCAGCATCATCGCGCGCGGCTTGCGCTTTTTCCTCGTGGCGGCCCTGTTGTGGAAGTTCGGCCCGCCGATCCGCGATTTCATCGAGCGCCGGCTGGGCTTGATGTTCACCCTCTTCGCGGCAATCCTGCTCGGCGGCTTTGCACTGGTGAGATTTCTATGAACGACAGAATGCTGGTTGCCATCGCCACGCTGGGTTCGGCGGCGCTTCTTGGGGGGGCGCTGCTTTTCCAGTATGTCGGCGGGCTTGCCCCCTGCCCCATGTGCCTTTGGCAACGCTGGCCGCATCTGGCGGCGATCCTGATCGGGCTGGTGGCGCTCGCGCTGCCCGCGCGGATATGGGCGGCGCTCGGAGCTGCCGCGGCGGCCACCACGGCCGGGCTTGGCGTCTATCACGCCGGGGTGGAACAGGGCTGGTGGCAGGGGCCGACCACCTGTACCGCGGCACCCATCGGGGGGCTCAGTTCGCAGGAACTGCTCGACCAGATCCTGAACGCGCCGCTGGTGCGCTGCGATGAGATCGCCTGGCAGTTTCTCGGTCTGTCGATGCCCGCCTGGAACGCGATCCTCTCGCTGGGGCTTGTGATGATCTGGGGCGCGGCCTTTGTTGCGCTTGGCAAACGCAGCGGCTGAAGGGGACCTCGGATGGGAAAAACCGGCGGAAAAACCTGCATTTTGATCGGCGCGCCTGTCGATGCGGGTCAAAAGGTTGCAGGCTGCATCATGGGGCCGGCCGCCTATCGCACCGCCGGGTTGATGCGCGCGCTGAAGGACCTTGGCCATGATCCCTGCGACGCAGGCGATGTCGTACCTGCAGAGCGGCGGCCGCTCACCACCACGAACGCCGCCGTTCACTCCCTGCCCGAGGTCGTCGCCTGGACCGAGGCGCTGGCCCGCGCCGGCCAGGATGCGATGAAGCGGGGGATGCCGATCTTCATGGGGGGCGATCACAGCCTCTCGCTCGGCTCTGTCGCCGGGGTCGCCGCCCACGCCGCCGAGGTCGGGCGCCCGCTTTTCGTGCTCTGGCTGGATGCCCATTCCGATTTTCATACGCCGGAAACGACGCAGTCGGGAAATCTTCACGGCACGCCCGTGGCTTATCTGGCGGGGCGCAGCGGTTTTGATGTTTTCCCACCCTTCCCCGCCGCCGTTCCTGCAGAGAACATCTGCCTGTTCGGCATCCGCTCGGTCGACCCAGAGGAACATGCCGCCCTGCTGACGCATGAGATCGAGATCAACGACATGCGGGTGCTGGATGAACGCGGCGTCGTCGCCCCCCTGCGGGAGTTCCTGCTGCGGGTCGAGGCAGCGGGCGGGCTGCTGCATGTGTCGCTCGACGTGGACTTCCTCGATCCCTCGGTCGCGCCGGCGGTAGGGACGACAGTTCCCGGCGGCACCACATTCCGCGAAGCGCATCTGGTGATGGAGCTTTTGCACGAAAGCGGGCTGGTCACCTCTCTCGATCTGGTGGAACTGAATCCCTTTCTGGACGAACGTGGCCGGACCGCGCGACTGATGGTCGATCTTGTGGCAAGCCTGATGGGCCGCAAGGTGTTCGACAGGCCCACCCGGGTCTTTGCCTGACTATCTTAGTGCAGCGTAAATTCGCCCACCACATTGCGCCATTCCCCGGGGCTGATCATCTTGCGATGCGTGAAACGCACGGAATGGAGCGGCCCCTCGATCTGGTCCTGCCAGAACTCGATGAAGCGGAACAGCCGAGGATAATCCGGGGCAAGGTCATAGTCCTGCCAGACAAAGCTGTTCAGGACATGGCGATAATCGGGCATCCGATAGAAAAACTCTGCCGTGGTAAGCCCGTAACCCCGCAGCATGAGACCCGTTTCCTGTGCAGTCATACCAACCTCTCTGCTTCTTCTTTTCATCAGAATGACACAGGCGCGTTAGTTTTCAATTAAAACAGTATGTTAGCACTCGCACCCTTTGGCTGCCGATCTGGGCGGGCGCATAGGATTGCACCCAGCAGTTGGGATGGGCTATAGTGCCCCCAACTAAATCTAGAGACCCGCAGAAAAGGCGAGAGCAACGTGAGCGACCGGCCCGAACCCCCTGATAACACGGATGAAACGGCCCCCGAGCGTCCGCAGCATGAAGGGCCGACGATCTCCATCGCCGAGGAAATGAAGGCCTCCTATCTCGACTACGCGATGAGCGTGATCGTGAGCCGGGCGATTCCCGATCTCCGCGACGGACTGAAACCGGTGCATCGGCGCATTCTTTATGCGATGCATGAAACCGGCAACACGCATGACAAGCCTTACCGCAAATCGGCACGCCCCGTGGGCGATACGATGGGGAAATATCACCCCCACGGTGACGGTGCCCTTTATGACGCGCTGGTGCGGATGGCCCAGCCCTTTTCGATGTCGCTGAAGCTGCTCGACGGTCAGGGCAACTTCGGCTCGATGGACGGCGATTCAGCGGCGGCCATGCGGTATACCGAGGTGCGGATGGACAAGCCCGCCGCCTTTCTTCTTGCCGATATCGAAAAGGACACGGTCGATTTTCAGGACAACTATGACGGCAAGGACCAGGAACCGACTGTCCTTCCGGCGCGGTTTCCGAACATGCTGGTCAATGGCGCGGGCGGCATCGCCGTCGGTATGGCGACGAACATCCCGCCGCATAACCTGGGTGAGGTGATCGACGCGACCAAGGCGCTGATCCGCAATCCGGATCTGAGCAGCGAAGAGCTCATGGAATACATCCCGGCTCCGGATTTTCCGACCGGCGGCGTGATCCTCGGGCGTTCGGGTGCGCGCAAGGCTTATCTGGAGGGGCGTGGATCGGTCGTCATCCGCGCCAAAACCCGGGTCGAGGAAATCCGCAAGGACCGCTACGCGATCATCGTGGATGAGATCCCGTATCAGGTCAACAAGGCCGCGATGATCGAAAAGATCGCCGAGATGGTCCGCGACAAGCGGATCGAGGGCGTGGCCCATGTGCAGGACGAATCCGACCGGATCGGGGTGCGCGTGGTGGTCGAGCTCAAGCGCGACGCGACACCGGATGTGGTTCTGAACCAGCTTTACCGCTTTACCCCAATGCAGACCTCGTTCGGTTGCAACATGCTGGCGCTCAACGGGGGCCGGCCGGAACAGTTGACGCTGCGCGATTTTCTTACCCACTTCCTTAACTTCCGCGAAGAGGTCGTGGCGCGGCGCACCGCGTTCGAGTTGCGCAAGGCCCGCGAGCGCAGCCATATCCTGTGCGGTCTGGCGGTGGCCGTGTCGAATGTCGATGAGGTCGTGGCCACCATCCGCGCCTCGGCCGATCCCGCAGAGGCGCGCGAAAAGCTGATGACGCGGCGCTGGCCCGCCCATGACATCGCGGAATACATCCAGCTGATCGACGATCCGAGCCACCGGATGAACGATGACGGGACCTATAACCTCTCGGAGGCACAGGCCCGCGCCATCCTCGAACTTCGCCTGCAGCGCCTGACCGCGATGGGGGTCAAGGAAGTCACGGATGAGCTTCAGGAACTGGCGGCCAAGATCCGCGACTATCTCGACATCCTGCGGTCGCGCGAACGGATCATGGGGATCATCACCGACGAACTCGACGAGGTGCGCGCCGCACATGCCGTACCTCGCCGCACCGAGATCGCCGACTGGGCGGGCGACCTGGATGACGAAGACCTGATCGAGCGCGAAGACATGGTCGTCACCGTGACCTCTGGCGGCTATATCAAGCGCACCTCGCTGGCCGAGTTCCGCGCCCAACGCCGCGGGGGCAAGGGCCTTGCGGGGATGACCACCAAGGAAGACGATGTGGTGACGACGCTTTTCGTCGCCAACACCCACACCCAGCTTCTGTTCTTCACCACCGACGGGATGGTCTACAAGCTCAAGACCTGGCGGCTGCCGCTTGCGGGGCGCAACGCCCGGGGCAAGGCAATCGTCAACATCCTGCCCATTGAAACCGGCGTTTCGATTGCGGCGATCATGCCCGTCGACGTGCCCGAGACCGACTGGGAGAACCTGCAGATCGTCTTTGCCACCTCGGATGGGGACGTTCGGCGCAACGCGCTGTCGGATTTCACCAACGTCATGCGCAATGGCAAGATCGCAATGAAGCTGCCCGAGGGTGTGAGCCTGGTGAACGCGCGCATCGCGGATGAGAATGACGATGTGATGCTCGTTACCGCATTGGGGCGCGCCATCCGCTTCCCCAGCACGGATGTCCGCGTCTTCAAGGGCCGGGACTCCACCGGCGTGCGCGGCATCCGTCTGGGCGACGATGACCGGGTGGTGTCGATGGCGGTGATCCGCCACTTCAACGCGACCCCCGAGGAACGTGCCGCCTATCTCAAGATGCGCCGGGCGGCCGAAGGGGCGCTCGACGACGGCGCCGAGGCCGATGAGGACGAAGAAGCGGTCGAGGCGGGTCAGCTTTCGCTGGAGCGTTATGCACAGATGTCGGCGGCCGAGGATCTGATCCTCACCATCACCGCGCGCGGCACCGGCAAGCTGTCCTCCAGCCATGGCTATCCCGTGCGCGGACGTGGCGGTCAGGGCGTGATGGCGATGGACAAGGCGATGCGCGGCGGCCCGCTGGTTGCGGCCTTCCCCGTGGATCTGGGCGACCAGATCATGCTTGCCACCTCGACCGGGCAGTCGATCCGCGTGCCTGTGCAGGGGATCTCGTTCCGTTCGCGCAGCGCCGGCGGGGTCAAGGTGTTCAACACGGGCCCCGATGAGGTCGTGGTGTCCGTCGCCCGGATCGCCGAACAGGGCGTGGATGAGGTGGTCAGCGAGATCGGCGGCGAAGAGGGTGGCGAGGCTTGATCGCCTCGCCGGCCCCCGTTAAATGCAGGCCATGACAAACACCCTACATATTGTCGGGGGCGGCATGGCCGGCTCCGAGGCTGCCTGGCAGGCCGCAGAGGCCGGCATCCCGGTTGTGATCCATGAGATGCGGCCAAAGGTCGGAACCTTTGCCCATCAGACCGGCAATCTGGCCGAGATGGTCTGCTCCAACTCTTTCCGCTCGGATGACGACGAACAGAACGCCGTCGGCCTGCTGCATTGGGAAATGCGGGCGGCGGGCGGGCTGATCATGGCGATGGCCGATGCGCATTCCCTCCCCGCCGGGGGGGCGCTGGCCGTCGACCGGGAGGCCTTTGCCGAGGCGGTGACGGCGCGGCTGCGCGCGCATCCGAATGTGAGGGTAGAGGCCGGAGAGATCACGGCACTTCCGGCCGAGGGCCACTGGATCATCGCGACGGGCCCCCTCACCTCGGGCGCGCTGGCCGAAGCGATCCGCGCCGAAACCGGCTCGGAAAGCCTCGCCTTCTTCGACGCAATCGCCCCTATCGTCTATACCGAGAGCATCGACATGTCGGTGGCCTGGGCGCAGTCGCGTTACGACAAGGGCGAAACCGAGGAGGAACGCACCGCCTATCTCAACTGCCCTATGACCCGGGATCAGTATGAGGCGTTCATCGACGCCATCCTCGCCGCCGACAAGACCGAGTTCAAACCCGGTGAGACCGCGGGCTATTTCGACGGCTGCCTGCCGATCGAAGTCATGGCAGAGCGGGGGCGCGAGACCCTGCGCTTTGGCCCGATGAAGCCCGTCGGGCTGACGAACGCGCATCAGCCGGATGTGAAACCCTATGCGGTGGTGCAACTGCGGCGGGACAACAAGCTGGGCACGCTTTACAATATCGTCGGCTTCCAGACCAAGATGAAGTATGGCGCGCAGACCGAGGTCTTTCGCCTGATCCCGGGGCTTGAGAACGCTCAATTCGCGCGTCTGGGCGGGATACATCGCAATACCTTCCTCAATTCTCCCACACTGCTCGACGATCAGATGCGGTTGCGTTCGCGCCCGCATATCCGCTTTGCGGGGCAGATCACGGGTGTTGAAGGCTATGTCGAAAGCGCCGCGATGGGGCTACTGGCCGGCCGGCTTGCCGCGGGCGATATCCTTGGGCGTCCGATAACGCCCCCGCCCCCGGAAACCGCGATGGGGGCACTGGTGACGCATATCACCGGCGGGGCCGAGGCAAAGACCTTTCAGCCGATGAACGTCAACTTCGGCCTTTTCCCTGCGATTGACGCCAAGGGCGGGCGCCGCGGGCGCAAGGACCGGTACAAGGCCTATACCGACCGCGCAAAGGCTGCCTTTTCCGAGTGGCTGGGACAGGCTGCGCGGGATGCCGCCTGAGTACCGGACGCGGTTTGCACCCTCGCCCACCGGGTTCCTGCATCTTGGCCACGCCTGTTCCGCCCTGACGGCGTGGGATCGGGCACAGGCCGCAGGGGGCAGCTTTCTGCTGCGGATCGAGGATATCGACCGCCCCAGATGCCGCCCGGAATATGAGCGTGCGATCGAGGAAGACCTCGGCTGGCTCGGCCTGAGCTGGCCCCGTCCCCTGCGCCAATCGGAACGGCTGCCCGAATATCGCCGTGCGGTTGACCGGCTTTCGGCGACGGCGCTCACCTATCCGTGCCGGTGCACCAGAGGCGACATCCGCGCCGCCCTCTCCGCGCCACAGGAAGGGGTTGCATGGGGGCCGGACGGACTGATCTATCCCGGAACCTGCCGCGGCCGCACCATGGCCGAGGCCGGGCCGCAGGATGCCATCCGGCTCGATATGGCGCGGGCTGTCGCGCATCTGCCCCGGACCGGGTTTCAGGAAAACGGTCCATTGCAGTCGGGCTGGCACGCGCTCGACGCCGACTATCTGGTCAATGGGGTCGGCGATGTGGTTCTGGCGCGGCGCGACATCGGCACCTCCTATCACATCGCCGTGGTGGTGGACGACGCGGCGCAGGGCATCACCGAGGTCGTGCGCGGCGCCGACCTGTTCGACGCCACCGTGATCCACCGTTTGCTGCAGGTGTTGCTGGGTTTCCCGCAACCCGACTACTGTCACCATCCGCTCGTGCGCGATGAGGCTGGCAAGCGGCTTGCCAAGCGCGACGATGCGCGTGCCATCCGGGCCTATCGGGCCGAAGGCGCCTCGCCCGACGATATCCGGCGGATGGCGGGGCTATAGGGGCTGCATGATCTCCACCTCGGCACCCTCGCGGATCGCGGTGTAAAAGCAGCTGCGCCGGTTGGTGTGGCAGGCGGGTCCGGTCTGATCCACCAGCAAAAGGAGGCAGTCCCGGTCGCAATCGACCCGCATCTCGATCAGGGTCTGGACATGGCCCGATGTTTCGCCCTTGGCCCAGAACGACTGGCGCGAGCGGGACCAGTAGGTCACCCGGCCCGTGTCCAGCGTACGCGCAACGGCATCCGCATTCATCCACGCGACCATCAGAACCTCGCCCGTCGCATGGTCCTGCGCGACCGCCGGGATCAGCCCGTTCGCATCATAACGCAGGGTTGCGGGATCGAAGGACATGGCTCACTCCTTTGCACGATGGCGGGCGCAGCCTATCTATGGCAAAAGCTCGGACAGGAAAAGCGAAAGGCCGCGCCATGAGCACCGACAGCGATCTCATCAAGCTCTATTCCGGCCGCATTCTTGCGCTTGCCGCAGATATCCCCCTTGCCCGCCGGCTGGACGCCCCGATGGCGACCGTGCGCCGTCGCGCGCCGATCTGCGGCTCGACCATCACCGTGGACGTGGTGATGAAGGATGGCCGGGTGGCGGAATTCGGCCAGGATGTGAAGGCCTGCGCCCTGGGTCAGGCTGCGGCCTCGGTCGTCGGCGGCGCCATTCTGGGCCGCACCAGGGCAGAGGTGGAAGAGGCCCGCGACCAGCTGGAGGCCATGTTGCGTTCGGGCGGACCCGCCCCCACCGCGCCTTTTGACGGGCTGGAGGTGCTGATGCCGGCGCGAGACTACCGCAACCGGCACGATTCCATCATGCTTGCGCTTCAGGCCACCGCCGACGCAATGACCGAGGCCGAGGCCGCCGCCTGCGCCTGAACCTGTGGAAAAAAAAGCCGCCGGTCTCTCGGGACCGGCGGCAGGCAGGCGTCCATAAGGCGTGGGGCACCTTGGGCCGTCAGGCAGGCGGCACAAAGGACGCGGGGCAGAACCTCAGAAAACTTCGGGCAGGTGCAGCGCTGCTATCAGCATTGCGACCAGCGAGACCACGCCGACCGCATCCGCCAGCAGAATGCCGGGCGCGCGGGTCAGGATGGATTTGATGTCACTGCGCATCTCAATCTCCATATCGCGAATCTGTTCCTTATTTGTTCCATCTTCTTCACCGCCTGTAAAGAACTTTATAGGAACATCCGAGAACCTATTACCCGACAGAGATCAGTCTGATCCCCCTGTCCTGCTCCATCAGCCACAAAAGGTGCCGCGCAGCCCGGCCGCGGGGGCTCGTGAGGGCAGGATCATCATGCAGCAGCTTGCGGGCATCGCTTTGCGCCAGCGCCATAAGGCTTGCCTGGCGCTCCAGATCGGCGATCCGGAACCGGGGCAGCCCGGATTGCGCGGTGCCGATCAGATCGCCCGCCCCGCGCATGGCAAGGTCTTCCTCGGCGATCCGGAATCCGTCATCGGTTTCGCGCAATATCCTCAGGCGACGCTCCGCCGTGTCCGAGAGCGGCGCGTCATAGATCAGCAGACAGGTCGATTCTGCCGCGCCCCGGCCTACGCGCCCCCGCAACTGGTGCAGCTGCGCAAGGCCAAAGGTCTCAGCCCCCTCGATTACCATGATCGAGGCATTGGGCACATTGACCCCGACCTCGATCACCGTCGTCGCCACAAGAACCGAACTTTCGCCCGCGACGAACCGCGCCATCGCGGCGTCCTTTTCCGCCGGGGGCATCTGACCGTGAACCAGGTCAACGCGCCCTTCGCCCAGGGCCGCGCGCAGATGCCGGAAACGTTCCTCGGCCGCGGTAAGGGCGACCAGTTCGCTTTCCTCGACCAGCGGGCAGACCCAATAGGCCTGCCGACCCTCCGCAATCGCGCGGGCCAGATGTGACACGACCTCATCCAGCCGCGCCGCAGCCACAAGCGCCGTTCGCACCGGCGTCCGCCCCGGTGGCTTTTCATCCAGCACCGACACATCCATATCGCCATGGGTGGCGAGTGCGAGGCTTCGGGGAATGGGCGTCGCGGTCATCACCAGCACATCGACCGCATTGCCCTTGGCCCCCAGTTCCAGCCGCTGGGCAACGCCGAACCGATGCTGCTCGTCGATCACCGCAAGCCGCAGGTCGTGGAACACCACATCCTTCTGGAAAACGGCATGGGTGCCCACCAGAATATCGGTCTGCCCCTCTGCCAGGGCCTGCAGCTTGCGCGCCCGCTCCGCGCCCTTGTCCCGGCCGGTCAGCAAGGTCATCGAGATGCCCGCAGCCTCGGCCAGGGGCCGGAGGCTCTCCAGATGCTGGCGCGCGAGGATTTCGGTCGGAGCCATGATCACCCCCTGCCCGCCCGCCTCGACCGCGATCAACAGCGCCATGAAGGCGACGAGCGTCTTGCCCGTCCCGACATCGCCCTGCAACAGCCGGTTCATCCGGGTCGGCTGCGCCAGATCGGCGGCGATCTCGGCGACTGCACGGCGCTGCGCCCCGGTCGGCGCATAGGGCAGGCTCGCCAGAACCTTTGCCTGCAGAACCCCCGTCTCACGGCTTTCCCGCCCGGCGGACCGGCGGCGGGTCGCCCGTGCCAGCGCCATGGTAAGCTGATGGGCAAAAAGCTCATCATAGGCGAGCCGCCGCCGCGCCGGATGGTCCGCCGACACGCCCTCATTTCCCTGTGGCTGATGCGCCAGTCGCAACGCCGCGCGCCAGTCGGGCCAGCCTTCGCGGGCGCAAAGAGCCGGGTCGATCCATTCCGGCAACTCGGGCAGCCGCGCAAGGGCGCTTGCCGCAGCGCGCGCCACGGTTTTTTGCGTCAGACCGGAGGTGAGCGGATAGACCGGTTCAAAATCCGGCAGCGTCGCGAGCTCTTCCGGCGCGAGGACATGGTCGGGATGTGCGATCTGACAAAGGCCGTCGAACTGCTCCACCCGGCCCGAAACGATACGCCGCGCCCCCGGCGGAAAGAGCTTCATCAGATAGTCCGACCGCGCGTGAAAGTAGACGAGCATGAAATCGGCCCCGCCGTCACGCATCGCAATCCGATAGGGCTTGCCCTTGGTCCGCGGCGGATGATGCGCCACGACCTCCGCCTCGACCGTGGCTATGGCAGGGGGCACGATCTCCCGGATGCTCTGGCGCAGGCGCCGGTCGATGACGGCATGGGGCAAGGTGAACAGCAGGTCGCGGGGACGTGTGATATCGAGCCCCGCGAAATGCTGTGCCATGCGCGGTCCGACGCCCTCCAGCGTCTCCAGCCCGGCAAAGAGCGGAAAGAGCGCCTCGGGCCGCCCCGCCATCAGCCGCTGCCGGCCAGCGCGAGCCAGGCGTCCTCGTCAATGACCTCGATCCCGAGTTCGGCCGCCTTTTTGGCCTTGGACCCGGCGCCTGGCCCCGCCACAAGAAGATCCGTCTTTGCCGAGACGGAGCCGGCGACCTTTGCGCCAAGCTCCTCCGCACGCGCCTTCGCCTCGGCCCGCGTCATGCGTTCCAGCGTACCGGTGAAAACCACCGTCTTGCCGGCAATCGGGCTTTCGACGGCGCCACGCCGGACCGCGTCCTGCACCGAGAGATGCGCGACCAGCGCGTCAATCGCGGCGCGTTCCGCATCCTGATGGAAGGTCGTGACCAGTGAGGTCGCCATGACTGCCCCCACCCCGTCGATGGCGATCAGGTCCTGCCAGGCGGCGCCGGAACCGGGTTCCGCCGTGGACATGGCAGTTTCAAAGGCGGCCCAGCTTCCGTAATGCGCCGCCAGCAAGGCCGAGGCGCTTTCGCCCACATGCCGGATGCCGAGTGCAAAGATCAGGCGATGGAGCGGGATCTGCCGCTTTTCCCGGATCGCCGCAAAAAGATTGGCGGCCGATTTCTCCCCCCAGCCTTCGCGGTGTTTCAGCTGCTGGATACCGCTGCCATAGCGGTCCTCCAGCGTGAATATGTCGGCGGGTTGCGTGATCCAGCCGTCCTTGTAGAACGCCTCGACCTGCTTTGCGCCCAGCCCCTCGATGTCGAAGGCGGCGCGGCTGACGAAATGCTTCAGCCGCTCCACCGCCTGCGCGGGGCAGATGAGCCCCCCTGTGCAGCGCCGCACGGCATCGCCGGGTTCGCGCAGGGCCTCCGATCCACATTCCGGGCAGGTGGTGGGAAAGGTATAGGGCACGGCGCCCTCGGGCCGCCGCGCCAGATCGACATCGCTGATCTTGGGGATCACATCGCCGGCGCGGTAGACCTCGACCCAGTCGCCGACGCGGATATCGCGCCCGCCGCGGATCGTCTGCCCCTTGGCGTCCCGGCCCGCGATGTAATCCTCGTTGTGCAGCGTGGCATTCGACACTACGACGCCGCCCACGGTGACCGGAGAGAGCCGCGCGACGGGGCTGAGCGCGCCGGTCCGCCCGACCTGAATGTCGATTGCCTCAAGCCGTGTCCAGGCGAGCTCGGCGGGAAATTTATGCGCAATGGCCCAACGGGGCGTGGCAGAGCGGAAGCCAAGCCGCCGTTGCAGTGCCAGATCGTTCACCTTGTAGACGACGCCGTCGATGTCATAGCCCAGCGTCGCGCGCTGCCCCTCTATCCTGCGATAGACGGCGAGCATCTCCTCGGGCCCGGCGCAAAGCCCGGTGAGAGGATTGATCACAAAGCCCAGTTCCGCCAGTCGTTCGATCGCGCCCATCTGCGTGTCCGCAAGGGGCGCGGAAAGCTCCCCCCAAGCATAGGCAAAGAAGCGCAGCGGCCGCGCGCGCGTGATCTCGGGGTCAAGCTGGCGAAGGGAGCCCGCCGCCGCATTGCGCGGATTCGCAAAGCGCCGGTCCCCCGCCGCCGCCTGACGTTCGTTCAGCGCCGCGAAATCGTCATGGGACATATAGACCTCGCCCCGAACCTCCAGCACGTCGGGGGCACCTGCCAGTTTCTGCGGGATATCGGCTATCGTCCGTGCGTTCTCGGTGACATTCTCGCCCACCTCTCCGTCGCCCCGGGTCGCCGCCTGCACAAGTTCCCCGCCCTCATAGCGAAGCGACAGGGACAGGCCGTCGATCTTCGGTTCGGCGGTGAAAGTGAGAGGGTCGCTGTAGTTCAGGTATTTCCGCACCCTTTCCTGAAACTCGGCCACATCGGCATCGTCAAAGGCGTTTTCCAGGCTCAGCATCCGCACCGCGTGACGGACCTTGCCAAAACCTTCTGCCACCGCAGCGCCGACGCGGTCAGAGGGGCTGTCCGCCCGCTTCAACTGCGGAAAGCGGGCCTCGATTTCTGCATTTCGGCGCCGCAGCGCATCATACTCGGCGTCCGAAATCTCGGGCGCGTCCAATGTGTGATAGGCGCGGTTCGCCGTTTCTATGAGTTCCGCGAGACGGGCGAGTTCCGCCCGCGCCGCATCCTCGGTCAAATCTTGCACTGCGACAGGTTCGTCCATGGCCGGCCCCGCTCTTCCATCCGCCTTGTGATAAGGGGCGGGGGGGCGCGGGTCCAGCCCTTGCCGCTTGCTCAGGCGTTGACGGCGATGCGGCGCGTCACATCCTCGGGCGCCGGGTCGCGCAGCACGTAGCCACGGCCCCAGACTGTCTCGATGTAGTTATCTCCATCCGTCGCCTCGGCGAGTTTCTTGCGCAACTTGCAGATGAAGACGTCGATGATCTTGAGCTCCGGTTCGTCCATCCCGCCATAGAGATGGTTGAGGAACATCTCCTTGGTCAGCGTCGTGCCCTTGCGCAGGCTCAGAAGCTCAAACATCTGGTATTCCTTGCCAGTCAGATGGACCGTCCGGCCTTCAACCTCAACGGTCTTGGCATCCAGATTGACCGCCACCTTGCCGGTGCGGATTGTCGATTGCGCGTGCCCCTTGGACCGCCGGATGATCGCGTGAATGCGCGCGACCAGTTCTTCCCGATGGAATGGTTTGGTCAGATAATCATCCGCGCCAAATCCGAAGCCCTTGATCTTGCTTTCAGAATCATCATCACCCGAAAGGATCAGAATGGGCGTGTCGACCCGCGCCAGCCGGATCTGACGCAGAACCTCATGGCCCGTCATGTCGGGCAGGTTGAGGTCCAGCAGGATCAGATCGTAGTCATAGAGCTTTGCCAGATCGACGCCCTCTTCGCCCAGATGGGTCGGATAGACGTTCAGGTTGGCATGAGTGAGCATCAGTTCAATGCTGCGAGATGTCGTCGGGTCGTCTTCAACCAACAGGATACGCATGAGATTCTCTCCGCTTCAGATGTCCTTCTGAACATGACCGTGCACTCGTTAAGCACCTCTTACTCGCATGGAACAAATTGCGAAAACAACCTAAAGTTGTTGATCGCCTTTCAAAGCCTGAATCTTTGTGACTTTCAGGCCAGCCTCACCGTGGCGGCGCGCGGCCTCGCACCAGATCTCGAACTCTTCCTCCGACAGATCATAAAGCTGCAGCGCCTCTTCGCGCTGGATAAGTCCGCAATTCACCGCCAGGACCACCCGCGCCTTTCGGCTTGCCACCCATCGGCGCGTGTCCTGTGGCGGCAGATCCGCGCGTGTCATGCGTGTTCCATCCGGAAGCGTGACAGAGCGCGGCCCGGCGATGCGCCTGATATACATCTGAACCATTCCCTTGCCGTTTCCGTCACATTCATCGGGGGCCGCTTAACGCAGAATGAAGGGCGGGGTTGTTAGTGCAGAGCATTTTCATATATTCCATCGCATCTCAGGAGATCGCGATGCCACTCGACCGGATGCCCCTCAACTCTCTTGGCTTTGCCAAGCCGCCTGCGGAAACGCGGGTCGTTGTCGCCATGTCCGGCGGCGTGGACAGTTCCGTCGTGGCGGCACAGCTTGCCGAAGAGGGTTATGACGTCGTGGGCGTTACGCTCCAGCTTTACGATCACGGGGCGGCGCTTGCGAAAAAGGGCGCCTGCTGCGCCGGCCGCGACATCCACGACGCGCGCCGGGTGGCCGAGGAAATGGGCTTTCCCCACTATGTCCTCGACTATGAAAACACCTTCCGCGAGGCGGTGATCGACGAATTCGCCGATGCTTATCTTGCCGGCGCCACCCCCGTCCCCTGCATCCGCTGCAATGAACGGGTCAAGTTCCGCGACCTGCTGGCCACGGCCCGCGATCTGGACGCCGATTGCATGGCTACGGGTCATTACATACAGCGCAAGACGGGCCTCGCCGGGCCGGAGCTTCACATGGCCGCCGACCCTGTGCGCGATCAGAGCTATTTCCTGTTCTCGACCACGGCCGAGCAGCTCTCCTATCTCCGCTTTCCCTTGGGCCACCTGCAAAGCAAGGCCGAGACGCGGGCGCTTGCGGCACGATACAAACTGCCCGTCGCGGACAAGCCCGACAGCCAGGACATCTGCTTTGTCCCGAACGGCAACTATGCCGCGGTGATCGAAAAGCTGCGCCCCGGCGCGGCCGATCCGGGTGAGATCGTGGACATGGACGGCACGGTTCTGGGCGAACATCGGGGCGTCATCCACTACACGATCGGCCAGCGGCGTGGCCTGGGTATCGGGGGCCTGAGCGATCCGCTCTATGTCGTCCGGCTCGACCCTGAATCGCGTCGCGTGGTCGTCGGGCCCAAAGAGGCCCTCTCGACCCGGACCATTCCTGTGCGCGAAATCAACTGGCTTGGCGATGCGCCCTTCACCTCGGCCCCGGAATGGCATGTTTCGGTCAAGGTCCGGTCTACCCGCCCCCCGCGGGCCGCGATCATCCGCCCCCTTTCGGCGACCGAGGCCGAGATCGAATTGATCGCACCGGAAGAAGGGGTCAGCCCAGGACAGGCCTGCGTCTTTTACGATACCGAAAGCACCCGCGTCTTTGGCGGCGGGTGGATCTGGAAGGGCCGCTAATCAAGCGCCCCGAGAACAGAGCGTGCCGCCCGGTCACCGGGCGGGTCGCCCCCTGCGCCAAGCCGTTCCATCGTCACCGCCATTGCCTTCAGCTGCGCGGCCCGTTCCGGGCCGCCCGCGATCAGCCTCAACGCAGCGGCGGCAATAGGCTCCGGCCGGCAGTTCTTTCCCAGAAACTCTGGCACCGCCCGCGTTTCCGAAACGAGGTTCACAAGCGTCACGGTATCCAGCCGCACCATGCGTTGCAGGATCGCGCGCGACAGCCAGTTGAAGTCATAGGCGATCACCATCGGGACCGCATTCGCCGCGAGTTCCAGCGAGACGGTGCCCGAGGCTGCAATCGCCACATCCGCAGCGGCAAAGGCCGCGCGTTTCTCTCCCGCATCCTGCGGGTCCAGAAGGTGCAGCGGACGGGGCCAGTCGCGGCTCAGTTCTGCGACGAGATCGGCCGTCCCCCGCACCCGTGGCACGATGAACTGCGCATCCGGATGTGCGCCCGCGATCAGGCGCAGCGCACCCCCAAGGCGCGGCGCCAGCCGCGAAACTTCGCCGCGACGTGACCCGGGCAGCACCATGACCAGCGGTCCGTCTGCCCCCAGGTCGCGGCGAAAGGCTGCCGCCTCTTGCGCAGTGGCTCTGGGTTCAGAGACCACCGGATGGCCGACGAAGTCACAGGTCATCCCGGCGGCTTCCATATAAGCCGGCTCAAAGGGCAGAAGCGCCAGAACATGATCGACGACCTGCGCCATCTTTTGCGCCCGTGCAGGCCGCCAAGCCCAGACCGAGGGGGCGACGTAGTGCATCACCCGCTGGTCCGGCCGCTGCGCCCGGACCAGCCGTGCCACGCGCAGGCAGAAATCCGGGCTGTCGATCCCGATCAGGGCGTCCGGCCGGACCTTGAGGGCCGCCTCGGCCGTTTCATGCAGGCGCCGGCGCAGGTGCCGGTATTTCGGCAGCACCTCTGCAAGCCCCATGACGGAAAGGTCCTCCATAGGGAAAAGGCTTTGCAGGCCCTCGGCCTGCATTGCAGGCCCGCCGACGCCGTAAAACTGCACCTCGGGCGCGGCCCGCCGCAACCCTGCCATCAAGGCCGCTCCAAGCCGGTCGCCCGACGCCTCGCCCGCGATGAGAAAGATATTCATTCCGACCCACGCGACCAGAGGAAGAGGCCAAGGCGATCGGCCTCTTCGGTCATCCCGTCACGGTCGAGCAACAGCACATCCCCCGCCGCAAAGGCGACACCGGCCAGCCCTGCCGCATGGGCAAGGCGCACGGTCTGGGCCCCAAGCGCAGGCAGATCAATGCGACGATCCTGCCCCGCCTTGGCGGCCTTGAACAGGAGCCCGGCCCCGCCAGGGCGCAACGCGTCCAACGCGGCCACCTGGCGCAACATCACGTCTGTTCCCGGCAATGCCTCGACCGCAAGGCAAAGCCCCCGCGCCACAACGACACCCTGACCTACATCGACCGCCCCCAGTGCTGCAACGATGGCAGCAGCGCGCGCTGCATCCTGACGGTCGCGCGCATCAGGCTGGCGGGTCGACAGAACCCCCTCGGCCGGCAGGAGGTCCGGCGCGACATCCGGCACACCCAGAACCGAAAACCCGTCCTCTTCAAATATGGCGATCACCGCGCGCAGGGTGGCATCGTCGCCCTGCTGCATCGCCGCAAGGATACGCGGGACCATCATGGCCGTCTGCGGATCGAATTGCTCGGGGTCGAGACGGGGGCGCTGTATAGCCCCGGCAAAGATCACGTCCGACACGCCCAGTTCATGCAGTCGCGCGAGAAACGGCGCCAGCCGCTCGACCCGAAAACTCTCAAGCGCCGGAAACTCCCCCTCGGGGCGATAACCGTCGAGATGCGCGACGACAGGGTCTTTCAGGTGCCCTGCGAGGAATCCCGGCAAGTCCCCCGCGCCAGCGATGATTGCGGTGCGCGCCATCATGTCCTCGGTGCCAGGAACGAACGGTCGGAGCTTGCAAGGATAAATGCCGCAATCTCGCGAACAAGCGCGCTCTCGCTGCTCTGCAACGCCTTGGCGCGTTCCTGAAATGCACCCTCGCCGGACGAGAGTTTTCCATAGGCCGCGCGCAGGGCGGCAATTTCCTCTCGGGCAATCCCGCGCCGTTTGAGGCCCACCAGGTTCAAGCCGTCAAGCGTTCCGCGCGGCCCCTGAACGAGACCGTGGGGAATTACGTCGTTCGTCACCATCGTGACCGCGCCGATAATCGCCCCGCGCCCGACGCGTACCCATTGATGAATTCCCGAAAGGCCGCCGATGATCACGTCATCCTCGATCACGCAGTGCCCTGCGATGGCGGACTGGTTCGCGACGACGACCCGGCTGCCCACCTGTGCGTCATGGCCGACATGGGCGCCCGACATGAAAAGACAGTCATCGCCCACGCGGGTCACGCCGCCGCCTCCCTCGGTGCCGGTGTTCAGTGTCGCGCCCTCACGGATGCGGTTCCGCTGGCCGACAATCAGGCGCGTGCGCTCGCCACGATACTTGAGATCCTGCGGCACCTCGCCCACGCTGGCAAAGGGGAAAATCACGCTTCCGGCACCGATCTCGGTCCAGCCTGTGACAACGGCATGGCTCTTGACGATGACGCCATCGTGCAGGGTTACATCGGGGCCGATCACGGAGAATGGGCCAATTTCGGCCCCCGCGCCGATCGTTGCCCCGTCTTCCACCACCGCCGAAGGGTGGATGCGGGCGTCGGAATGGATCCCTGCGCCGAGCATCAGCGCCCGTTCCGCAGATCGATCATGGCGGTGAACTCTGCCTCGGTCGCAACCTCGCCGTCGACCCTTGCCGTGCCCTGGAACTTCCAGACGCGACCGCCGCCACGCTTGGTCACCACCTCCAGCTTAAGCACGTCCCCGGGCACGACCTTGCGGCGGAACTTGCAGCCATCGACATTCATGAAATAAACCAGCGGCTCCTTGTCCACCAGGTCGAGCGTCAGCCCGACCAGCGCCGCCGAGGTCTGGGCAAGCGCCTCGATCATCAGAACGCCGGGCATGACCGGAACACCGGGAAAATGGCCCTGAAAGAACGGCTCGTTCATGGTCACGTTCTTGACGCCCACGGCACGGGTGCCAAGCTCGATCTCTTCCACACGGTCAAGAAAGAGGAACGGATAACGATGCGGGATGATGCGCTGGATCAGCTGGATATCCGCGGTTTGCGTGTCGGCCCAGGGATTTGCCGGGGTTTCGGTCATTCGTGCTCTCCTTGCAGCGCGGCGCCGGTCGGCCGGGGTTCCGGCGTGGGCGGTCTGCCCCTGAACTAGCAACTCCCCCCGCATGAGGCAAGAAGCCGGCCCATGACGGGCCCGTCAGTCCTGTGGCGCCTCAGGCGTCGGCGGCTGCATCCCGTTCGGCGGTGTCAGGACGACGGGGCCACCCTCCGTGCCGCCAGCGGCCGGCGGAACCGCCAGCGGCGGATCATCTCCGTCGGGCGCAAGATCGGTCCCGTCCCCGATTGCCTCATCGATGCGCGCAACAGCCTCGGCGGTGATATCGACCCGCTGGGCCGCGATGAAGACGGAACGCGCTTCAAGGATGACTTCGGCCCCATGTTCGGACATCAATGTCCCGAGCACGGGCACCGCGACCTGCATGAAGGCCTGAAACCCTTCTTCGCTACGGCTGGCGATATCGCGGCTTTTCGCTTCCTGCTCACGGCGGATCTCGACCACCTTTGCGTCGAAGGCCTCTGCGAGAGGACGGAACGCCTCGGGCGTCATCTGGCTGCGGCGCTGGGTCAGATCGCGTTCTTCCGCCTCAAGCTCGGCCTCGATGCGCCGGTTTTCGGCCGAAAGCTCCTGATAGGCGCCGTCGATCTCCTCCTGGATACGCTGACCGAACTGCGACTGTTCAAAAAGCCGGTCCGAGTGCAGCGTCAGAATGGGCCGCGTCTCCTGTGCCGACGCAGCCGCCCCCGGAAGGAGCAGCGCGAGGATCAGGAAAAGCGCCCTCATCGCGCCTCAGAACCGGGTCGAAACCGTGAGGTCGAAATTCTGCTCACGGTCATAGTCGAGCTGGCGCAGCGGATGCGAGAAGTTGAACCGCAACGGTCCGATCGGCGTGGTCCAGAACAGCGACACGCCTGCGGCCGCCCGGATATTGATGCCGTCATCGACCTCGACCCCGTTGGTGCCGATGGTGTTATCAAGACCCCAGAGCGTCCCGACATCCATGAAAACGCCGCCCGAAATGCCGTATTCATCCGGCAGGCCCAGAGGGAATTCGGCCTCGAACCGCGCGATGGCAAAGTAGTTGCCGCCAAGCGCGTCTTCGTTCGGTGCCTCCAGATCGCGGGGGCCGACACCGTTCGGCTCGAACCCGCGCATCCGGCTGCCGAGGTTGAAGCGGTTGATGACCCGGCTTTCGCCCGAGATCATGGTCAGCGCCCCGCCCTCGAGCTCGGCGCGCAGCAGAACGTCCTCGTTCCAGACCCGCGTCTCGAACCGGCCAAGCGCGGTGGTCGTGACGGATTCGACATCGCCGCCAAGGCCCGCGAAATCCTGGCTGATGCGGAACACAAAACGCCGGTTCGGGTCGATGCGGCTGCGCGCGGTGTCAAAGCTGTAGGTGTAGCCCAGGGCGCTCGTGATCAGCGCGCCCTGTTCGGCGACGATGATCGGCGAGGACGTCTCCGGGTCCACATCCAGGATTTCATCGCGCGAAATGGTATAGCGCACTTCAAGCCGGCCCAGCTCGCTGATCGGGAATTCCAGCGCGGGGCGGAAGCCCGCGGTGCGGGTGTTGTAACTTGCGAAATCGCGGTCGGTGCGCGTCCAGTAGAGGTTGGACTTGAGCGCGAGATCCCGTTCCAGAAACGCCGGCTCGATGAAGTTGAAGCTGAAGGCGCGGTTGCTTGACGTCGTGTTGATCGTCAGATCGACATACTGGCCACGCCCGAGAAAGTTCTGCTCTGACAGGCTGGCGGCGAAACCGATACCAGCCGAGACGCCATAACTCACCCCGAAGGACAGCGAACCGGTCGGCTGTTCCTCGACATCCACATCGACAATCACCTGATCGGCCGACGACCCCTGCCGCGCGTTCACCTGCGCATCGGCAAAGAACCCGAGCGCGCGGATACGCTCGGCGCCTTCGCGGATCTCGCGCGGGCTGAACGGGTCGCCTTCCACCGTGCGGAACTGGCGCCGGATCACCCGGTCAAGCGTGCGGGAGTTTCCTTCGATGTCGATCCGCTCGACGAAAAGCCGCTCGCCCCGCGTCAGGACATATTGCACGTCGAGGATCTGCCCACGTTCGTTCCGCGTGATGCGTGGGTCGATCCGGACAAAGGTCAGCCCCTGCCGCAGCGCGAGGTTTTCCATACGCGCGATATCGTTATCGATCCGGGCGGGCGAGTAGATCTGGCCCGGGCGCGTGCCGATCAGGCGCTGGAACTCGGTCGCATCGACCTCGGGCAGTTCCGAGACAGCCGTGACCGATCCGATCCGGTACTGCAGGCCTTCCTGCACTGTGAAGGTCACGAAGAACCCGTCACGTTCGCGCGCAAGTTGCGGCGTGGCCGAAAGGACCTGAAAATCGATATAGCCGCGCGAGCGGTAGAAATCCGTCAGCAACTGGCGGTCGAGGTCGATGCGCTCGGCGATGAACGTATCGCTCTGGACAAAGCGGCGGAGGAGGCCCGCCTGTCGCGTTTCCAGCACGTTGCGGAGGCGCCGGTCGCTGAAGCTGCGGTTGCCGACAAAGGCGATCCGCTCGATCTCGACGACATTCCCCTCGCGGATCTCAAAAACCAGATCGACGCGGTTGTCGCTGCGCCGGATGATACGGGGCTCAACCGTTGCGGCCAGCCGCCCCGACTGCGCATAGGCGGCGGTGATCGCGGCGGCATCGGCCTCGGCCTGCGCGGGCGAATAGACGCGGCGGGCCTGCGACTGGACGACGGTCGCAAGACGCTCGTTGTTGATCCGATCGTTGCCCTCAAAGGCAATGACGTTGATCGTCGGATATTCCTGAACGCGGATCACCAGCCGGCTGCCTTGCGGCTCCAGGCTCACCTCCTCAAAGAGGCCCGAATTCCGGATGCGTTGCAGCGCGGCGTTGAGTTCGCCTGCGTCCAGCGTCTCGCCTTGGTTGATCCCGGCATAGGTCAGGATGCTGCCGGCATCGACGCGCTGGTTCCCCTCGACCTGAACGCTGTCAAAGCGGAACGACTGGGCAAAGGCGGGTGCGACCCATGTTCCGGCGGGCACCGCAACCGCAAGCATGGCTGCCAATGCGACATGCGAAACGCGTGCAAGCGCCGGCCGTCGGCTTGTTCCGCCCGAAATCCTGTTCAGCATTTTCTGCCCCTGTCCGTTCCTTGGCACCTGAGTAGCCGCAAGACGCCCCCTTGTCAAAAGGCGCAGCACCCTCAGGGGCAGAAGATATCATTGGTCAGGGCAAAGATCATGAGGGTCAGAAGCATCGCGAATCCGGCGGTCATCAGGATACGGAGCGCACGCTCGCTTGGCGGGCGGCCGGTCACGGCCTCCCACGCGTGGAACACGAGGTGACCGCCGTCCAGAACCGGCACCGGAAAGAGGTTCAGAAGCCCCACTGCCGTCGAAAGAACCGCGATGAACCACACGAAGGACTCCACCCCCTGCGCCGCCGCCGCGCCCGAGGTTTCGGCGATCCCGATGGGCCCGCGCAGGTTGCACGAACTGATCGCCCCCGTGACCATGTGCCAGAGGCCCGAGAGGCTCGTCTGCGCGATGAACACGGTCTGCTGCACCCCGCGATTCAGCGCCTCGAACGGGCCTGTGGCGCGGGTTTCGGGCTCAAAGGCCGGCGCACTTGTGATCCCGATCAGCCACCGGGTCTCGAACCCGCCCGAGGCAGTCGGAACGTCCGAGCGCCGGGGCACGAGCGTTACTTCGAACGTCTCACCTCCGCGCCACACCTCCAGCAAAAGCGACTGCCCGCCCGAGGCCGCAACCCGTTCCGGCAATTCGTCAAAGCTGCTGATCGGCTCGCCGTTTACCGAAAGGATGACGTCCCCCGGCTCCAGATCCGCCGCGGCGGCCGCAGATTGCAACTGGATCGTGCCCACCAGGGGCGGCAGGGGAAACGGCCCCTCGACCACAAGCTCGCGGTCGTCGCGCAGGACGCGATAATCGACAGTGGGCGCCGGCTGCGTTGCCCCCGCTGCGGCGTAGAAGGCGGGGTAATCCGGCGTCTCGCGTCCCTCGATGGCGAGTATCCGGTCGCCCTCGGCCAAACCCTGAGACGTGCCCTGCGACGCCGTGGGCAGATCGGTGATGCGTCCGACCGTCGGAACATCGGTCGCGACGCCCTGCACCATGAAAAACCCGGCGAAGACGATGATCGACATCACGAAATTGAAGAACGGCCCCGCCGCAACCGTCGCCGCGCGCGCCCAAAGCGGGGCGCCCTGCATGGTTCTGCGGCGCGCCGCCGGGTCCATGCCCGCAATGGCCGAGCTATCAGCAGTGGCCGATGCGGCATCCGCGTCGCCGAGGAACTTTACGTATCCCCCCAACGGCAGCAACGCCACCTGCCAGCGCGTCCCGCGACGGTCCACCCGCGAAAAAAGCACCGGCCCGAAGCCGAGCGAGAACACCTCGGCATGGATGCCCGACCAGCGGCCGACGATGTAATGGCCGTATTCATGAACCGCGACGATGATCGACAAGGCGACGACAAAGGCGGCAAGCGTCCAGATCAGGCCGCCAAATGACGGGATCAACCCGATGATATCCACGAAATTACCCCTGCTGTGTCGGTCGCCCGGCGATCACGTCAGCCGCGCCTTTGCGGGCCAGATGGTCCATTGCCAGTACGGAATCAAGACTATCCGGCGCGGATGTGAACCCCTCTGCGGCCGATAGCCGCGTAAGCGTCTCTTCCACCACCTCGGCCATTGCGTTGAACGGGATGGCGCGGGCGATGAAATGATCCAGCGCCACCTCTTTTGCCGCATTGAATACCGCGCCGGCCATACCGCCCGCCGCCATGACCTCCCGCGCGAGGCGGAGAGCCGGAAAGCGCGCCTCATCCGGGGCCTGAAACCGCAACTCGCAAAGCCGCGCCAGATCGAGACGTTCCACAGGTACAGGTCCGCGCGCGGGCCAGTGCAGGGCAAAGCCGATCGCGTGGCGCATGTCCGCCGGTCCGAGATGCGCCATCAGGCCACCATCGCAAAAGCCGACCAGCGCATGGACGATCGACTGGGGATGGACCAGAACCTCGATCCGGTTGCTCTCGATCCCGAAGAATTCCTTTGTCTCGATGACTTCCAGCGCCTTGTTGAACATCGAGGCGCTGTCGATGGATATCCGCTGACCCATGGCCCAGTTCGGATGCGCGACGGCCTCTGCTGGGCTCGCTTTGGCGATCCGTTCGGCGGACCAGTCCCGGAAGGGACCACCCGAGGCGGTGATGATCACCCGCTCGACCGTGGCCATATCCTCACCGCGGAGGGCCTGAAATATCGCCGAATGTTCACTGTCGACCGGCAGGATCGTGGCCCCTTGGCGCCGCGCCTCGGCCATGAGGAGCGGCCCTGCCGTGACCAAGCTTTCCTTGTTGGCGAGCGCAAGTGTCGTCCCCTGCGCAAGCGCGCGAAACCCGGGCGCGAGGCCCGCCGCACCCACGATGGCCGACATGATCCAGTCGGCGGGTCGTTCTGCCGCCTCGAGCAGGGCGTCCGGCCCGGCCGCCGCCTCTGTCCCGCTGCCGGCGAGCGCCGCCTTGAGATCAGCGTAGCATTCGGGATGCGCGGTGACGGCAAGGGCTGCACCATGGCGCCGCGCCTGTTCCGCCAAAAGCGCAACATTCCGGCCGCCGGTCAGCGCGTCGACCTGATCGCCGCTGCGCGCGACAAGATCGAGCGTGTTGACGCCGATCGAGCCGGTCGCCCCGAAAACCGAGATGCGCCGCATGTCAGAGCCCCGCCGCAGCCGGCCCGAAGGGCGGGAAGTCCACCAACCGCTCCACCAGCATCAGGAAGATCGCGGCGCCCAGCATCCCGTCGAACCGGTCCAGAAGCCCCCCATGACCGGGAATGAGATGCGAGGCATCCTTGACCCCCACCTTGCGCTTGACCGCGCTTTCCGTGATGTCGCCGAGTTGCGCGGCCATCGACATCGCGACCGACATGCCGAGCAGCTCGACCGAGGCGCCGGTCATGGCCATGACGACACCCCCGACCACGGCCGAGGCCACCCATCCCGCAACCGTTCCCGACCACGTTTTCTTGGGGCTGACCCGCGGCCAGAACTTCGGCCCGCCAATCACCCGCCCGGCGAAATAGCCAAAGACGTCGGTCGCCACGACCACACCCGCCAGCCAGAAGACCCAGATCAGCCCGAATTCCTGCCGCAGGTGGAAAAGCCCGAAGCCCGCAAGCACGATCAGCGCCCCGTAGCCGGCAAAAAGACTTCGGTTGCCGCGCAACAGGCCGATCCCGGCGACCGAAGGCAAAAGCGCGAGCGGCAGGACCAGACCGACCGGGAATATCCCTGACAGGAACACCGCCCCCCCTGCCATCGCCGCCAGGAGCGCGCCGTGGCGCCGGCGCGGCGCCGGCGTCAGCATGGCGTGGAGTTCCCAGAGCATCGCGCCCACGGCAAACGCCACGAGCGCAAGAAACCACCAGCCGCCGGCCCAGATGGCGGCAATGCCGATGATTCCCATCACAAGCGACGAAAGGGCGCGCGGCAGCAGGTCGCCAAACCTGGCAGGGCCTTGAGTCATGCAGTCACAGCTCCGAAACGCCGCTCGCGCAAGGCAAAGCGGTTAAGGATGTCGCCAAGCTCACCCGGCGAGAAATCCGGCCAGAGCGTCGGCGTGAACTCATACTCGCTATAGGCGGATTGCCATAGGAGGAAGTTCGAGGTCCGCGTTTCGCCGCTGGTACGGATGATGATGTCGGGATCGGGCAGATCGGCCGTGTCGAGCCAGGCGCCCAGCGTGTCGGCCGTGATCTCCTCGGCGCAGATGCGCCCTTCGGTCAGGGCGCAGGCCATCGCGCGGGCGGCACGGGCAATCTCATCCCGGCCGCCATAGTTGATCGCGACCGTCAGGTTGAGCGACTCGTTCTCTGCAGTGCGCTCTTCGATCCCCGCCATCAGACGCTGAAGATTTGCGTTGAGCCGGCTGCGGTCGCCGATGAAGCGCACGCGGACGCCCTGGGCCTTCAAGGTTTCGGATTCCCGCTCGATATAGCGGCCGAACATCGTCATCAGGCCGAGAACCTCTTCGGTCGAACGTTTCCAGTTCTCGGTCGAGAAGGCGTAGATCGTCAGATAGCGCACGCCGAGATCGGGGCAGGCGCGCACGATCTGGCGCACCCGTTCCACACCGCGGCGATGGCCGACAAGGCGCGGCCAGCCCCGCATCTGCGCCCAACGGCCATTGCCATCCATGATGATGGCCACATGGGCCGGCATCTGCACAGTGATGTCTTTTGCGGCCAAGATCGTCCCCTCTGCCCCGCGGGCGCCCGTGCAGTTGCCGTGCGGTCTCAGACCTGCATGATTTCCTGCTGTTTGTTTTCCAATAGCTTGTCCACTGCAGCGATGGACGCATCGGTGAGTTCCTGGACCTCATCCGACCAGATCTTCTGTTCGTCCTCGCTCATCCCCGCGGCCCTGGCCTTCTTGAGCTGGTCCATGCCGTCGCGGCGGACGTTGCGGATCGCGACCCGTGCATGTTCGGCGTATTGGGCAGCCACCTTGGTCAGTTCGCGGCGCCGTTCCTCGTTCAGTTCGGGGATCGGCAGGCGGATGATCGGCCCGTCCACGACCGGGTTGATGCCCAGCCCGGAATCACGGATCGCACGTTCCACCTTGCCGATCAGCGCCTTGTCCCAGACGTTGATCGTGACCATGCGCGGTTCGGGCACGTTGACGGTGCCCACCTGGTTGATCGGCGTGGGCGAGCCATAGGCATCGACCATGATCGGTTCCACCATCGTCGCCGAGGCGCGCCCCGTGCGCAGCGACGCGAATTCCTGCCTGAGAGCGGCCATCGCGCCTTCCATGCGGCGCTTCAGATCGTCGAGGTCGATTTCGATGTCTTCTGACATGCTGTTCTCTTTCGTGGTTATGTGCACGGTATAGTGACAAAGTTAATGAATGGATACCCGGAGCAAGGTCCTGCAGAGGTCAGCCATGCACGCGGGTATAGGTCCCTTCGCCGCGCAGGATGGTGCGGAAGCCGCCGGGTTCGTCCAGTGAAAACACGATGATGGGCAGGTTGTTGTCGCGCGCCAGCGCGATCGCCGAGGCATCCATGACCCCGAGGTTCTTTTGCAGCACCTCGTCATAGCTCACCCGGTCATAGCGTTTCGCATCCGGATTCTTGACCGGGTCCTTGTCATAGACGCCATCGACCTTGGTGCCCTTGAAGATCGCCTCGCAGGCCATTTCGTTTGCGCGCAGCGTCGCAGCCGTGTCGGTGGTGAAATAGGGGTTGCCCGTCCCCGCCGCGAAGATGCAGACGCGCTTTTTCTCCAGGTGGCGGACGGCGCGGCGACGGATATAGGGCTCGCAGACCTGATCCATCGGAATCGCGGAAATCACCCGGGTAAAGATGTTGAGTTCCTCCAGCGCCGACTGCATGGCCAGCGCGTTCATCACGGTCGCAAGCATCCCCATGTAGTCGGCGGTCGTCCGCTCCATCCCCTGGGCGCTGCCCTGCAAGCCGCGAAAGATGTTGCCGCCGCCGATCACCATGCAGATCTCGACGCCCAGATCGTGGACCGATTTCACCTCTTGCGCGATGCGTTGAACGGTGGGCGGATGCAGGCCGTAGCCTTGCGGGCCCATAAGCGCCTCGCCCGAAATCTTGAGCAGAACGCGCTTGTAGGTTACGCCCTTCTGCGGCTCGTCTTCCTGGGTCATGGATATCGTCTTTCGCTGGCGCTGACCCGGGGGCCGCGCGATCGCCTGTTTTACTGGCGCGCAAAATGTCGGAAAACCGCCCCATGTTCAACCGCCCAACGGGCAGGATCGGCACCGGCAGGCAGGGTGGCAGGCAGAGGGCAATGAAGCAGGCCGACGATATCATCGCGACGCTCGATCCCCGGCGGCCGGTCCTGATCGCGGGGCCGACCGCCTCGGGAAAATCGGCGCTCGCGCTGCGGATCGCAGAAGCGCAGGGCCGTGCGGTCGTGAATGCCGATGCGCTGCAGGTCTATGGCTGCTGGCGCGTTCTCACCGCGCGCCCCTCGGCCGATGAAGAGGCGCGTGTGCCCCATCTTCTGTACGGTCATGTGGGGCGAGAGCCCTATTCGGCCGGCCAGTGGCTGCGAGAGGTGATGCCACTTCTGGCGCAGGCGCAGGCGCCGGTGATCGTCGGCGGCACGGGGCTCTACTTTGCGGCGCTCACGGACGGGCTGGTCGAGATGCCCGCGACGCCGCCGGAGCTGCGCGCCGAGGCCGACCGCATCCGCCATGAACAAGGGTTCGAGGCGCTGCTGAGAGATCTCGACCCGGCAACGCGCGACCGCATCGACATCCGCAACCCGGCCCGCGTTCAGCGCGCATGGGAAGTGCTGCGGGCCACGGGGCGCGGGCTCGCCCTCTGGCAGGACGAAACCGGGCCGCCGCCCCTGCCCCTGAACAAGACCCATGCATTGGTGCTGCGCCCCGACCGCGACTGGCTCGCGCAGCGCATCGACCGCCGTTTCGATCAGATGATGGCCGCCGGCGCGCTGGAGGAGGTGCGGTCGAACATGGCCTTCCGGGACCCCGGCGCAGCCTGGGCGCGGGCCATCGGTGCGCCGGAACTCATGGCGCATCTTGAAGGGCGGATGCCGCTGCCCGAGGCTGTCGAGGCCGCAAAGCTCGCCAGCCGCCAATATGCAAAGCGGCAGCGGACATGGTTCCGCAACCGGATGAAGCAGTGGACGGCCATCGCGCTCCCGTGACAGGCACACGCGCCCCAAAAGCGGCCATGGACCCTGCAAGAGGCGCAAAAGGAAATCAGCGGGTTGACCTTCCTGCTGATGTCGTTTTCTTTATGCGCGAATGTCGCAACTGAAACACGGATTGCCGAAATTCCGCCTAGACGCGCCGCGCGAAACCGTGCGGAATGAAACTCCGGCCCATGTAGCGAACGACCCGCAGGACATGCGGGTCCAAGGGCAGCGCGGACCGGCAAGACCAGACCGAGAATGGTGAACAGGGAGCTGACGATGACGCGCAAGACCCCCACGGACCGCCTTCACCCGGCAGTCCCGCTTTACGCAGAAGAATATCGCAAGGGCCTGCTGAGCCGGCGGGAATTCCTGACCCGGGCAAGCGCGCTCGGCGCTTCGGCGACCGTGGCCTATGGGCTGATCGGTCTTGCCGCCCCGCAGGCCGCGGCACAGACACCGACCGCAGGCGGCACGCTCCGCATCCAGATGGAGCTCAAGGCGCTCAAGGACCCGCGGCTGGCCGACTGGTCGCAGATCGCGAACTTCTATCGCGGCTGGCTCGAATACATGGTCGAGTATAACGCCGACGGCACCTTTACCCCCATCCTGCTGGAGGATTGGGAGGTGAACGACGACGCGACCGAATACGTCTTCCATGTCCGTCAGGGCGTGACCTGGAACAACGGCGATGCCTTTACCGCCGAGGACGTGGCGCACAACATCGCCCGCTGGTGCGACGGGGAACTCGAAGGGAACTCGATGGCAGGTCGTATGGCGGCCCTCATCGACCCGGAAACGAACCAGTTGCGCGAAGGCGCGGTCGAGGTGATGGACGAACATACGCTTCGCCTGACCCTCTCGGAGCCCGATATCGCGGTGATCGCGAACCTTGCGGATTATCCCGCCGCCGTCGTGCACCCGTCCTATGACGGGGGTGACCTCCTTGCGAACCCCATCGGCACGGGCCCGTTCATCCCGGAAAGCTTTGAACCCGGGCTTCGTGCGGTCCTCGTCAAGAACACCGAACATCAGTGGTGGGGTGAGGGTGCGTGGCTCGACCGGATCGAGTTCACCGATTACGGCACGGACGGCGCCGCATGGGTGGCCGCCGCCGAGGCCGACGAGATCGACATGAACTACCAGACCACCGGCGATTTCATCGACATCATGGACGCGATCGGCTGGGAACGGTCCGAGGCGATCACGGCGGCCACGCTCGCCGTCCGCTTCAACCAGGACGCCCCCGAATATGAGGACGTGCGCGTCCGCCGCGCCCTGCAGATGGCCGTCAACAACGAGATCGTGCTGGAACTTGGCTATAACGACCTGGGTCAAATCGGCGAAAACCACCACGTCTGCCCGATCCACCCGGAATATGCCGAGCTTCCGCCGCTGACGGTCGACCCGGAAGGCGCGCGCGCATTGCTGGAAGAGGCCGGTCACGCGGATACGGAATTCGAGCTGATCTCGCTTGACGATGACTGGCAGGCAGCGACCTGCGATGCCGTGGCTGCCCAACTGCGCGACGCGGGGATCAACGTGCGCCGCACCATCCTGCCGGGTGCGACCTTCTGGAACGACTGGACCAAATATCCCTTCTCGGCGACCGAATGGAACATGCGGCCGCTGGGCGTGCAGACCCTCTCGCTCGCCTACCGGTCCGGGGTGGCCTGGAACGAGACCGCCTTCTCGAACGAGGAATTCGACCGCCTTCTGGCGCAGGCCATGTCGATTGCGGACGCGGACGAGCGGCGCGAGGTCATGCACCGGATTCAGGAAATCATGCAAGAGGAAGGCGTGCTGATCCAGCCCTACTGGCGCTCGCTTTACCGTCACACCAAACCGCATGTCAGGGGCGCGGAAATGCACCCCACCTTTGAAATGCACCATTACAAGTACTGGCTTGAAGCCTGACCTCGGCTTCCGTGACGGCGGCGGGCGGCCTTGCCGCCTGCCTCTCCTCCCGCCCGCGATGCCAGAGGTTCCCGGATGCTGAAGTTCATTCTGCGCCGTCTGGCGACGATGTTGCTGACGGCGCTCTGCCTGACGTTCATCGTCTTTTACCTGACGAACCTGCCGCCGAACCTCGAAAAGCTCGCGCGGACCGAAGCGTCCAGCCGGATGACCGATGCCGAGGTCGCAAGCTGGATCGAGCGGAACGGCTTCAACCGGCCCGTCCTGCTGCGCTATGGCGAATGGCTGGGGGTGGTGCCCGGCTGGGTCGCGGAGGACGGGCGCGGGCGCTGCATCGCGCGCGGTCAATCGCCTGAGGACGCTCCGGCCTTTTGCGGGGTCCTGCAGGGCCATTGGGGCTATTCCACCACCCTGCGAAGCGATGTCGCGACCGTTCTGGGCTGGAGCCTGTCGGCCACAGGCTGGCTCATGTTCTGGGTGATGATCGTGATGGTGCCGTCGGCGCTGATCCTTGGCGTTCTGGCTGGAATGCGCGAGGGCAGCCGCACCGACCGCACCCTTTCGACCTTTGCCATCGCCAGCACCGCCACACCGGAATATGTGTCGGGCGTCGTGCTCATCACCCTTCTCGCGTCATCGACGGTGGGGCTTTCGCCGCTTTTGGCGGAATGGGGCCTGATCTCGGGGCGGACGCTGTTTCTTGGCACCGCGACCAGCGCCGAGACCCGCATCACCTTCTGGAACTTTGCCCTGCCGGTGGCCACCATCGCGCTTTACGGAACGGGCTATATCGCCCGGATGACCCGCGCCAGCATGGCCGAGGTGATGACGCAGCAATATATCCGCACCGCGCGGCTCAAGGGCGTGAGCTTTGGCAATATCGTCCTGCGCCACGCGCTGCGAAACGCGCTGATCGCACCCTTCACCGTCATCATGCTGCAGTTCCCGTGGCTTCTGAACGGGGTCGTGATTGTCGAGACGCTCTTCAACTACAAGGGGTTCGGCTGGACGCTGGTGCAGGCGGCGGGCAACAACGACATCGACCTTCTGCTCGCCTGCTCGGTCGTGGCGGTGGTGGTCGTGCTGACGACGCAACTGATTTCGGACGTGGGGTATGTGCTGCTCAACCCCCGTATCCGGCTGGCCTAGGAGGGCGGGATGGAAACCCTCGGCTGGGGCGAGATTTTTCTGCGGGTGGCGATGCAGTTCCTTCCGGTCTGGATCGCGCTTGTTCTGACCTTCGGCGTGTCGATCACCTTCAAGCGGCGGCTGGGTCTTTACGGCCGGCTGTTCGACAGCCCTGTCGGCATGATCGGGCTCGGCCTCGTGCTCTTCTGGGCCTTCACGGCGATCTTCGCGGACATGATCATCACCCATAACCCGCTGTCGCAGCTCAGCGGGATGCGCAATGCGGTGCCGGGCAGTCCGCTCGGCAATGCCGGGAACCAGTATCCCTATTACCTTTTCGGGGGCGACAGTCTGGCACGGGACGTCTTTTCGCGCATGGTGATGGGCGCACGGCGGGTTCTGGCCATCGCACCGCCCGCGACCGCATTCGCCTTCATGATGGGGATCATGCTGGGTCTGCCCGCCGGCTATTTTGGCGGTCGCCTCGACACCTTCCTGTCGTTTCTTGCAAACCTCGTGCTGGCCTTCCCGGTCATCCTGCTGTTCTACCTGCTTGTGACGCCCGAAATCCGGCAGACCGGCATCCCCACCGTGCTGGCCGCCGTGCTCTTCCTCTTCCCGATCCTGTTCCTCACGGTCCTCTGGAACAGCCGCTATTTCACCTCGCCGCTGCGGCGCAATATCTATGTCGGGCTGACGCTGGCGATCGGCCTCTGGGCCTATTCCGGGCTTGCCTTCAATGCCGATCCGCTGGGCGTCTGGCGGATGGACGCGAACCTTCTGAACGTCTTCGTCGCCGTGGTGTTCGTGAACGCGCCGACCGTGTTCCGCATCGTGCGGGGGTTGGTGATGGACATCCGCGCGCGCGACTATGTGGCCGCGGCACAGACCCGGGGCGAGGGCCCGTGGTACATCATGCTGTGGGAGATCCTGCCAAACGCGCGGGGCCCGCTGATCGTCGATTTCTGCCTGCGGATCGGCTATACGACGATCCTGCTGGGGACGCTCGGCTTCTTCGGTCTTGGCGTCAGCCCCGAAAGTCCCGACTGGGGGTCCACCATCAATGACGGGCGCAGGCTTTTGTCGGTCTATCCGCATCCCGCACTGGTGCCGGCCCTGTCCCTGATGAGCCTCGTTCTCGGCCTCAACCTTCTCGCGGACGGTCTGCGCGAGGAAAGCCTGAAGGACTGACCATGGAGCCGATCCTCGAAATCAAGAACCTCTCGATCAGCTTCTTCACCCGGCGGCACGAAATTCCGGCGGTGATGGATTTTTCCTGCACCGTGATGCCGGGCGAGGCGATGGGCCTTGTCGGCGAAAGCGGCTGCGGCAAGTCGACCGTAGCCTTGGGGGTCATGCGCGACCTCGGGGCGAACGGGCGGATCACGGGCGGGACGATCCGCTTCAAGGGCCGCGATCTGACCACCATGTCCGACCGCGATCTGCGCGCGATCCGGGGCTCGGAAATCGCGATGATCTATCAGGAACCGATGGCAAGCCTGAACCCGGCGATGACCGTCGGCGCGCAGCTGGCCGAGGTTCCGATGATCCATCGCGGCACCTCGCGGCGCGAGGCGATGGCACAGGCCCGGCGGATGGTCGAGGATGTGCGCCTGCCCGACCCCGACCGCATCCTTGCCGCCTATCCGCATCAGCTTTCGGGCGGGCAGCAGCAGCGGATCGTGATCGCGATGGCGCTGATGTCGCAGCCGGCGCTGCTGATCCTGGATGAGCCGACGACCGCGCTCGATGTGACGGTCGAGGCGGGGATCGTCGATCTGGTGCGCGACCTTGGCCGGAAATACGGCACCTCGATGCTCTTCATCAGTCACAACCTCGGGCTTGTGCTTGATGTCTGCGACCGGCTTTGCGTGATGTATTCCGGCGAGGCCGTGGAAACCGGTGACGTGGCAACCGTATTCGACGAAATGCGGCACCCCTATACGCAGGCCCTGTTCCGCGCGATCCCCCTGCCGGGGGCAGACCGGACGTCGCGGCCGCTGGTGGCGATCCCGGGGAACTTTCCCCTGCCCCATCAACGCCCGCCGGGGTGCAATTTCGGACCGCGCTGCGACTATTTCATGGCCGGACGCTGTGACGCGCAGCCGATCCCGATGCTGCCCGCCGGGGCGCGCCACGAAAGCCGCTGCATCCGTCTGGACGAAATCGACTGGGAAAATCCGCCCAGCCCGCCACGCCAGAACGGGCGGGCGCCCATCGGCGATGTGGTGCTGAAGGCCGATGATCTGCGCAAATATTACGAGGTTTCGGGCAACCGCGTCGTCAAGGCGAACGAGACCCTGACCTTCGAGGCCCGCGCGGGTGAGACGCTGGCCATCGTCGGCGAATCCGGCTGTGGCAAGTCAACGCTCGCCAAGGTGCTGATGGGGCTGGAAACGGCGACGGGTGGGCAGTTGCATCTTGGCAACCGGGCGGTGCAGGACGTGCCGATCGAAAAGCGCGGGGCCAAGGCCATCGCCGACCTTCAGATGGTGTTCCAGAACCCGTTCGACACGCTCAACCCCTCGATGACCGTGGGCCGCCAGATCATCCGCGCGCTGGAGGTATTCGGAGAGGGTGAGAGCGAGGCCGACCGCGAAAGGCGGATGCTCGAACTGCTGGACCTTGTAAAGCTGCCGCGCGAATTTGCCGCCCGCAAACCGCGCCAGTTGTCGGGCGGCCAGAAGCAGCGCGTGGGCATCGCCCGTGCCTTTGCCGGGGGCGCGCGGATCGTCGTCGCGGATGAACCCGTTTCTGCCCTGGATGTGAGCGTGCAGGCGGCCGTGACCGACTTGCTCAACGATATCCAGCGCAGGAACGGCACCACCCTGCTGTTCATCAGCCATGACCTGTCGATCGTGCGCTACCTGTCCGACCGCGTGATGGTGATGTACCTTGGCCATGTGGTCGAGATGGGGACGACCGATCAAGTCTTTGCCCCACCCTATCACCCCTATACCGAGGCGCTTTTGTCCGCCGTGCCTATCGCCGATACGCGGGTCCAGAAACAGCGCATCGTGCTGGAGGGCGACATACCCTCGGCGATGAACCCGCCCCCCGGCTGCCCGTTCCAGACCCGCTGCCATCGCAAGCACCTCGTGCCCGGCAACAAATGCGAGACCGAGGTTCCGCCCATGCGCCTGCGCGACGGACACCAGATGAAATGTCATCTTTCCGATGAGGTGCTTGACCAGATGGAGCCGGTGATCCGCCTTGCGGCAGAGTGATCACGCAGCTTGATCAGGCGGTCACATCGTGGCCATAGATCCAGTCGAACCGCCGGAGCGGCGCATCCGGCAGCAGCCATCCGCCCACCTTCAGCCCCATATGCGCAAGCGTCCGCGCCGGCCCGCGCAGGTGATAGGCACGCGCGTTCCGGTTCGCGGCCTCGACAATCGCGCGCACCCGAGGCTGGCGCGCGGCCTGATAGGCCGCAAGCGCCGCCCCCAGCGTGTCATGTCCGGCGATGGATGCGGCGAGCACCCAGGCATCCTCCAGCGCCATATTGGCGCCCTGCGCCATGAACGGCAGTGTCGGATGGGCCGCATCCCCCAGGATCACCGCGCCCTGCCCGGCCTCGTTCAACTGAAACCAGCGTTCCGCCATCGGATGACGGAAGAGACCCCAGAGATGCACCTTGTCCAGCCCCTCGAGCCACCCTTGGACCCGGTCGCCAAAACCCGCGAAGGCGGTGCGCAGGTTCTGCGGATCGTCCTCATGCTGCCAGCCTTCTTCGGCCCAGCGGCGACGTTCCTCGACGGCGACGATGTTGCGCAGCGCCCCATCCCGAAGCGGATAGCTGACCAGATGGCGGCCCGGCCCCATGAAAACCTCGGCCTCGGCAGGGCCGGGCTGGCCGGGGATCACCGCACGCCAGGCGACCTGATGGGTAAAGAACGGCGCTATGGTCCCGTTCAGCTTTTGCCGCACGACGGATCGCAATCCGTCCGCCCCGATTACCAGCGGCGTTTCACATTCCGAGCCCAGGGCGTTCTTCAGGCGTGGCGGGTGCGGGCCCAGCGTCACCTCGGTCACATGCTGCAGCAGGTGGATGCGCACCCCGGCGTCACGCGCCGCATCGGCAAGTGTGGCGATCAGATCCGCGCGATGGACGAAGTAATATCCCTGTTCCGGCCGCAGCCCGGCGAGGTCAAGCCGCAACACCTGCTTGCCCGAGGCCCCGTCGCGCAGCACCACCGCAGTACCGCGCGTGCCTGCGTCGGCCAGCGCCGGGCCGAGCCCCAGCGCCCTCAGCACCGCCACACCGTTCGGGCTGATCTGGAGCCCGGCGCCCACCTCGCGGATCGCGTCCGCCTGTTCAAGGACGGTGACGCTTGCCCCCCGAAGCGCGAGCGCGAGGGCTGCCGAAAGCCCCGCTATGCCAGCGCCAAGGACCGTGACCTTTTGCCCGATGAGCATCTGCGCCCCTGAAACGTATCCCGAAGATGAAAACACCGGGGCGCTGCCACCCCGGTGCCTGAATTCCGTCAGTCCCCTGCAGGATCAGTCGTCACGATGCACCTTTTCGCGACGCTCATGCCGCTCCTGCGCCTCCAGCGTCATGGTGGCGATGGGGCGCGCATCGAGGCGGCGCAGCGAAATCGGCTCGCCCGTCACCTCGCAATAGCCGTATTCCCCGTTCTCGATCCGCCGCAGCGCAGCGTCGATCTTGGAGACGAGCTTGCGCTGGCGATCCCGCGTACGCAGTTCCAGGGCGCGGTCGGTTTCCTCGCTCGCACGATCGGCGATGTCGGGAACGTTCCGGGCGCTGTCCTGCAACCCTTCCAGCGTTTCGCGGCTGTTGTCGAGAAGCTCGGATTTCCATGCCAGAAGCTTGCGGCGGAAATATTCGAGCTGCCGCTCGTTCATGAAAGGCTCGTCCTCGGCGGGGCGATAATCCTCGGGGAGAAAGACCTCTGCCTTCATCTCGGTTTCCTTATGCAGACCGGATGCAGACAGCACGGCGTCAGGTTTTTCAGTCATTTGCATCCGGCACCCTTCCCGGCCCCGCGTTTAGCGCAAGCCCGTGGCAATGTCACTAGGCGATAGAGCCGGTTGCGGGAAAATGAGCGGGCGTCTATCGTCGTGACATAGAAAAACGCAGAAGATCGGGCAGAGAATGCAGTTCAGTGGCACCGGGACCTATATCGCCACCGAAGACCTGCGGGTGGCCGTCAATGCCGCGGTGACGCTGGAACGCCCGCTGCTCGTCAAGGGCGAACCCGGCACCGGCAAGACCGAACTGGCGCGCCAGGTGGCGACGGCGCTGGGGCTGCCGATCATCGAATGGCATGTCAAATCAACCACGCGGGCGCAGCAAGGGCTTTACGAATACGATGCCGTCAGCCGCCTGCGCGACAGCCAGCTTGGCGATGCGCGGGTGCATGATGTCGCGAACTATATCCGCAAGGGCAAGCTCTGGCAGGCGTTCGAGGCCGTGGACCGCGTCGTCCTGCTGATCGACGAGATCGACAAGGCCGATATCGAGTTTCCGAACGATCTGCTGCAGGAACTCGATCGGATGGAGTTCCACGTCTACGAGACGGGCGAGACGATTCGTGCAGTGCAGCGACCGATCGTCATCATCACCTCGAACAATGAAAAGGAGCTGCCTGACGCATTTCTGCGCCGCTGCTTCTTTCACTACATCCGCTTCCCCGATGCCGAGACGCTGAAGAAGATCGTCGAGGTGCATCATCCGGGCATAAAGGAGGCGTTGCTGACCCGGGCGCTCACGCAGTTCTACGAGATCCGGGAAACACCGGGGCTGAAGAAAAAGCCCTCGACCTCCGAAGTGCTCGACTGGCTGAAACTGCTCCTGGCCGAGGATCTATCGCCCGAGGATCTGCGCGCGGACGCGAAAACCGCCTTGCCGCGCCTCTACGGGGCGCTTCTCAAGAACGAACAGGACGTGCAGCTCTTTGAGAGGCTCGCCTTCATGGCCCGGTCAGGGCGCTGAACCTCCGGGAGATCGGGATGCCTTTTTCTGACACTTCGTCGCCGCGGTCTGCCGGTCCGTGAGATATGTCGTCCTCCTTCTGGCCCTTGTCCTGACGGCCTGCAGCGCCGCGCCCAGGCCGGCTGCCTATCCCGAAGCGGCCCCCCTGCCCGAGATGCGCGTCTTTCCCGCCGCGCGCCCGGCTGCGCCAGTCCGCGCCAATGGCGACCTCGCCCGTGACTTTCTCGAACTTTCCTTCTGGCTGGAGGACGGTCGCCCCTTGCCGGTCTTTACCCGGTTCGAGGGGCCCGTCACGCTTGCCGTCGCCGGCCCGGCCCCCGATATCGCGCTGCGCGATCTGGCGATCCTGATCGAGCGGCTCCGGTCGGAGGCACGCATCGACATCACCACCACGACGGATCTTGCCGCTGCGAATATCGTGGTCGAGTTCCTGCCGGGCCGTATGCTGGCGACCTATGCCCCAGAAACGGCCTGCTTTGTAGTACCGCGTGTCGGCAGCTGGACGGAATTCCGGCAGAACCGCCGTTCTGGCCTCCTGGACTGGACGACGCTCGAACGGCGCGAAACGCTCTCGGTCTTCATCCCCTACGATACCAACCCGCAGGAAATCCGCGACTGCCTGCATGAGGAAATTGCGCAGGCGCTGGGGCCGCTGAACGACCTTTACCGGCTGTCGGACACGATCTTCAACGACGACAACTTTCATTCGGTCCTGACCGGGTTCGACATGCTGATCCTGCGCGCCTATTACGCGCCCGAACTGCGGTCGGGCATGTCGCGGGATGAGGTGGCGGCCCGCCTGCCCGCGATCCTGCGGCGCATCAATCCGGCGGGCGAGCGGCGTGGACCCGCCGCCGATCCGGGCGAAACTCCGCGCGACTGGTTGGGCGCGATCAATGTCGCCCTGAACCCCGTGCGCCGGCCCGACCGGCTGGAGGCGGCGCATTACGCCGTGGGGCGGGCGCAGGAGCTCGGCTGGACGGACAGCAGGCTCGCGCTCAGCTACTTCGCGCTCGGCCGGGCAGCCGCACCCGATAGCAGCACATTGGCCGCAGCGGCCTTTCTGCGTGCGGGGCTGGTCTGGCGCGATCTGCCGGATGCGCAGGTGCATGTGGCCCATATCGACATGCAGATGGCGGCCTTTGCGCTGGTCGCAGGGCAGCCGCAGAACACCGTTGCCCTGACGGACCGGGCGATGGAGCCAGCCTATCAGGCCCAGAACGCGGCCTTGCTTGCCAGCCTCCTGATGCTGCGCGCCACCGCGCTTGACGATCTGGGGCGCGGCACCGAGGCGCAGGCCGACCGCCTCGACAGCCTTGGGTGGGCGCGCTATGGGTTCGGCTCGGATGAAGAGGTCCGGGCGCGGCTGGCCGAAATCGCGAGCCTCGGGCGAACAGCAGGGGACAGAGCACGATGATCGTTATCGCCGGGGTTGTGATCGGGGCCATCATCGGGGCCTTGCAGGCGCGGGGGCGCGGCGGCAACCGGCTCGACATGGCGCAATACGGTGCGGGCTGGGCGATCATGCTGGGCCTTCTGGGCGTCTTCCTCACCATCTTTCTCGAAAGGGCGATGTAAGCGGTGTTCCTGCCCTTCTTCCGGAACCTTCGCGCGGCAGACCTGCCGGTCTCGCTGAGGGAGTTTCTGGCCTTTCTGGAGGGGCTTGCCGCAGGTCTTGTCACCTATGACCCGGAGGGGTTCTATTACCTCGCGCGCGCCGCGCTGGTGAAGGACGAGGCCCATATCGACCGGTTCGACCGGGCCTTCGCCGCCAGCTTCGCGGGGCTGGAGACCATATCTGCGGATCAGGTGCTGGAGGCGCTGGACCTGCCGCGCGAATGGCTGGAAAAGCTCGCCGAACGACATCTGAGCGCCGAAGAACGCGAGGCGATCCGGGCGCTTGGCGGCTTTGACAGGCTGATGGAAACCCTGCGCCAGCGTCTGGCGGAACAGAAGGGCCGTCATCAGGGCGGCAACAAGTGGATCGGCACCGCTGGCACCAGCCCCTTCGGCGCCTATGGCCACAACCCGGAAGGCGTGCGGATCGGGCAGGATCAGGGCCATCATGGCCGCGCCGTCAAGGTCTGGGACCGGCGGGAATTCCGCGATCTGGATGATGCGGTCGAACTGGGGACGCGCAACATCAAGGTCGCGCTTCGCAGGCTGCGTCGCTGGGCGCGTGATGGCGCGGCGCAGGAACTCGACCTCGACGGAACCGTCCGCGCGACGGCGGAACGGGGCTGGCTTGACGTTCAGACTCGGCCGGAACGGCGCAACGGGGTGCGCCTTTTGCTGTTCCTGGACGTGGGCGGCAGCATGGACCCGCATGTCCGCGCCGTAGAAGAGTTGTTCAGCGCCGCCCGTTCGGAATTCCGGCATCTGGAATATTTCTACTTTCACAACTGCCTCTATGAGGGTGTCTGGCGCGAGAACCGCCGCCGCTGGGATGCACAGATCCCTACGGCCGAGATCCTGCGCACCTATGGCCATGACTGGAAGTGCATCTTTGTCGGCGATGCCACCATGTCGCCCTATGAGATCACGCATCCCGGCGGCGCGAACGAACACTGGAACGCCGAACCCGGGCAGGTCTGGCTGACGCGCGCCCGCATGCAATGGCCGGGAAACCTGTGGATCAACCCGCTGCCGGAAAGCCGCTGGCACTACAGCCAGTCGCTCCACCTCATCCGTGAGTTGTTCGAGAACCGCATGGTCCCCCTCACGCTTGACGGGATCGGGCGCGGGGTTCGAATGCTCACCTAGCCAGAGGCGGGCCAAGGCCCCATATTGCCGACATGCTCAGATTGACCCCCCTCCTCCTGGCAATCGCCTATGCCTACCTGATGTACCGCTTTTCGGTCTGGCGGACCAAGCAGGAGCTGGACGCGCGGTCGACGCCCATGGCGGACGCGACGTTGCGGGCGATCTGCGACCGGATGGCCGAGGCGCTGAACGTCGCCTCCATCCCCGTGAACATCTATGATGTGGAACCGGTGAACGGTCTGGCCGCACCAGACGGGCGGATTTTCCTGACCCGGGGTTTCTATGACAAATACCGCTCCGGCGCCGTGACCGCCGAAGAGATGGCGAGCGTCATCGCGCATGAGCTGGGGCATGTGGCCCTGGGCCATTCCAAGCGGCGGATGATCGACTTTTCGGGCCAGAACGCGATCCGCATGGCGCTGGCATCCGTGCTGAACCGTTTCCTGCCGGGGCTGGGCATCCTGATCGCGAACGGGGTTACGATGCTCTTGGCTGCGCGCCTGTCGCGACAGGATGAATATGAGGCCGACGCCTATGCCTCTGCGCTGCTGGTCAAGGCCGGGATCGGGACGGGGCCGCAAAAGTCGCTGTTCCGCAAACTGCCCGGGCTGACGGGTGCGGCAGGCGGCCCGCCGGTCTGGCTGGCAAGCCACCCCCGCACCGAGGATCGCATCGCCGCGATCGAGGCGAATGAGGAACGCTGGCGCCGCTCTATCGGCTGAGCGCCTTTCCCAGCCGTGGCAGACGCGCGCGTTTCAGCAGGGGGCGGAGCGGCTGGGGCTCACCGGAAAGCGTCTCTGCCTTGGCGCGCACGGCTTCGACCGCCATTGCGACCGGCTGGGGCGAGGTCTGCCAGAGGGTCAGCAGAAAGGGGTCCGGCGCCTCGATCCGCATTCCCTCACGGGCGCGAAGCGGAAAATCCCGCAGGTTCTCGGTCACGATCAGGTCAGCCCCGGCGCCGAGCGCTGCGGCAAGAACATGGCGATCCGCCGGATCGGGCAGCAACAGCCGCGCCTCAAGCTCTTCGGGGATCCCGACTTCGGCGTCCGGCCAGTTCTGATGCAGGTCGGCAATCTCGGCCCGTGCCGCAGCCTCTTGCCCCAGCTTGATCGTGGCGCGGGCCCATTCCTCCAGCACGCGGGACGACCAGAGCGGCTGGAAAAGCCCCGTGGACGCCACGCCCAACAGGATTTCGCGCTGGACGGTGGGATAAAGAACGCAGGCGTCCAGAAACGCCCGCATCAGTCCAGCCGGAAAAAGATCGACTTGAGGTATCCGCTTTCAGCCAGTTGCGGCAGCATCGGGTGATCCGGGCCGGCGAAACCGGTGTGGATCATCTGCGCGTGGCGCCCGCCGCGCCCGATGCCCCGGATGCTCGCCGTGCGAAAGGCGGCAAGATCGGCGGCATGGGAACAGGAACAGAGGCACAGGTATCCGCCCGGCGCCACCAGCGGCGCCGCAAGCCGCGCCACACGTTCATAGGCGCGCAGGCCCGCCTGAAGCGCGGGCTTGGCCGGCGCAAAAGCGGGCGGGTCGCAGACGACGAACTCGAACCGGGCGCCCTCGGCGGCAAGCTGTTCCATCACCGCAAAGGCGTCGCCCTGCCGCGTCTGGAACCGGTCTGCAAAACCGCTCGCTTCGGCACCCGCCTCGGCGAGGCGCAGGGCCGGTGCCGACCCGTCGACGGCCAGCGCCGATCGCGCACCGCCGGCCAGCGCCGCAAGGCCAAAGCCGCCCACATGGCTGAAGACATCAAGAACCCGTCCCTCCGGCGCGAGCCGCGCGCCAAAGGCGTGGTTGGGACGCTGATCATAGAAAAGCCCGGTTTTCTGCCCACCCAGCACATCGGCCATGTAGGTGGCGCCGTTCATCGGCACAGGCACCGGTCCTTCGACCGCGCCGCGCAGAACGACCATTTCCTCGGGCAGGCCCTCCAGGCCCCGCGCCCGGCCCGACCCGTTCTTGACGACCCGGGTCACGCCCGTCGCCTCGCACAGCGTCTCGGCGATCAGGTCGATCATGGTCTCGGACCAGGCGGCATTTGGCTGGATCACCGCCAGATCGCCGAAACGGTCGATGACGACGCCGGGGAATCCGTCAGCCTCGGCATGGACAAGCCGGTAATAGGGCTGGTCGAACAGACGTTCGCGCAGCGCCAATGCCCGGCGCATCCGAAGTGAGAGCCATGCGCCATCGATCACCGCCGCCGGATCGCGGTCGAGCATCCGGGCGATGATCTTGGAATTCGGGTTGACCGTGACGATCCCCAACGGGCTGCGGGCCTCATCCTGCAATTCGCAGATCGTGCCGGGGGCCAGCGCCTTGGTGCGACGGTCCGTCACAAGTTCATCGGCAAAGACCCAGGGCGCTCCGTGACGGATGGCGCGGGCGTCGGTTTTCGGACGGAGGCGGATGATGGGATAGGTCATGCCCTTCCTCTAGCGGCAGCGGACACGGACAGGAAGCACAAACAGAAATCCCGGCCGCAACGGGCCGGGATTTTCAGCAAACCGCGCCTGAACGCGAAATCGTATGGTAGATCAGGCCGGCTGGTGTGCGCGGCCACGCAGTGCGGCAACCCGACGTGCGATCCATGCGCCGAGGGCGCTGAACATCTCGCGGGTGGCTTCGGCGCGCATCTGACGGGCACGGAGCTCGATCGCTGCGATGTCGGTCACCGAATAGTCGCCGTAAATCTCTTTGGTCATCTCTGTCATCCTCTGGGTTGGATCAACCCTCCCGTGGGACTGAATTTAGGTCAGCCGGGCTGACTTTACCATCGACACGTCCTCAATGCTGCCATGCAGCGACCGCAATGCTGCAACCGCACGGCCGACCTTTGGCCCTTGCCATCGGCGGCGCCCTTCCCCATCCTCCCGTGAAGGCGCGGCGGCCTGACTTGTTAGCGCTAACGGACTGTGTTAGGCATCTGCCCAAGCCCACAGCGACGTCCAGGCCTTGCCCGGACCAGATGACACGAGGAGCGCCATGCCACTCGACACCACGATCGAACAGGTCACCGACCGCATCCGCGAACGGTCCCGCCCCTTGCGGGACGCCTATCTTTCCCGCATGGCCCGCGCCGCCGAGGAAGGGCCTGCCCGCGCGCATCTGACCTGCGGTAACCAGGCCCATGCCTATGCCGCGATGGGGCCGGACAAGACGGCCCTTGCCGAAGGGCGCGCGCCGAATATCGGGATCGTCACCGCCTATAACGACATGCTGTCGGCGCATCAGCCCTACGAGGTTTATCCCGAGATCATCCGCCGCACCGCACGGGCGGCCGGCGGCACGGCGCAGGTCGCCGGGGGTGTGCCCGCGATGTGCGACGGGGTCACGCAAGGACAGGTCGGGATGGAGATGTCGCTCTTTTCCCGCGATGTCATCGCCCTCGCCGCTGGTGTCGCGCTCAGCCACAACGTCTTTGACGCGGCGCTTTATCTTGGAGTGTGCGACAAGATCGTGCCGGGGCTGGTGATTGCGGCGGCGACCTTTGGCCATATCCCGGCCGTGTTCCTGCCCGCCGGCCCCATGACCTCGGGCCTGCCGAACGACGAAAAATCGGCGGTCCGGCAGCGTTTTGCCACGGGCGAGATCGGGCGGGAAGAGCTGATGGCCGCCGAGATGGCCAGCTATCACGGGCCGGGCACCTGCACCTTTTACGGCACCGCGAACACCAACCAGATGCTGATGGAGTTCATGGGGCTCCATCTGCCGGGGTCGAGCTTTGTCAACCCGAACACCCCCCTGCGCGAGGCGCTGACGGTCGCCGGCGTCGAACGCGCGCTGTCGATCACCGCGCTTGGCAACGATTACCGGCCGGTTTCCGAAATCCTCGACGAACGCGCGTTCGTGAACGGGATCGTGGGGCTGATGGCCACGGGCGGCTCGACGAACCTTGTCCTGCACCTGCCCGCGATGGCGCGCGCGGCCGGCATCGTTCTCGACATCGAAGATTTCGCGCAGATTTCGGACGTGGTTCCGCTGATGGCCAAGGTCTATCCGAACGGGCTGGCGGACGTGAACCATTTCCACGCAGCCGGCGGACTGGGCTACATGATCGGCGAACTGCTTTCGGCGGGCCTTCTGCATGACGACACCCGCACCGTGGCGGGCGAGGGACTTGCCCATTACACGCAGGAACCAAAGCTGGTGGACGGCGCGCTGACCTGGGGCGCGGGCGCGGGCGAAACGCTGAACGACCGCATCCTGCGCCCGGCGTCGGACCCGTTCCAGAAGCAGGGCGGGCTGAAGCAGCTTGCCGGAAACCTCGGGCGCGGCGTCATCAAGGTCTCGGCCGTTTCGCCGGACCGCCATGTGATCGAGGCGCCCGTGCGCGTGTTCCACGACCAGCCCTCGGTCAAGGCGGCCTTCCAGCGGGGCGAATTTACCTCCGACACCATCGTCGTCGTCCGCTTTCAGGGGCCAAAGGCGAACGGGATGCCCGAACTGCATTCGCTCACGCCGGTGCTTGCCGTCCTGCAGGATCGCGGGCTGAAGGTCGCGCTGGTGACGGACGGGCGCATGTCGGGCGCCTCGGGCAAGGTGCCGGCCGCGATCCATGTCAGCCCCGAGGCGGCCGATGGCGGTCCGCTCGCTCGGCTGCGCGATGGGGATCTCGTGCGTCTGGACGCGGTTGCGGGCACGCTCGATGTCATGGCGGACGGGTTTGACGACCGGGCGCCGGTCGTGCCAGACCTTTCGGCCAATGCCCATGGTCTTGGGCGAGAGCTGTTCGGCGCCTTCCGCGCCTCTGTCGGGCCTGCGACCGCAGGCGCCGGCGTCGTCATCTGATCAGGAGCCTGTCATGACCCCGACCGAAGCAAGCGCCCGCGCCGCCGAGATCTGCCGCCTCGCCCCCGTCATTCCGGTGCTGGTGATCGACGATCTTGCCCATGCCCGCCCTCTGGCCGAGGCGCTGGTGGCGGGCGGCCTGCCGGTGCTGGAGGTGACGCTGCGGACGCCGGTCGCGCTTGATGCCATCCGGGCGATGGCTGCGGTGCCGGGTGGGGTGGTCGGCGCCGGAACGCTGCTGACACCCGAGGATGTGGCGGCGGCCAAGGAGGCGGGCGCGCAGTTCGGCGTCTCTCCCGGCGCGACCGATCGCCTGCTGGACGCGGCAGAGGCACGGGGCCTGCCGATGCTGCCGGGCGCGGCGACGGCGAGCGAGGTCATGACCCTGCTGGAGCGCGGCTATACTACCCAAAAGTTCTTCCCGGCCGAGGCCGTGGGCGGCGCCCCCGCGCTCCGCTCGCTCGCCTCGCCCCTGCCGCAGGTCAGCTTTTGCCCGACCGGGGGCATCACGCTTGCGAATGCACCGACCTATCTGTCGCTCCCGAACACGCTCTGCGTGGGGGGCAGCTGGGTCGCCCCGAAGGACCGGATGCAGGCAGGCGACTGGGCCGCGATCGAGACGCTGGCCCGCGAGGCAGCCTCGCTGCCCCGTTAACGTTCGGCCATCCGTCCCGCGCGCCCGCCGCGCCTGCGGGGCGGCACGCTTTCGGCAAGACCGGCCGACAGGACCGTGGTCATCGGATGCCCTTCGCGTCCATGGCCCGCGATCAGGCTGCGCAGCGCCTCGGCCTGATCGACGCCGACGGGCAGGCTCAGCGCCCAGTCGACAAAGATCGAACGGCATTCCGCCTCGGTGATGCCCTCGATCCTGTAGCTTTCGCGGATCAGCCCCTTCGGGTCGGCGTCTTGCGGCTGCATTGTGCTTCTCCCCATGTCAGGCGCTGTCCCCGCGCCCGATGTAGCGGTCGATTATTTCTGCCGTGTCCAGGGTCGCCTTGTCCAGCCGGGACCGCAGGTCGTTGATCCCCGTCGCATCGAGTTCGCGCAGCAGGAAGGCACAGGCGCCCTCGCCCACCTCGGCCGGATCGAGCGGCCGGTCCGTCAAAAGCCGCGTTCCCGCCTGCAACCGCCAGAGCATCCGGTAGACCCGCAGCAAGGTCTCGGCATCCGCAGCCGCGATCCAGCCATGTCGCACGCCGGCGCGGATCTGCGCCTCGGTCGCGCGGGCGGGGCTTGCTGATCGCAGGGCCGCCGTCTGGGCCATAAGTTCGATATCCTGCAGGCGTCCGGGCCCGGATTTCGCGTCCCACTCTCCCTCGGCGGGCTTTGCGGTCCGCAGCCGGGCGCGCATCTCGGCCACATCCGTGATGACCCGCGGCCCGTCGGATTTCCGTGCCAGAAGCTCCTGCCGGAACGACTCCACCTCTGCCCCCAGTTCGGCGGGGCCGGCCATCACCCGGGCGCGGGTCAGCGCAAGATGTTCCCAGGTCCAGGCCTCTTCCGCCTGATAGGCGCGAAAGGACTGCAGGCTGGTGGCGACCGGTCCCTGACGCCCCGAAGGTCGCAGCCGCATATCGACCTCATAAAGGCGCCCTTCCGACATGGGCGCCGTCACCGCCGTCACCAGCGCCTGCGTCAGCCGGGCATAATACGTGCGTGCGGCGAGCGGACGCGGGCCGTCCGACGCCTCAACCCCCGCCGCGTCGTAGATCACGATCAGGTCGAGGTCGGACCGCGCGTTCAGCCGCCCTGCCCCAAGGCTGCCCATGCCGATCACGACGGCGCCGCGTCCCGGCGGCGGCCCGTGCTTGCGCGCGAATTCCGCCAGGCAACCGGGCCAGACGCCCGCGACCACCGCCTCGGCAAGTTCCGCATATTGGCGCCCGGCCTCGGCGGCATCGACGATACCCCGCAGATGATGCACGCCCACCCGGAAATGCCATTCCTTGGCCCAACGGCGGGCCGCATCAAGGCAGCGTTCATAGTCGGGCGATTCTGCCAGCCGCTGTTCAAGCGCCCCGGCCAAAGCCGCCACCCCGGGCCATGGGGAAAAGAAATCGCCGCCGATCACCGCATCGAGAACCGCCGCATTGCGCGACAGATACCGCGCCAGCCCGGGCGCCGTCGCCGCGATGTCCACGATCAGCTGCGTAAGCTGCGGATTGGCCTCGAACATCGAGAAAAGCTGCACCCCCGCCGGAAGCCCCGCAAGGAAGCCGTCGAACTGGGTCAGCGCCTCGTCCGGGTTGGCGGCGCGTTGCAGGCGGCGCAGGATCTCGGGCCGGACCCGCTCGAATATCTCGACCGCGCGGGCGGATCGCAGTGCCGGATAGCTGCGCCAGCCCTCGACGATCTTTGCCGCATGGTCCGACAGATCGGGCTCTGCCGCAGCCTCGGTCGGCGCAAAGAAGCCTTCGGTCAACTGATCGACGCGTTGCAGGCGGTCCAGCAGGTCAGCCCGGAAACGCGCGGTATCGCCCTGCCCCATGAACCGCGCAAGCCGGTCGAACCCCTCGGGCACGGTCGGCAGGGCGTGGGTCTGCGCGTCGTTCACCATCTGCAGCCGATGCTCTACCTCTCGATGGGCGCGATAGAGGTCGATCAGCTCCGCCGCCTCGGCATGACCGACCCAACCCTTTTCAGCAAGCGCCCGCAGCCCCGGCACCGTCGCCCGCTGCCGCAGATCGGGATCGCGCCCCCCGGCGATGATCTGGCGCGTCTGGGTAAAGAACTCGATTTCCCGGATGCCGCCGCGGCCCAGCTTCATGTCATGCCCTTCCAGAACCAGACGGCCATTCAGCCCCTTGTGGTCCCGGATACGCAGCCGCATGTCATGGGCATCGCGGATGGCGGCAAAATCCAGATGCTTGCGCCAGACAAAGGGCGTCAGCGCGCGCAAAAACCGCTCGCCCGCCTTGAGGTCGCCGCCGCAGGGCCGGGCCTTGATATAGGCCGCCCGTTCCCAGGTCCGGCCCAGGCTCTCGTAGTAACGTTCCGCCGCCTCCATCGACAGGCAGACCGGCGTGACCGAGGCATCGGGGCGCAGCCGCAGATCCGTGCGGAAGACATAGCCCCCCGCCGTGGTATCGGACAAAAGCGTGGTCATCCTGCGCGTCACGCGGATGAAGGCGGCGCGGGCGTCGTGATAATCCGCAGGATCGAACCGCGTTTCGTCGAACAGGCAGATGAGATCGATGTCCGAGGAATAGTTCAGTTCCGCGGCGCCCATCTTGCCCATGGCAAGCGCGACCATCCCGCCGGCGGTTTCGATGTCCTCCTCGGTCGCACCCGGCAGCTTGCGCCGCCGGATTTCCTCGGCGACAAGGCGGGTGATCGACAGATGCACCGCACGGTCAGCCAGCGCCGTGAGGGCGCCCGTCACCTCCTCCAGCGTCCAGACGCCCCCCGCATCCGCGAGACCCGCGAGCAGCGCCACGCGCCGCTTGGCCTGCCGCAGCGCCGCGCCCAGATCGGCGAGCGGCACCGGGTCGAGCGACAGAAGAACAGCCGCCAGCGCCGCCTCGGGTGTCATGCGCACACTGGCGGCCAGCCAGTCGCCCTCGGTCCGCATGAGGCCGGCGAGATAGGGGCTGCACCCCGCCACCCCCTCGCAGAGCGGCCGGAGCCCGGGCGGAAGGTCAAGCAGGGCGGAGGTCTCACCCCCCTGAACCGGGTCGAACGGGATCGGCGAACGGATAAGGCGAGAGGCAAAGTCCATGCATGGAAAGTGAGCTACCCGACGAGCATGGTCAACGGCCTTGCACGCGACGGTCCGTCAAGGACCCTTGCACCTGCAAGGCGCGCGGCTAATCTGCCGCCGAACAGGAAGGAAATGCCGATGAGCAAGAGTGTAAAGCGGGTCGAGGCCGCGCTGGCCGAGGCCGGGATCGAGGCCCGGTTGCTGGAAATGGGGGCAGAAACGCGCACCGCGCAGCAGGCCGCCGACGCGGCAGGCTGTTCCGTGGACCAGATCGCCAAGTCGATCCTGTTCCGCGGCCGGCAGAGCGGGCGGCTTTACCTCTTCATCACGGCCGGTGGCAACCGTGTCTGCCCCGAAAAGGCGTCGGCCTGCGCGGGCGAGCCCCTGGAAAAGGCCGAGGCTGCGCAGATCCGGCAGGAAACGGGTTTTGTGATCGGGGGCGTCGCGCCAGTGGGCCACCTGACCCCGCCCCGCCCCTTTCTGGACCCGAAGCTTCTGACCTATGCGACCGTCTGGGCCGCCGCCGGCACGCCGCGGCATATCTTTGAAATTGCCCCGGACCGCCTGATGGATGCGTCGGGCGCGGAGCCGGCCGATTTCGTCCTTTCCTAGCGGGTTCTCCTGCCTCGATCCGGCTCGCGACAAAACCCGCGCCGAAAAATGTAAACACCTTTCACTTTGCCTCTTGACGCAGGGCCTCCCGATCCCGATGTAGGAGATGTGAAAGGTTTTTACATCTCAGGGGAAAGGAGCCTCGATGACCACGACCTCTTCCATCGCCAGCTTGCCCGCACAGGCAGAGGCCTGGCTTGACCAGCGCGGCAAGCCCGCCTGGATTGTCGCGATGATCCTTGGGTTCATCGTGTTCTGGCCCATCGGGCTCGCCATCCTCTTTTACATGATATGGAGCAGACGCATGTTTTCGTGCAGTTCGCGCCGCAACCGCGGCATGGATCATCGGGTCGGACGGTCATCGGGCAACACGGCCTTCGACGCCTACAAATCCGACACGCTGCGCCGTCTCGAGGAAGAGCAGCACGCCTTCGAGGCCTTCCTCCAGCGGCTCCGGGACGCGAAGGACAAGACCGAGTTCGACCAGTTCATGGACGAACGCGCCCGCGCCGCCCGTGACCAGCGCGATGTGCGGGACGCCGAAAACGCCTGACATGCCCATGACAGGCAGATGCCCGGTTCCGGAAAGGGGCCGGGCATTTTCATGCCGGTACGCCATCGTCGGCCCAAGCCTTGTAACACTGACGCGAAAACCCTACTTGGCCTAATCGCGGCCTCTTGCTAACCTGCCATCGCAGCCCGCTGCCCCTTGCGCAGAGATCACCACGATATGCGTCATACACTGCCCATTGCGCCCCAGTTCTACGTGACGGCCCCCCAGCCCTGCCCCTATCTGGAGGGGCGCATGGAGCGTAAACTGTTCACGGCGCTTCAGGGCGACTATGCCGAAAAGCTGAACGACGCGCTGTCCAAGCAGGGCTTCCGCCGGTCGCAGAACGTGCTCTACCGTCCGTCCTGTTCCGAATGTTCGGCCTGCATGTCCGCGCGCATCCGCGTGGCCGATTTCGTGCCGAACAAAAGCCAGCGCCGCACCCTGCGCCGGAACACCGACCTGAAACGGGATGCGACCAGCCCCTGGGCGACCGAAGACCAGTTCGCGCTGTTCCGCCGGTATCTGGACAGCCGCCACGCCGATGGCGGCATGGCCGATATGGACATCTTCGAATTCGCCGCGATGATCGAGGAAACGCCGATCCGCAGCCGCGTCGTTGAATATTCCCGTCCGCCCGAAGCCGGTGAACGGCGCCATCAGCTCACCGCCGTCTGCCTGACCGACGTGATGGATGACGGCCTCAGCATGGTCTATTCCTTCTACGATCCCGAACGGGCCACGGACAGCCTTGGCACCTATGTCGTGCTCGACCATATCGCCATCGCGCGTGAGGCCGGTCTGCCCTTCGTCTATCTGGGCTATTGGGTGCCCGGCAGCCGCAAGATGGGCTACAAGGCCCGGTTTTCAGGGCTGGAGATCTACCGCGACGGCGACTGGCGCCCGATCGGCGACCCTGAAAGCTACAGCGCCGACCCGCACCCGCTGTCGGTCGATCCGATCGCCGAGCAGGTCGCGCGTATCAGCCTGCCCGACACCCGCGCGCCGAAGGTCTGAGGCATTTCGGCGGCCTTTCTTGCTGTGCTGGCCCGCCTTGCGCAATTTCGGTAACGGAAAAAGTTAGCCGGCGACAGAAAATATCGCGCATTGGCGGTTGACGACCCCCAAGGCCAACCATAATGTCCGCCCTTGTAACGGAAGGGACCGCAATGAACGGGATTCTCGTACTTGTAGGGAAGGTGCGCATGGGCCGGTAACGGAAACCCTTTTGGACCCCCATGCGCCCCCGAAGGAAGATCCTCCGGGGGCTTTTTGTTACGCGATTGTGGCAGCCAGCGACTGGCGATGGAGTGAATGCGATGACGGAAGCGATGACCGGCGCGAAGATGGTGGTTCAGGCCCTGAAGGATCAGGGTGTGGAAGTCGTATTCGGATATCCCGGCGGCGCCGTGCTTCCGATCTATGACGAGATTTTTCAGCAGAACGACATCCGCCATATCCTTGTCCGGCACGAACAGGGCGCGGTCCATGCGGCCGAGGGCTATGCCCGCGCGACCGGCAAGCCCGGCGTCGTTCTGGTGACATCCGGACCCGGGGCGACCAATGCGGTGACGGGCATTGTCGACGCATTGATGGATTCGATCCCGCTGGTTGTCCTGTCGGGGCAGGTCCCGACCTTCATGATCGGCAACGACGCCTTTCAGGAGGCGGATACCGTCGGCATCACCCGCCCCTGCACCAAGCATAACTGGCTGGTGAAAGAGACCGACAGGCTGGCCGAAACCCTGCATCAGGCGTTTCACGTCGCGACCTCGGGCCGTCCCGGGCCGGTTCTGGTCGACATCCCCAAGGACGTGCAGTTCGCCACCGGCACCTACACACCCGCGCAAAAGGCGCGCGTGGCCCATTACCAGCCGCGCCGCAAGGGCGATATCGAGGCGATCACCGCGCTGGTCGAGCTGATGGAAACGGCCGAACGCCCGGTCTTCTATACCGGCGGCGGCGTCATCAACTCCGGCCCCGGGGCAAGCCAGCTTTTGCGCGAACTGGTCGATGCGACGGGCTTTCCGATCACCTCGACCCTCATGGGCCTCGGCGCCTATCCGGCCTCGGGCAAGCATTGGCTCGGGATGCTCGGGATGCACGGGCTTTATGAGGCGAACCTTGCCATGCATGGCTGCGACCTGATGATCAACATCGGCGCCCGGTTCGACGACCGCATCACCGGGCGCGTGGCTGATTTCAGCCCGAACTCGCGCAAGGCGCATATCGACATCGATCCGTCCTCGATCAACAAGGTGATCCGTGTGGACATCCCGATCCTGGGCGATGTGGGCCATGTGCTGGAGGATCTGCTGCGGATCTGGAAGGCCCGGGGCCGCAAGGTTAACTCCGGCGCGCTGGCCCGCTGGAACGCGCAGATCGACGAATGGCGCGCCGTACGCTGCCTGACCTACACGCCATCGGAAAAGACGATCAAGCCGCAATATGCGCTGGAACGGCTCGAGGCGCTGACCAAGGGCATGGACCGCTACATCGCGACCGAGGTTGGGCAGCACCAGATGTGGGCGGCGCAATTTCTGGGCTTCGAGGCGCCGAACCGCTGGCTGACCTCGGGCGGGCTGGGGACGATGGGCTATGGCCTTCCCGCCTCGATCGGGGCGCAGATCGCCCACCCGGAGGCGCTGGTCATCAATGTCGCGGGCGAGGCGTCATGGCTGATGAACATGCAGGAAATGGGGACGGCGATGCAGTTCCGCGCCCCGGTCAAGCAGTTCATCCTGAACAACGAGCGTCTGGGCATGGTCCGCCAGTGGCAGGAACTGCTGCATGGCGAACGCTACAGCCACAGCTGGTCCGAAAGCCTGCCCGACTTCGTCAAGCTGGCCGAGGCCTTCGGCTGCAAGGGCCTGCGCTGTTCGGACCCGAAGGACCTTGATGACGCGATCATGGAGATGATCCGCTATGACGGGCCGGTGATCTTTGACTGTCTGGTCGAGAAACACGAAAACTGCTTTCCGATGATCCCGTCGGGCAGCCCCCATAACGAAATGCTGCTGGGCGAGGCCGATACCCAGGGCGTGATCGGCGCCAAGGGCGCGGTTCTGGTCTGAGGCAGGGAGATGAACATGAGCAGGCTGAACATCGAACAGGGGTCGTCGCGGCATTCGGCCTACGATCTTCGCGACCCCTATGCGGACGTGACCGAGACGCACACGCTCGCTGTGCTGGTGGATAACGAAAGCGGCGTCCTGGCCCGGGTGATCGGGCTTTTTTCGGGTCGCGGCTACAACATCGAAAGCCTGACGGTGGCCGAGGTGGACCATCTGGGCCACCGCTCGCGCATCACCATCGTGACGCGCGGCACGCCTCAGGTGATCGAACAGATCAAGGCGCAGCTTGGCCGCATGGTCCCGGTGCATGAGGTGCATGACCTGACCGTCGATGGCCCCTCGGTCGAGCGGGAACTGGCGCTCTTCAAGGTGGCGGGCCGGGGCGACCAGCGGGTGGAGGCGTTGCGTCTGGCCGATATCTTCCGGGCGAATGTGGTGGATTCCACCCTGGAGAGCTTTGTGTTCGAGATCACCGGCACGGGCGAAAAGATCGACGCCTTTGCCGATCTCATGCGTCCGCTCGGCCTGAAAGAGGTCGCGCGGACGGGTGTTGCGGCGCTGGCACGGGGTGCCTGAGACGCGCGCGCGGGCGGGGGCTTTGGCCCTCGCCTTTTAAAGCTGCCACATCCTGATCTTCCGATGGGCCGCGCCGCCCTTGGCGCGCGGCCTTCCGCGTTGACGGAACCCCGGGGCGCAGGGTCGGGTTGACCCCCAAAGCTCGCAGGAGGCAGCCATGAACCAGCAAGACTTCAAGGAATGGGAATCCCGGATCGAGGCGCGCGCGCAGGCGCTCTGGGCCGAAAACGGCAAACCCGACGGCGCGCTGGATGAGTTCCGCGAAAAGGCGAAGGAGCTTGTCGCGCTCGAGGAAGTGCCCGAGGCCGGGCATCAGGACCCCCACACATCCCAAGGCATCGAGGAACAATCGCTTCAGGAGAACCTGGGCGAGTTTCCCGGCCTGCGCGATCAGGGCGACGACGACTGACCGACCAAGGGGAGGCGTTCAGGGCGACCCGGATGTCGCCCCCCCCCCGCGTTCTGCATCTGCAAAGACAGCGGGCAATCCCGCGCAGAAACTCGTTCAAATTTCTTCCACCGGGAAAAGCGTGAGGCCCGCTGCGACAATTTACTCGACCTTATGCTGCACTGCAGCATGATCGGGGAAACCATCAAGGGAACCTCGCCATGATCGAACTGATCTTTGTCGCCTGCCTTGCCACGGACCCGTCGAACTGCCGCGAACATACACATATGCACATGCCGGGTGTAACCGTGCAGTCCTGCATGATGCAGGCGCAGCCGCAGCTTGCGCAATGGGTCAGCGAACACCCGAGTATGATCGTCACGCGCTGGTCCTGCGCCAGCAGCGAGGCCCGCAAGGTCAGGGTCTGAGCGGCGGCGACCTCTTTCGCCAGGACCACAGCCCCCTGATCCAGCCGCGCAGGGAACGGCGCGGTGCTGCGGTGCTTTCCGGGTCGAGAAGCGCGTTCTCGGCCATGACCTCTTCTTCAAAACCATTGAGGTCCGGCGGGTCAAAGGGAACGAGCGTCCTGCCCTCCCCCCTCAACACTTCTATCGCCGCGATGAGCGAGCCCTGATCCAGCGCAGCGCGCAGCCGCGCCTCATCGACACCCAGATGCTCGGCCAGAAGATCGTCCCGAACACCGACGATCTGCCCCCGCAGGTCCACGTCATCGGCACCGGCCTCCAGCGCGAGGTCGCATTCGCTGTCGAAGCCCATCGACCGGTTGTTGAGGTTCGAGGACCCCACGCGCAACAACCGGTCATCCATCACCAAAACCTTGGCATGGACATAGATCGGCTGCCCGCCTTTCGTCACCGGCGTATAGATGCGGAACCGCCCCTTGTGATCGGCGCGCCGGACAAGCTGCAGCAGCCGTGCACGCGATGACCCCATGACCTCTTCCTGCAGCCAGCCATCGGCGCTTTCGGGGTTGATCACCACGATCTCGGGCGGATCGGGTTCCGAGAGGCGCGCGGCCATCGCGTCGGCGATCCGGCGGGACGCGAAGTACTGGCTTTCGATATAAAGCGTGCGCCGGCATCGAGCGATCGCGGCGAGGTAGAGCGCCTCGATCTCCCGCGCGCCCGTGTGGCCTTCATGGTCGGGGACAGTCCTTGCGATGGCGACATCGACATCCGTGAACGTGGTCTGCAAACCCTCGGGCCAGGCGCCCTCAAGCGGTGGCGGCGGGTCGAGCCGTTCGCCTGTCGCACGTTCCCAACGCGACCGCGCAAGCTCGCCCAGCGCCTTTGCAACCTCTCCCTCCACGGCCGTTGCGACGTCATGCCAGGGCTTGTAACGGCGCCGGCTGGTCGGGCGGACGCGATACGGTTCGTCGTCGCGATGCGAGCGCGTGTCCCAGCGATCGGCCGTCATGTCGATACCGCCGCAAAACGCGAGCGTGTCGTCGATCGTGATGATCTTCTGATGATGGGCCGCCATCGGCGGATGCACATGGTCGAGCACAAGACGCATCCGGCGGCTGGTCATCCAGTTGAGAACGAAGAGCGGGGTAGAGCCGCGCTTGAGCTCCATCACCACGCCCAGATCCCATCGCAGCACATAGACGCGAAGATCTGGTCGGGTCTTGACCACCCAGCTCAGAAACCGGCCCAGTCGGTTCGGGCCCTCCAGCCCCTTCTGCCCGGGCAAAAGGGCGATGCGCGTGTCGAAGTCCCAGCCGATCATCATCACGCTGTGCTGCGCCTTGAGCACGGCGGCGCGCACGGTCGCAAAATAATCCGCGGCATCGACGATGACGGCCACCCTCTCGGCCCGGCCCATGCGCCAGCAGGTCTGCCCCACCCGGAGCACGGGATCCTTTGCGTTCATTTCGTTCTGCTGCACCGGTGCACCCATCCTGCCGAGGTGCCAGTATAACCGGTTCGGGCGCCTCGGGTTGCCTTTGCTTCAACTTCTTTCGCCAGGTTTCGCTGGCGGGAACGTGCCGGCGACAGCGGCATCCCGCGATGTGCCCTCAGCACAGCGGAACCCGGACCAGACGCAACCGTTTCCTTTCCGAACAGCCCCTGGGCAAAAAGAACAAGGGCGTACAGCCCCAAGCGACCGGACCAGAATTTACATGCGATTTTTCCTGCCCCTGATTGCCTTGCTGACCATCGCCGCCTGTGAGACCGTCAATTCCACCCCCCTCACCCCCGCCGAAGAAGAGCTGACCGCGCTTTGCGCCGGGGGCGACGGCGCCGCCTGCATCGCGCTTGAACGGATCAACCGGCCTGTTCCGGTCACAGCCGCCGCACCCGTCGCGAATGAAGTCAACCAATGATTTTGTGATACTATCGGCAGCACGGTCTGTCGGCCTTTTGTAGCGCGCCCGGCGGCTTTTCGCTAATCTGAGCGGCAATCCGGCAGGGGAATGCCGGAAGAAACCTCCTGCAAGGGGACGAGGGATTGAGCATGTTTTCGTCGACCGGCATCGTGCCCGGCCAGCGCAGCCACGCGCGCCGTAAAAGGGCCACCGCCCTTCTTATGTTACTTGTGGGCGTCCTGTTTCTGACAGCCTGCGCGCCACGTATTCCGCGCCCGACGGCGCCTGTCACATTTACCGCGCCGCGCTTTGACGATCTGCACCCGGTGGACTGGCCGGGCCGCCGGCCCACCGCCTATCCGATCCACGGGATCGACGTGTCGCGGTGGCAGGGGTCGATCGACTGGCGGTCGGTCCAGGGCGCGGGCGTGTCCTTTGCCTTCATCAAGGCGACCGAGGGGGGCGACCATGCCGACCCGATGTTCCGGACCTATTGGGAAGAGTCGCGCGCGGCAGGCATCCCGCGGGGCGCCTATCACTTTTACTATTTCTGCCGTTCGGCAGAGGAGAACGCGCGCTGGTTCATCGCCAATGTGCCACGCGAACGGGGCGCGCTGCCGCCGGTGCTAGACATGGAATGGACGCGGTCACGCAACTGCCCGCAGCGCCCCCCCGGCGCCATCGTCCGGGCCGAGGCGGAACGGTTCCTCGATATCGTCGGGCGACATTACGGACAGCGGCCGATCATCTACACCACGGTCGACTTTTATCGGGATACCGGCATCGGCACTCTTCGCAACACCGAATTCTGGCTGCGTTCCGTCGCGGATCATCCGGGCACGGTCTATGGGGGGCGCGAATGGGTCTTTTGGCAATATACGGGCACAGGGGTCGTGCCCGGCATTCGTGGCCCGGTAGACATCAATACCTTCTACGGCGATCCGGGCACATGGGCGCGGTGGCTGACCCGGCGGCGGCAGTGACAGGATGCGGGGGATGAGCAACACCCGTCGCGCAGCCGTCCGCGTCCTTCTCATCCTCGCGCTTCTGCTGGCGGTGGCGCTGATCGGTATCCGCCACGCGCCGATCTACCTGCCCCGGATCGAGGCCGAGCATCCGGAACCCGGGGCCCATCGGGTCTTTGGCTATGCGACATTGACGAACCCGCTGGTGCGGTTCGTCGTGGTGGGCCACCCTGTCCCGTCGCGGCCTGCCGCGTTGGACGGGTTCACCCGGGACGGGCGCGACCTGATCCCCGCCCCCGGGAGCGGAGTCGAGGGGCGGGTGTTCGAGGTGGATGCCGTCGGGCTGCGCCGTCTCGACCGCTACGAATATCTCGGGCAGGTCTATGACCGGGTCGAGATGCCCCTGCAGGACGGCAGCCCCGCCTGGGTGTATCTGATGCGCGGTGACGTCGAGGATTGACGCAGGGGGTTGCTTGTCCCGCCTTGGCTTGGTTTCATGCGCAGGTGGGGCTTGACCATCCCCGCGATGCAGGGATGAGGCGCAGGTGTCGGGAGCAGCAGACGAGGATTTCAGCGCATTGGAGCTGGAGCGGCTTGCCGCCATCGTCTCCTCATCCGCCGATGCGATCGTCAGCAAGACGCTGGAGGGCCGCGTGACAAGCTGGAACGGCTCGGCAGAACGCATTCTGGGCTGGACCGCAGCCGAGATGATCGGCCAGCCCATCGAAACGATCATTCCGGATGATCTGCTCGCCGAAGAAAAGGAGATCCTGCGCCAGATCCGCGCCGGTGAGCGGGTCGAGCCTTTCGATACCGAACGGCTGACCCGGGACGGGCGTCGCGTTCCGCTGTCGATCACTGTCTCGCCGCTCCGCAACCGGGCGGGCGAGATCGTGGGTGCATCAAAGGTCGCGCGGGACATATCCGAGCGACGCCAGCACGAAGAGGTCCAGCGGCTTTTGATCGACGAACTCAATCACCGCGTGAAGAACACGCTGGCGGTGGTGCAGTCCATCGCCCGCCAGTCGCTCCGCAGCACCCACGACCCCGCGGCCTTCGTGGCAGCCTTCAGCGGGCGCATCGATGCGCTGACCCGGGCCTATGACAGGCTGGTCGAGGCGCAGATGAAGGGAACGGACATCGCCGCGCTGGTGGCGGATCAGGTCGTGCTGGACAGCCAGCGGATCAGTTGGGCCGGCCCGCCCGTCAGCCTGGTTCCGACCCTCGCGGTCAAGCTCGCGCTTGTGCTGCATGAACTGGCGACCAACGCCCGCAAACACGGATCGCTGTCGGTCGCAGAGGGCGTGCTCGACATCCGGTGGGAGGTTCAGGACCGGAACCTCTCCCTCAGATGGAAAGAGAGCGGGCCACAGGACCTCTCGCCGCCCGGTCGGCAGGGGCTTGGAATGCGCCTGATCCACGAGACGTTCGGCAGCATCGGCGGCGAGACCCGGCTCCGTTTCGAACCGGACGGGGTCGCCTGTGAGATCCGCATCCCGATCTGAGGCGGCGATGCATCCGCGCCTCATGCATACATAATAGTCGATAATCACGGGCAGTTTTGGGCGACAGCCCGGACGCGCTGCGGTACGCTAACGTGTCAAAACGCCACACGAGGAGCATTCGATGGGGCATACCTGCGAGGGCTGCCGCAACGGAAAGGTCTTGGATCTCGACATATCCATGGCGTTTCAACCGATCCTGTCGCTCGGCAGCGGAAACATCTTTGCCTATGAGGCGCTGGTCCGCGGCCCCATGGGCGAAAGCGCCGCGAGCGTGCTTGCACAGGTGACCAACACGAACCGTTATGCCTTCGACCAGGCCTGCCGCATCCGGGCGCTGGAAACGGCCGTCGATCTGGGGCTGCGGGATGAAACGGCCTGCCTTTCGATCAACTTCATGCCCAACGCTGTATACGAGCCGCGCGCCTGTATCGAGGCAACCCTTCGGACCGCGCGGCGCCTGGGCTTCCCGGTCGAACGCATCATCTTTGAATTCACCGAAAGCGAGCGGGTCGAACCCGCCCATCTTGGCCGCATCCTGCGCGAATATCGCAACATCGGCTTCCGCACGGCGGTTGACGATTTCGGCGCCGGCTATGCCGGGCTGACGCTCCTGACCCAGTTCCGCCCCGACATCGTCAAGCTCGACATGGAACTGGTCCGGGGCGTGGACGCGGATCGCGACAAGCGTACCATCCTTGGCCATGTCGTGCGGATGCTGCAGGAACTCGGGACCGAAATCGTGTGCGAGGGGGTCGAGACCCAAGGGGAACTTTCGGTGCTGCTCGATCACGGGGTGGACCTTGTGCAGGGATATCTGATCGCTCGGCCCGCTCTCGGGGCGCTGCCTTCGCCATCACGAGTCGCCTGAACAAGACGCGAACTGGAACAGGAAGCCCTCACTGAAGGTTGTTTCCACGGAGGAAAATCATCTTCAGGAGGAGGACATGAAGACCGGACTTACGAAACTGGGCGCCATCGCCTTTCTGGCGACCGCTTCGTTTCATGTGACGCCCGCATCCGCGCAACTGGTTGCCGAAGAGATCTGCAACCTGCCGGCCGGACAGTTGACGCCCTCGCAGGCGCGTCTGGTGGCAAACGGGGTCTGCACCCCCGCCCCGCCGCGCAGCACGGTCACGCAGGCCGGAACGCCCACGGCGCCGGGCGTCCCCGGAACCCCCGGTGCGCCGGGAACGCCAGGTACACCGGGAGCGCCGGGAACCCCCGGGACGCCGGGTGTCACGGTAGGCGTCGGCGGCGGGACCGGCACGACTGTCGGTGTCGGCAGCGGCGCGGGCACGGGTAATACCGGCGGGCTGAATGTCGGGGCAGGCACGGGTGCCGGCAGCGACAATACGGGAGGGCTCAATGTCGGCGCGGGCAGCGGCGCTGCATCCGGCAGCAGCGGGGGCCTCAACGCAGGTGTCGGAAGTGGCGCTGCCTCGGGCAGTTCCGGCGGGCTCAACGTCGGGGTAGGACGGGACGCTGCCACGGGTAACACCGGCGGGATCAACGCCGATATCGGCGGCGGCGGAACCGGCGCGGGCAGCGGCAACAGCGGCGGCATCAACGCAGGCATCGGCGGCTCGGGCGGCCTTGGGGTCAGCGTCGGGCGCGACGGCATCGGGGTCAGCCTCGGCGACTAGGCCGTAAGGGAACGCCCGCCGCCCCATGCTTGACTCTCGATCGGGTCAGGATCAGGGTCCGGCGGGCGTAACCCTGATGGAGCCGCATCATGGCCAGAAAAGGCCGCACCTTTGTCGTCATCGGCCTGGGTGCATTCGGAAGCGCCGTCGCAAGCGAACTCGCCCGCTTCGGCAACCATGTGCTGGGGGTCGATGCCGACGAACGGCGCGTCTCGCAGATGTCAGCCACCCTCTCGAACACCGTGATCCTTGACGCAGGGGACGAAAACGCCCTGCGCGAGGCGGGGATCGACAGCTATGACGTGGCGCTTGTCGCCATTGGACGGGACATTGAGGCAAGCATCCTTGCCACGATGAACATGCGGATGCTCGGGCTGGAAACGATCTGGGTCAAGGCGTCCAGCCGCACCCACCACCGCATCCTGTCCAAACTGGGCGCTGACCGGGTGATCCTGCCGGAACAAGAAATGGGCCGCCACATCGCGCAGATGCTGCACAACCCGCTTTTGCAGGATTATGTGAGCCTCGGGAACGGCTTCAACGTGGTCAACATCATCGTTCCTGACAAGCTTGACGGCACGCCCATCGCGGACCTGCACCTGCGCGACACGTTCGACCTGCGTCCGCTCGGCCTGATGCGGGGAACGGAATATCACGCCTGCGTCGCCGAAGACATCGTCCTGCGGCGCGAGGACAAGCTTCTCCTGCTGGGCAAGCGGCCCGATCTGCGCCGCTTCGGCGACACGCTCTGAGGCCGTGATGACACCCCTCTTCACGCGGGCAAGGCGCCGGCTGAGCCGGATGCCGCCGCCGCTTGTGCTCGCGACGCTCTATATCAGCCTGATTTTCATTGGCGCGCTGGCCTTCCTGCTGCCCTTTTCGACGCCTCGGCCGATCAGCTTCACGGACGCGCTCTTCACCTCCGCCTCGGCGGTGACGGTGACGGGGCTCGCCGTGATCGACACCCAGCACGACATGACATTGGCCGGCCAGATGATCCTGACCGTGCTGATCCAACTGGGCGGCCTGGGGCTGATGACCTTCGCGGTGCTGATCCTCTCGGCGCTGGGGCTGCCCATCGGGATCACCCAGCGCGTCTATCTGCGCGAGGATCTGAACCAGACGTCGTTGCGGCAGCTGGGCGAACTTGTGCGCGTCATCCTCAAGGCCGTGTTGCTCTGCGAGGGCGTCGGCGCGCTGTTGCTCGCGCTTGTCTTCGTGCCGGAATACGGGTTCTGGCCGGGGGTCTGGCACGCGATCTTCCATTCCGTCTCGGCGTTCAACAATGCAGGGTTTTCCACGTTTTCCGAGGGGCTGACGGGCTGGGCCACCGACCCGGTGGTGAACCTTGTGATCCCGGCGCTCTTCATCATCGGCGGGATCGGCTATGTCGTCATCTCCGATATCCTGCGCCACCGCCGCCGCTGGCGGGCCTATTCGCTCCATACCAAACTGACGCTGACAGGCACCGCGATCCTGATCCCCTGGGCCACGCTGTCCTTCGCGGTGCTGGAGTGGAACAACCCCGACACGCTCGCCCTGCAGGATGCGGCATGGGAACGGATGCTGATCAGCTGGTTTCAGGGGGTGACGACGCGCACCGCCGGCTTCAACACGGTCGATGTCGGCGGCCTGCATGACAGCACCGCGCTGATGTTCATCTCACTGATGCTGATCGGGGGTGGGTCGACCTCGACCGCGGGCGGCATAAAGGTCTCGACCTTTGTCGTGATGCTTCTGGCGACCATCGCCTTTTTCCGCCGCCAGACCCAGCTCAGCGCGTTCGGGCGCAGCATCGGACTGGTTCAGGTGCTCAAGGTCATGGCGCTGACGGCGATCAGCCTGATCCTTGTCTTCGTCGGGGTGTTCCTGCTGACCGCAACGCATGACGGCCACTTCCTCGATATCAGCTTTGAGGTCGCAAGCGCCTTCGGCACGGTCGGGCTGTCGCGCGGCTATACCGCAGAGCTTACGGATTTCGGGCGAATGGTCATCATCGCCATCATGTTCCTGGGGCGGGTCGGGCCGCTTACGCTCGGGTTCTTCCTTGCGACGCAGATGACGCCGCGGGTGAAATACCCTGAAGGCCAGGTCCATCTGGGCTGATCAGGCGTCCAGTTCCTGATCCCAGTAGAGGTAGTCGAGCCAGCTGTCATGCAGGTAATTCGGCGGAAAGCGCCGTCCGACATTGCGCATCTCTTCGGCCGAGGGCTGACGCGGCGGGCGGCGCAGCGACAGGCCCGACTGGCGCAGCGTCTTGGACCCCTTGCGCAGGTTGCAGGGGGAACAGGCCGCCACGACGTTTTCCCAGCTTGTGATGCCGCCACGCGCACGCGGAACGACATGGTCAAAGGTCAGATCGCCCTTGGCCCCGCAATACTGGCAGGCGAATTCGTCCCTCAGAAAAAGATTGAAGCGCGTGAATGCCACGCGCTTCTGCGGTTTTACGAATTCCTTGAGCACCACCACCGAGGGTATTCGGATCACCGTGGTGGGGCTTCGGACCACGCTGTCATATTCTGCGATGATCGTCACCCGGTCCATATAGGCGGCCTTCACGGCCTCTTGCCACGGCCAAAGGGATAAGGGGTAGTATGACAGGGGCCGGTAATCCGCGTTCAGCACCAGTGCGGGGTGATGCCGCAGCGCGGCGGGTTCTCGTACGAAGTTAGTCCTGAAATCGCCGTCCATTATCGACTCCGTCTCCGCCTCGTCTGCCCCATGGCACCAAGGCAGGACGAACCCGCCCTAGCTGTTGTGACTATATATGGCGTTTCGCGCCTGACAAGCCCCGCAAGATGCGGTGATGTCGCGGGTTATGTAACGAAATGGTGCGACAGCCTTATGACAGCGCGACGATCACAGACGCTCTTGCAGAAAACGCAGGGCAAGCGTCAGGCCGTCCGGGGCGATGCCATGGGCGGTTCCGGGCGACACATGCGTCTGCACGTCGATGCCCGCGCGCTGCAATGCGGCGGCGGCAAGCGGCATCGACTGGGGCGGCACCACGTCATCGGCATCGCCATGGATCAGCAGGACCGGCGGTCGGCTGCGGATGGCGGCGGGCAGGTCCTCCTCGCCCAGAAGACGGCCGGAAAAGCCCACGACACCCGCCAGCGGCTCGGCTCGACGGGGCGCGATATGCAGGCTCATCATCGTGCCCTGAGAGAAGCCGACAAGCGCCAGCTGTGCCGGCGCCAGACCCTCATCCGCCAGCACCTTGTCGACAAAGCTGTCCAGCAGATCGGCGGAGCGCATCAGCGCAGTCCGCGCTTCAACTTCGCTCGACCCGTCCATCCAGGGGATCGGAAACCACTGATAGCCGAAGGGATTGTTCCGGCAGCGGTCCGGTGCGTCGGGGGCATAAAAGGCGGTGTCGGGCAGATGCGGCGCCAGAGGCTCGGCAAGGCCCAGAAGGTCGCGGCCGTCGGCGCCATAGCCATGGACAAAGATCACGGCGCTTTTGGCCTGACCTGATTTCGCCGGCCGGCGCCCGAACTGCAACGTCATCTGATCCCCTCCCGTTCCTTCGCGACCCGGTAATAGGCCCAGAGCAGCCGCGCCGCAACCGCGCGCCAGGGCGACCAGGCAAGCGCCATTTCGCGCAGCGCCTTTTCCTTGGGCCGCTCGGGCAGGTCAAAGAGCAGCCGCGCGGCTTCCTGCAGCGCTAGATCGGCAGGGGCAAAGACATCGGCGCGCCCCAGAGAGAACATGGCATAGATCTCGGCCGTCCAGCGCCCGATCCCCGGCAGCGCGGTCAGTGTTGCCACGATTTCTTCGTCAGGGACCAGCCGGAGGGCGTCAAAGTCGATCCCCGCCCCGGCCAGCGCCCTGGCATAGCGGATCTTCTGCCGGGACAGGCCGCAGGCGCGCAAGTCATCCTCGGACGCGGCAAGCAGCAGCAGCGGGTCATGCAGGCCGGCGGCCTCGATCCGGCCCCAGATCGCATTGGCGGCGGCCACGCTGACCTGCTGGCTCACGATCGCGCCCAGAACCGCCTGGTAGCCGTCGGGGCGGCGGCGCAGCGGCAAGGGCCCCGTCAGCGTCAGCGCATGAGCGAAACGCGGCTCGGCCGCGGCCAGCCATTCCGCCCCCTCCGCCACGCAAAGCTCGGTCTCGATGATCCGTCCTACCATGGCCCGACACTAGGCATAACGCGCCCCCTTTCCAAGGGGCTGTGACGGCGCTAACGCTGTCGCATGACCGAGGTGACCCATTCCGACGCGCAGACCCGGCGCAATGTCCTTGTGCTCGTGGCCGCGCAGGCGGTGCTGGGTGCGCAGATGCCGATGCTCTTTACGGTGGCGGGGCTTGCGGGCCAAAGCCTTGCGCCGAACCCCTGCTGGGCGACGCTCCCGATCTCGGCCATGGTGATCGGGTCGATGCTGACCGCGACGCCGCTTTCCGCCTTCATGCAGCGGTTCGGCCGTCGCCCCGGCTTCATCCTCGGGGCGTTGGGGGGCGCGCTTGGCGCGACCATCGCGGCACTGGGGCTCTGGTGGGGGAATTTCGCGATCTTCGTCGCGGGCGCGCTCTTCTCGGGCTGCTATATGTCGGCACAGGGGTTCTACCGCTTTGCCGTCAGCGATACCGCCTCGGAGGCCTACCGGCCCAAGGCGATTTCCTATGTGATGGCGGGCGGGCTTTTGTCGGCCATCGTCGGGCCGCAGATCGTCAAGGTCACGGCGCTGGAAATGGTCGTGCCGTTCCTCGGCACCTATCTGGCGGTGATCGCGCTGAACCTGGGCGGGTTGTTCCTGTTCGGGTTCCTGCGCATCCCGCGCCCTGCCCCGCCCGCCGCCGATGCGCCGCTGGGACGCAGCCGGGCCGAGTTGCTGCGGACGCCCCGCATCGCGGTGGCGATCATCTGCGCCACCGTGTCCTACGCACTCATGAACCTCGTGATGACCTCCTCGCCCCTGGCTGTGGTCGGCTGCGGTTTCACCACTTCGGATGCGGCGAATGTGGTCACGGCCCATGTCCTGGCGATGTATGTGCCCTCGTTCTTCACCGGGCATCTGATCGCACGCTTCGGGGTTGAGCGGATCGTGGGTCTGGGCCTTGCCATCCTTGCCGGCGCGGGAACCGTGGCATTGATGGGGGTGGAGCTTGAGCATTTCTTCCTGGCCCTGATCCTCCTGGGCATTGGCTGGAACTTCGGCTTCATCGGCGCCACGGCGATGCTCGGCACCGCGCACCGCCCCGAGGAACGCGGCCGGATGCAGGGACTCAATGACCTTATCGTCTTTGCCGGCGTGACCATGGCCTCGTTCAGCTCGGGCGGGCTGATGAACTGCTCCGGCGGCACGGTCGAGGCAGGCTGGCAGGCGGTGAACGTCGCCATGCTGCCCTTCCTTGTTCTGGCGGGCGGTGCATTGATCTGGCTTGCCCTGCGCCCACGCGCCGCCTGACTACCACCGCCCGCTGACGGCGCGCCACAAGAGGCTGCCGCGCCGCGCGAATTCCGATTGGCCCAACGCCCCGGCAGCCACCCTTTCCGGCGATGCGGCCGCCTGCCGCAACAGGGCCGGCGCCTGCCAGCCGGCCAGCAAGGCGGGCGCCGCCGCGCGTGTCACGGCAGGCCGCTGCGCCCGCGCCCGGTCGATCGCCGCCAGTCCTTGCCGGGCGAGCGTGGCGACCGCCGCCGGCCGGCCGTCCACCAAAGGCAGCCGGCCCCGCGCCTCAAGCTCCGGCACGGCCAGAAACCAGTTTGCAACCCCGCTGCCAAAGGCAAAATCGCGCACCACCGGCTCGGCCATCTTGTCGGCCCCAAGCGCCATCGCGGCCTGCCACATCAGGTTTCCGGCGGTCGCGTCGATATGGCGGGCAAAGGCTGCCTCATCCTCGAACGGTTCCCGATAGGGGTCCCAGCGCCGCGCCTCGACGATGCCCGCCAGCAGGGCCGGCGCGATCCAGCCTTCCGCTATCCCTTGCGACAGAGGCTTCAGAACTTCCGGTCCTGCCGGCATCCGGCCCTCTGACAGATCATCCAGCGCATCCAGCCAGAACTGCAACCGCATCTCGGCGATCATCGGCTCGGCCGAGGCCCAGGCCGCCCGCGCGACCTCAAGATTGAAGGCGTAGATCGGCCAGAGCCGCGACCGCGCCCCGGGCGGCGCCGCCATCGTCGCCTGAAACCGGTCCGGGTCCCCCTGACGCACCAGATCAGCGCAGGCCTCGGTCACGCTCATGCCGGTTGCGCCCCGTCCCGCAACAGCTTCCAGTTCACCGCGTCCAGCAGCGCCTCGAACGAGGCATCGACTATATTCGGTGACACGCCCACAGTCGCCCAGCGCCGGCCCTGCCCGTCCTGACTGTCGATGATGACGCGGGTCACGGCCTCTGTCCCGCCCTGGGTGATCCGCACCTTGAAATCGACCAGCCGCAGATCGTCGATCAGATCCTGATAGGGGCCCAGATCCTTGGCCAGCGCCTTGGAGAGCGCGTTGACCGGTCCACGATCGCTCCCGCTCTCGTCGAGCGATTCCGAAACCGAGAGCATCTTTTGCTCGCCGATCTGCACCACGACGACGGCCTCGGAAAGGGTCTTCATCCGGTCGTGTCTGTCGCGGCGCCGTTCCAGCGTCACGCGGTAGCGCAGGACCTCGAAGAACCGGGGCATCAGGCCCAGTTCCTCGCGCGCGATCAGCTCAAAGCTCGCCTGCGCGGTGTCATAGCTGTAGCCCTGATCCTCCCGCGCCTTGACCCGTTCCAGAATACGCGCCAGCGCCGGATCGCCGGCTGCGACCTCGATCCCCGCGTCAGCAAGACGGGCGCGCAGGTTCGACTGGCCGGCCTGATTGCTCATCGGGATGATGCGCGCGTTGCCGACCAGCGCCGGATCGACGTGCTCGTAGGTCGACGGGTCCTTGAGGATCGCGCTGGCATGCAGCCCCGCCTTGTGCGCGAATGCCGACGACCCGACATAGGCCGCGGTCCGCTGTGGCAGCCGGTTGAGGATCTCGTCCAGACGGCGGGACATGCGGGTCAGCCCCTGAAGCGCCGCGGCATCCACCCCGATCTCGAACCGGCTGCGATAGGGCTCCTTGAGCAGAAGCGTCGGGATCAGCGAGGTGAGGTTCGCATTGCCGCACCGTTCGCCCAGCCCGTTCAGCGTGCCCTGGATCTGACGCGCGCCGGCATCGACGGCGGCAAGCGCGCCCGCGACCGCCTGTTCGGCATCGTTATGCGTGTGAATGCCCAGCCGCTCGCCCGGGATACCCGCCCCGATCACCTCGCCCACGATCCGCCCGATCTCGGGCGCAAGCGTTCCCCCGTTCGTGTCGCAAAGCACGATCCAGCGCGCGCCCGCGTCGAGCGCCGCCTGCAGACAGGCCAGCGCGTAATCGCGGTTCGCCGCCCAGCCATCAAAGAAATGCTCGGCGTCAAAGATCGCCTCGCGCCCCTGTGCCACAAGATGGGCGACCGATTGCGCGATGTTTTCAAGGTTTTCTTCCAGCGTGATCCCGAGCGCCGTCGTCACATGGAACTCATGCGTCTTGCCCACCAGACAGACCGAGGGCGTGCCTGCGTTCAGCACCGCCGAAAGAACCTCATCATTCGCGGCAGAACGCCCGGCCCGTTTCGTCATCCCGAAGGCGGTCATCGTCGCGCGGGTCCGGGGCCTGCGTTCAAAGAACTCGCTGTCGGTCGGGTTCGCGCCGGGCCAGCCGCCCTCGATATAGTCGATCCCCAGCCCGTCGAGCATTCCCGCGATCTGGATCTTCTCAGTGGTCGAGAACTGGACCCCCTGGGTCTGCTGCCCATCGCGCAGGGTCGTGTCATATAGATAGAGGCGGTCCCGGTTCATCTCAGGGCCTCCAGCGCCGCGGGGTCAAAGTTCGGCCCTGCCTCCCATTCCGCCCCCTGCGGCGTGTCCCGCACTATCAGGCCAGCGGCCGCGAATCCGTCCCGCAGCGCGTCTGCGCGGGCGAAATCGCGCGCCTTGCGGGCCGCGGCTCGCGCGGCCAGCAGTTCTTCGATCAATGCGGCTGTTCGGGAATCGACCGACCGCACGGCCCAGCCACCCGCCCCTTCCTCCAACAGTCCCATCAGGCGGGCCGAGGCCAGAAGCCCCGCCGCATCGCCCGACGCGGCCAGACCGTGCAGCGCCGCAATCGCGCCCGCGGTGTTCAGGTCATCACCAAGCGCCGCGACAACCGCGGGGGCCGGGCTTTGCGCGGGTTCGATACCCGCGACGAGACCCCGCCAGCGCAGCAGGACCGTTTCCGCCTCTGCGACCTTGGCCTCGGTCCAGTCCATCGGCTTGCCGTAATGGGTCGAAAGAAAGACGAACCGGATCACCTCCCCCCCGATGCGCTTGTCCAGCAGGTCGCGGACCGTGAAAAAGTTGCCGAGGCTTTTCGACATCTTCTTGCCCTCGACCAGCAGCATCTCGTTATGCATCCAGACGCGGGCGAACTGACCCTCGGGGTGGGCGCAGCAGCTTTGCGCGACTTCGTTTTCATGGTGCGGGAACTGCAGGTCGATCCCGCCGCCGTGGATGTCGAAACTGTCGCCCAGCAGTTCATGCGCCATGGCCGAACATTCGATATGCCAGCCCGGGCGCCCCCGGCCCCAGGGACTGTCCCAGCCCGGCAGGTCCGGCGCTGACGGCTTCCACAGCACGAAATCCATCGGATCACGCTTGTAGGGCGCAACCTCGACCCGCGCGCCCGCGATCATGTCGTCGACGCTGCGCCCCGACAGCTGCCCATAGGCCGGAAAGCTGCGCACATCGAAAAGGACGTGACCCTCGGCCGCATAGGCATGGCCCTTTGCCACCAGCTCCTCGATCATCGCGATCATCGCGCCGACGTAATCGGTCGCGCGCGGCTCATGCGTCGGGCGCAGCGCAAGCAGCCGGTCCATGTCATCATGATACCAGCCGATTGTCTCATCCGTGATCTCGCGGATCGGGCGGCCGGTTTCGGCGGCACGGGCGTTGATCTTGTCATCGACATCGGTGAAGTTGCGGACGTAGATCACCCGCTCTGCCCCGTAGACATGCTGTAACAGGCGGAACAGCGTGTCGAACACCACCACCGGCCGCGCGTTTCCCAGATGCGCCCGATCATAGACGGTGGGGCCACAGACATAGATCCGCACGCGGTCCGGGTCGATGGGTCGGAACGGCGCGACCTGCCGGGTGCGTGAGTTGTAAAGCCTGATCTCGGTCATGGTCCCCCCAATGGGATGATGCGGCTGATGATGCGGCGCCGCATTGGGCACATCACGGCCTGCCTTGCGGCGGGGTACCAGCTTCGATCCGGGTTGGAAACACGAAGAGCGCCCGCCTGACAAGGTCAGGCGGTAATGCAGCCGATGCAGATGATCGTCGCGCGGTTCATGCGCGGAACAATACCCACAGGTCGCGGGGCTGCCAAGGGCCAATCTGGCGTCATCAAGCCCTGCCCTATGCCCTATCATGATCGCTGATTTGACAGTGCAGCGTCCTGCATGGCTTGTGGTCGGAACATTTGGACGGAAGGAGGGCGCGATGCGTCTTGCAAAGCGGGTCAGCGACATGACCGGAGGCGGCCCGGACGGCTGGGCAATCTATTATCAGGCACGCGCCATGGCCGAGGCGGGCCAGCCGGTGACGAACCTGACCATCGGCGAACATGATGTGCGGACCGATCCGGCCATCCTCGATGCGATGCATCGGAGCGCCCGTGCGGGAAATACGGGCTACACCTTCGGGGCAGGCAAACCGGCGCTCCGGGCGGCGGTCGCGGAGCGGGTGGAACTACGCACCGGCGTCAGGACAGGCCCCGAGAATGTCATCATCACACCGGGCGGTCAGGCGGGCCTCTTCGCCAGCCATATGGTTCTCTGCGATGCCGGGGACCGGGCGCTTTTCATCGACCCCTATTACGCGACGTATCCCGGCACGATCCGCGCAACCGGGGCCGAGGCCGTACCGGTACCGACGCGATCAGCCGACGCGTTTCAACCTACGGCCGAGGTGCTAGATGCCCATCTTCCGGGGGCGCGCACGCTTCTGATCAACACGCCGAACAACCCGACCGGCGTCGTCTGGTCCCGCCCTACCCTTGAACGCGTCGCGGATGCGGTGACCCGACACGGCACCTGGCTGATCTCGGACGAGGTTTACGATACGCAGATCTGGGAGGGGGAGCATCTCAGCCCCCGCGCGCTACCCGGGATGGCGGAACGCACCGTCGTCATCGGCTCGATGTCCAAAAGCCATGCGATGACCGGATCGCGGCTGGGCTGGGTTGTCGCCCCGGCCGAGGTCGTCACCGCGATCACCACGCTTGCGACCAGCACGACCTACGGCGTCGCGCCCTTCATTCAGGATGCGGCGCTCTTTGCGCTCCAACAGGGCGGAGCGTTTGAAAGCGCGATCGCCGAACCCTTTCGACGGCGACGGGATATCGCGATGCGCGTGCTGGGCGGGCCCAATCCGGGGCTGCGGCTTATCCCGGCTTCGGGGGCGATGTATCTCATGCTCGACATCCGCGCGACCGGACTGTCGGGAAATGCCTTTGCCGAGAGGTTGCTTGCGGAGGAAGCGATTGCCGTGATGCCGGGCGAGAGCTTTGGCGCGGCAGCCGCGGGGCACCTGCGGGTCGCAATGACGATCGAGGATAACGCGTTTGAGGATGCGCTGGTGCGCATCGCGGCCTTTGCGGGACGGGTGGTGCAGGAACCCGCCCTTTAGGTCCCGCACAAACGAAAAAGGGCGGGCCAATGGCCCGCCCTTCGCTACATGATCGCAGGGATCAGAAGCGGAACGACACACGTGCTTCGGCCGTGGTCATCTTGACGTCGCTGTCAAGGCCGTCCACGTCGTCGAAGCGGTGCATCAGGATCTGGCCACCAACGGTCCAGTTGTCGGCAAGGAAGTAGTCCACACCGACGCCACCGAAGTAACCGTCATTGGTCGAACGGTCGGTGCCCGGAGCGCCCGAGTTGATGCGCGCATTGGCCCAACCGCCGGTTGCGTAGATCAGCGCGTCGCCAGCGTCGAAACCGGCGCGGAGGCCGAGACGGGTCATCTGGTCAAGCTCGGCGTCGCCGACGCTCAGATCAGCCGCGTTGAACGCAGCTTCTGCACCCAGAACGAACTGGCCGAAGTCGTAGTCGAAACCAACGTGCAGACCGCCGACAACACCGTCAGCGTCTTCATCGATGCCAAGACCATCGTTCTCGAAGGTGGCCCAGCCATAGCCGAGTTGCGCACCGCCGTAGACACCGGTCCAGTCACGGCCCGGGGCAACGATGACCGGCGCGGGCGCCGCCGCAACGGGTGCCGGCTCGATGATCGGCTGGGTCAGACCGCCAGCGAAAGCCGGGGCCGACAGACCGGTGAGCGCGAGCGCCGAGGCTGCGGCGTAAAGCGACTTTTTCATATCTTTTCTCCTGTCCTTCTCGATTGCAGCCACAAGCTCTGTTTCGTGGCCGCGGCCTGCAAGTCCCCACTAACGGGTCAGTGCTGCCTGCGGTTCCATATGGAAGGCGGCGCGCGGAAAGAGAAGGCTCCGACTCTTCCCAAATTCGTGATCGGAATGTGAGACCGGCAGCAGTTTGCCAAACCTGATGAGCAAACCAGCCAATCTTCGCCGACACTTCAAGCAGTCTGACAAGATGTCCCAGCAGGCCCTTGAAATCGAACGGTGCCGCGGCTAGCGCGAATTCGCCGCAACAACCGCCGCGCCGCGTCCCGGGCGGTGGCTGACCGGGTTTCCTGGTACATTACGCCTGTTGCGATACACCGCGACGCCCTCCATGGAGCGGTTGAAAACCGTCGACAGCCGCGCGCCAGCAGCTGCGTCCGAAAGCTCACCAGCCGCCTGCAGGAGTTCCGAACGTGTTGCATATCCGGTTCCGGCCACCAGAAGGATCGCGTCGGCGTGCCGCGCGACCAGCCGGGCGTCGACCACCGGGAGCACAGGCGGACTGTCAAGGATGATCACGTCGAAGACCTCGCGCGCCTCGGCGACCAGCCGGGCAAATGCCCCGTCCGTCAACAGCGTATCGGTCGGTCCGGTCGCTGCCGCGGCACCAGCGATGATTTCTGCCCCGCTGAACGGATCGCGCAGGCAAAAGGCGGGTCCCGCGCGATCGGGCGCCCGCAGGTAGTCAAGCAGCCCGAGTTCGGGCGCAAGCCCCGCCAGTTCATGCAGCCCCGGGTGGCGCAGATCGCTGTCGATCAGAAGAACACGCCGTCCTGCGCCCTCGAAACTGCGGGCAAGCGCAAGCGAGATGGTGCTTTTGCCCTCGCCAGCCAGCGCAGAGGCCACCAGGACGACCTGCGCCCCATCCCGGTCGAGACCCAGCCGGATCTTGCGGACAGCCTCTGCAAACGGGCCAAGCGGGTCCGTGGCAATGCCATCGGCAGGAAGCAGCAGGGCGGCTGGGGGAACTGCGGCCAACACGGGCAGACCCAACAGGTTCTGCAACTGGCGCTGCGTCGTGACACCGCCCGCGTGAAACTCGCGCAGGAAGGCTGCCCCAAGGCCCAGCCCCAAGCCAAGCGCAAGCGCCACGGCAAGCGTCATGCGCCGGTTCGGAAAGGCCGGAGTCGCCGGAATCACGGCCGCCGAAACCAATCGGCTGTCCGCAACCTGAAGAATGGTCTGGGCGTCGAGATCCCGCAGCCGGTCAAGATGGACCATATAGTGGCGGCGGCCCGCCTCAAGCTCCTGCACAAGGGGAACAGGTGCAACCGCCACGCCGCCCTGGCTTGCCACCGCGGCCTCGGCGCGTACGACGCTTGCCGCGGCGCGGTCCAGATGCCCCTGCACCACGTCGCGGGCGACCGTGGCAGCGGCGATCTTTGCGGCGACCTGCCGGGCCATATATACGTCGGCCAGCGCGTCGGCCAGCCGGGCGGCCTGGGCAGGGTCAGCGTCCCGGACAGAAACGGCAAGGATATGCGTCAGCCCCCGCCGCCGGACCGTGACCCGTTCACGAAAGACGCGCAGCGTCGCCAGATCCGATCCGCCCTCTGCGGCAGGGCCTGGACCAAAAAGCAGATCTCTCAGCCGCGGCGGGCCGGCAAGGGAGGCCGGCGTGAGCCCTTCCCGCGTGATCACGGCCAGCAGGGTCGTATCGGCGCGCAGTATCTCTACCTCGCTGTCCACCCGCGCGCTCTCGCTGGCTTGCGACGTCGTCGGACGGCGCGGGTCGAGCAATTCGGCAGGTGACGGGTCGACCAGAAGCAAGGCCGTCGCCTGATATTGCGGTGTCGCGGCCATCAGCCAGAGCATGGCAAGCACCAGAACCGCTGCCGCGATACCTGTGATCATGCCGGATTGCCGTTGCACCAGGGCAATGGCTTCCTTCAGGCCAGGATCATGCTCTGCTCGCTCCATCCACCTGTCCGCCAAGGCATCCGCCAGACACCGTTTCATACAACCTTAACGATAGTAGCAGGCGGATACTTTTCAGGCAAGGCTGATACATCATAAGAAAAAGGGCCGCCCCGGCGGGACGGCCCCATCGCCGTGTTGCGGCGCAGATCGCCCGGATTACTCCGCGCGCATGGCCTCGATCGAGACCTGAACCTCGACCTCATCGCTTACAAACGGCGCAAAGAGATCGAGGCCGTAATCGCTGCGCAGCAGCGTCGTGGTCGCGTCGAAACCGGCCCAGGCACGCCCCTCCATCGGGTGGTCGCCTGCCTGGTTCAGGCGCGCGTCCAGCACCACCTCTTGCGTGACGCCGTTCAGCGTCAGATCGCCAGTGATGAGCGCGGTGTCCTCACCCGTGACTTCGATCGAGGTGGAGGTGAAAGTGACGGTTTCGTCCGCGCCACCAAAGAAGTCATCACCCATGAAGTGCTCGAAACGCCCTTCCCAACCGGTGAACATGCTGCTTACGGGAAAGGAGACGGTGACGGAGGATGCCGCCGGATCTTCCTGGTCGAACTGGATCTCGCCCTCGAAGCCGGAGAACATGCCCCAGGTCGTCGAATAGCCGAGGTGATCGTAGGAGAACAGGATCTGGCTGTGGCTCGGGTCCAGCACATAGGGCTCGGGGGCAGCGACGGCAGCGGTGGCGAGGGTCGAGAACGCAAGCGCCGAGGCGGTCATCAGGTGTTTCATGGATCGCTCCTTGAGAGGATTTAGAGAGGGGTTTTTCTGCCTCTGCAACATTTCCTTCCTGGGCACATGCTGCAACCCCGTACCTGCTCACAGCCGCTGTGCAGGGACAAACAACACGTTTTCGCGGGTGCAATCCGCTTGCATCATGATCGCGCAGGTGTATAACGCGCCATCCTTCCGCATATGCGAAACCGGCGTATCCTCTCGCAAGCGGGTCGCGGAAGGTTCTGCCCGCCTCTGAAGTGCGCCTGATATGACTGGAGTGCTGCATGCCGCTTTATGAGCATGTCTTTATCTCGCGCCAGGATCTTTCCAACGCGCAGGCCGAAGGGCTGATCGAACACTTCTCCTCCGTACTCGGGGATAACGGCGGCAAGGTCGTCGAGCACGAGTACTGGGGCGTCAAGACGATGGCCTACAAGATCAACAAGAACCGCAAGGGCCACTATGCCTACCTGCGTTCGGATGCGCCTGCCGCAGCCGTGCAGGAGATGGAGCGCCTGATGCGTCTGCACGAGGACGTGATGCGCGTTCTGACCGTCAAGGTCGACGCGCATGAAGACGGCCCCTCGGTCCAGATGCAAAAGCGTGACGACCGTGAGCGTGGTGACCGGGGTGACCGCGGTGATCGCGGCGACCGTCGTCGTTGATCCGGGGCTTGAGGAAAGGATTCTGATCCATGGCTAACAAACCGTTTTTCCGTCGCCGCAAGGTCTGCCCCTTCTCGGGCGAGAATGCACCTGCGATCGACTACAAGGATGTGCGTCTTCTGCAGCGCTACATCTCCGAGCGTGGCAAGATCGTCCCGTCGCGCATTACCGCCGTTTCGGCAAAGAAGCAGCGTGAACTGGCCCGCGCGATCAAGCGCGCCCGCTTCCTCGCCCTGCTTCCCTATGCCGTGAAGTAAGGAGAGACCGATATGCAAGTCATCCTTCTGGAACGTGTGGCCAAGCTTGGCCAGATGGGCGAGGTCGTGAACGTCAAGGACGGCTACGCCCGCAACTTCCTTCTGCCGCAGGGCAAGGCGCTGCGCGCATCCGAGGCGAACATCAAGTCGTTCGAGGGTCGCAAGGCCCAGCTTGAGGCCCAGAACCTCGAGACCCGCAAGGAAGCCGAGGCGCTCGCCGAGAAGCTGGGCGGCCAGAGCTTTGTGGTCATCCGCTCCGCGTCGGACGCAGGCGGCCTTTACGGGTCGGTCACGACCCGCGATGCGGCCGAGGCCGCGACCGAGGCGGGCTTTACCGTTTCGCGCGCCCAGGTCGTGCTGAACCAGCCGATCAAGGAACTGGGTCTGCACACGGTCGATGTCGTGCTGCACCCCGAGGTGACGGTTCAGATCACCCTGAACGTCGCACGCTCGAACGAGGAAGCCGAAGTCCAGGCCTCGGGCAAGTCGATCCAGCAGATCGCAGCCGAGGAAGAGGCCGCGGCCGAATACGAGATCTCGGAGCTTTTCGACGAGATCGGTGCCGCGCAGGACGACGACGAATAAGGGGCGTTCATCGCCACAAGAGCATAAGGAAAGGCCGCGCCATCATCGGGCGCGGCCTTTTTCATTTCGCGGTACCTCCTGCCGCCCGCAGCGCCTGCCACTCGCCGCGCCGGGCGCGCATCTTTGCCAGAAAGTGGTTGTAAAGCGCCACGTCCTTCGGGTTCCGCGCCTCGATGCGCGCGCGCAGTTCCGGCGTCAACTCGACCTCGTTATCCGCCGTCCCTTCGGTCATGCGCAGTCGCGCAGAGGGCCGGACATCCAGCCCGTGCAGCCGCATCAGGATGTCGAAGGACATCGGATACATCTCCTGTATGCCGATGAAAGTATAGAGCCGCTCGACCCGCGCGATCCCCTCTTCCAGCCCATAGTCACGCCCGACGAGATAATCGAACATCATGTCCGAAGAATCCGGGTCGTTTTCGAGATAATGCTCGAATGTCGGACAGGCGCGGATGAAGGCGCGATAGGGCGGATGAGCGGGTGTCCTTTGATAGCGGTAATGCGAGATGACTCGGGCCACCGGCGACCGGAGGAAGGTGAAGAACAGCGCGTCGGGGAAGACGGCGCGCAACCGGTCCACATGTTCATGATGGATGTGCCCCGACATCGACCGCATCACGCCCGGCTGATAGCGCACCAGCGCCTGATCGAGCACCCCGTGCATTTCCGCGCGCAGACGTTCGGCCAGCCCCTCATGCACCACATCGTCGGTCCCAAGGCCGCTGAAATCGTTGTGGAGCGAATGATAGCCGCCGATATGGCGCTGCAATTCGGCGACCAGCGAAGAACCGGCGGTCTTGGGGATGTGCTGAAAGATCGTGAGCCCACCTTCCGCGCGCCGATGAGACGCAATGTAATCCACAAGCGGAAGGCGCGACCAAAGCTCATGCCGCTGGCTCTGCGGGGTGGTTTCGGGTGCGGTGTCCATGACAGTTTCAATCCTTCGCTCGGACCCGGCAAGGGATCGCAGAATGCCGCCGGCGTGACAACCCTGCGCGACTGTGGAAGGATCGGGCGGTCTTTTCCTGCCAAGGTCCGCCATGCCCTCTGCTTTCGTCACCTACCTGATGCTCCTGACCGCCATCGCGCTGGAGGTGGTCGGAACCAGCTTTCTCCAACGGTCAGAGCAGTTCACCAAAGCGGTGCCGACCGTGCTGATGGCGGTGTCTTACCTCGGCGCCTTCTTTTTCCTGTCGCAGGTCCTGCGCGTGATGCCCGTGGGAGTCGCCTACGCGATCTGGAGCGGACTTGGCATCGTCCTGATCTCGGCCATCGGCTTTTTCGTCTTTGGCCAACGGCTCGACCTACCGGCGGTGCTCGGGCTTGTGCTCATCATCGCGGGTGTGCTGGTCATCAACCTCTTTTCGCGCACCGTGCAGCACTAAAGCAAAAGGCCGCCCCGAGGGGCGGCCCTGCCAATCCGCTTGCGCGGAACCTTACATCTGGTCCAGCGCCTCGACGGCTTTCTGCAGGTCGTCCTTGGACACCTCTTTGTCGGTGACATTGGCGCCCTCGACGATGTGATCCACAACCTTGTCTTCAAAGATCGGCGCGCGAAGCTGCTGCTGCACGGCGGCGTTCTTCTGCACGAATTCGAAGAAGGCGCGTTCCTGCCCCGGATACTGACGCGCCTGCGCCAGAACCGCCTGGGTCATTTCCGCATCGGTCACTTCCACCTCGGCCTTGCGCCCGACCTCGGCCAGCAGCAGGCCCAGACGCACGCGGCGCTCGGCGAGCGTCTTGTGCTCGTCCTTCACCTCGATCTCGCCGTGGTTATGGCCCTGCACCTCGGGGTTTTCCTCGTGCCAGAGCTGGTGCGCGATCTGCTGCGCTTCGGCCTCAACAAGGCTCGGCGGCAGGTCGAACTTCACCAGGTCGTCCAGCTGGTCAAGCAGCGCACGCTTCATCACCGCGCGGGCCGCGCCCTTGTATTCGGCTTCCAGCCGCTCGGCGATCTGGGTCTTCAGCGCGTCGAGGCTTTCGGCCCCGAACTGCTTGGCCAGATCGTCGTTGATCTCGGCGGCCTTCGGCGCCTTGACCGCCTTCACCTTGCATTCGAACACCGCGTCCTTGCCGGCGAGGTTCTGGGCGCCGTATTCCTCGGGGAAGGTCACGTTCACGTTCAGCTCGTCGCCGGCCTTTGCGCCGACCAGCTGGGTCTCGAAGCCCGGGATGAAAGAGTTCGAGCCGAGCACGAGCGGGTAATCCTCGGCCGCGCCACCGTCAAACGCCTCTCCGTCCACCTTGCCGAGGAAGTCGATCACGACCTGATCGCCCTCTTCCGCGGCGCCGTCCTTGTCGTCAAAGCTCTGGGCGGTCTCGGCGAGGTTCTTGAGCGCGTCCTGCACGGCCTCATCCTCGGCCTTGACGACCAGACGTTCCAGCGTCACCGAACCCAGATCGACCTCGGGGATGTCGGGCAGCGCCTCATAGGTCATCGCCACGACAACGTCGTCGCCTTCCTTCCAGTCCTCGTTCGTCATCTTGACGTCGGGCTGGACCGCCGGGCGGTGGCCCGTCGCCTCGAAATGGTCGCGCATCGCGCCGTCAATGGCGTCCTGCATCGCGTCGCCCAGCAGGCGCTGACCGAACTGCTTGCGCAGGATGGCCAGCGGCACCTTGCCCTTGCGAAAGCCCTTGATCTCGATCTCGGGCTGGGCCTCGACCAGTTTTTCCTGCACCTTGGCGTCCAGCTCGGCGGCGGACACGGTGATCGTGTAGCCGCGCTTCAGACCTTCGTTCAGGGTCTCGGTGACCTGCATGTGTTCGTCCTTCTTTCCCATCCTGGTGCGGGTGGAGGGACTTGAACCCCCACGCCTTGCGGCGCCAGAACCTAAATCTGGTGCGTCTGCCAATTTCGCCACACCCGCATAACCTGCAAGGCAGCCCGCAGGCCGCCCCGAAAATCCGCGTCCTTCTAGCAAAGCTCCATTCAGGATGCGAGAGGAAAAGAGCGGGTCACGTATTCTGGGCCAGCAGATCGCAAAGCACCGCCGGCAGGGTTTCCGGCAGATCCTCGGCGATCAGCCCGGGACCAAAGCGGCGGGCCGCTTCCACATGCAGCCACGCGCCCGTTGCCGCCGCCGTCTGCGCGTCCATTCCCCGCGCCAGCAACCCCGCGATGAACCCGGCCAGAACGTCCCCCGCCCCCGCCGTGGCAAGCCAGGGCGCGGCGCGTTCCCGCACGGCAGCGTTGACAAGAACAGGGCCGTGCGGGGCGGCGATCACCGTATCCGCCCCCTTGAACAGGATCGTGCAGCCGGCGCGGGCCGCCGCATCCCGCGCCGCGTCGAGTTTGGAAAAGGCCGGGCCGGCCGTGGCACCCGCCGCCAGCCGCTCGGCGATGTCGGGAAAGAGCCGCGCGAATTCGCCGCCATGGGGCGTAAGAACGCAACGGTCATGCAACGCCGCGAAAAGCGCGTCGTCCTGCCCGATCAGCGTCAGGGCGTCGGCATCGAGAACCGTCGCGCGCCGCGCCGCAAGGGCCGTGGCCACCATATCCCGTTCCCGCAGCCCGAGGCTCAGGGCAGGCCCGAGGCAAAGCGCCGTGATGCGCGGATCTTGAAGCATGGACGAAAGGGCGGCGCTGTCCGGAACCGGCCGCAGCATGATGGCATCCAGACGCGCCGCGTTTTCCGCAAGCGCGGCCGGCGGGCAACCGATCGTCACCAGCCCCGCCCCGATCCGCAACGCGCCGCGCGCCGCAAGACGGGCGGCACCGCCCTGCCCCGCCGATCCGCCCAGGACCAGAAGATGGCCAAAGGAAAACTTGTTCGCCATCTCCCGACCGCCCTTGCGCAAGATCTTGGGGGCAACTGCGACCTCTCGCGCGGCCTCGCCTTGCGCGGGATTATCGCCAAGGCCGATGTCGCAGACCAGGACCTTGCCGCAGGCAAGGCCGCCTGCATCGAGCACATGCCCCAGCTTCAGCCTGTGAAAGGTCACTGTCAGATCGGCCGGAATATAGACACCGCCCTCAAGCACCCGGCCGCTGTCGGCGCAGATACCAGACGGGATATCGACGGCCACGACGCGGGGTCGCGGCTGAAGCCCCGCCAGCGGATCGCGCGGCGGGATCAGCGGTCGCGCCAGCCCCGTGCCAAATAGAGCATCAACGATCAGGTCGCAGGGCGGCAGATCATCCTGCGCCAGCGGCGCAACGTCGCCAAGCGCCGTCCAGCGCCTGAAATTCGCGCCCGCATCGGGGGGCAGCCTGTCGGCGTCGCCGTAAAGCCGCACCCCCACCTGCCACCCGCGCCCCTGCAGCAGCCGGGCAATGACAAAGCCGTCGCCGCCGTTATTGCCGGGTCCACATAGAACGACCACGCGGGGCCCGCCCTGCGCGAAGTCAGGAAATTCCCGATCTATTGCAGCGACGACACCGGCCCCCGCACGCTCCATCAGCTCTTGCCCCGTAACCGTTCCGCCCTGAATGGCGGCAGCCTCAATGGCGCGCATTTGGGCAGAAGTGAGAAGTTCGTTCATTTCTTGCTCCAAATGAAATTTTTCATACCGCCGCTTTTGCGGACGCTGTGACTATTTTTTAGGCGGCTCATCGGATTTCGAACGGGCGCCTGCATCGGGTCCACCGTATCCGATTGTCCCCCCTGCGCGGAAGTGGTCTGACGGTTTGCGACGGACAGGCGAGGAGTCGAGCATGAAAAAGATCGAAGCGATCATAAAGCCCTTCAAACTCGATGAGGTGAAGGAAGCGCTTCAGGATGTCGGCGTGCAGGGACTCTCGGTGATCGAGGTCAAGGGTTTCGGCCGTCAGAAGGGCCATACAGAGCTTTATCGCGGCGCCGAATACGTCGTGGACTTCCTGCCCAAGGTCAAGATCGAGGTCGTCCTTGCGGATGATCAGGTCGAAAGCGCCATCGAGGCAATCATTTCCGCGGCGCGCACCGACAAGATCGGGGATGGCAAGATCTTCGTCAGCCCGGTCGAACAGGTGATCCGCATCCGCACCGGCGAAACCGGCGAAGACGCCGTCTGAGATCGGGCCCGCCAGAGGCCCGCAACGCAATGCTCAACGAAAGGGAAGAAGGTTTATGAGCAAGGAACAGGTTCTTTCGCTCCTCAAGGACGAGGAGGTCGAATATGTCGATATCCGTTTCACCGACCCGAAAGGCAAGCTGCAGCACGTGACCGTGGTGGCCGATCTGGTCGACGAGGACTTCCTTGAGGAAGGCTTCATGTTCGACGGCTCGTCCATCTCCGGCTGGAAGTCCATCGACCAGTCCGACATGAAACTGATGCCGGACACGGAAAGCGCCTATATCGACCCGTTCTACGCGGAAAAGACGCTTTGCCTGCATTGCTCGATCGTCGAGCCGGACACCGGTGAGGCCTATGGCCGCGACCCCCGTTCGACTGCGCAGAAGGCCGAGGCCTATCTGAAGTCGTCGGGCATCGGTGATGCCGCCTATTTCGGGCCGGAAGCCGAATTCTTCATCTTCGACGACGTCCGTTTCAGCGTGAAGATGAACAAGGTGTCCTATGAGGTCGACGCGATCGACGGCGCGTGGAACACCGACACGCAGTACGAACAGGGCAACTCGGGCCACCGTCCGGGCATCAAGGGCGGCTATTTCCCGGTCAACCCGATCGACGACGCCCAGGACCTGCGCGGCGAGATGCTCTCGACCATGAAGCGCATGGGCATGAAGGTCGACAAGCACCACCACGAAGTTGCCTCGTGCCAGCATGAGCTCGGGCTGATCTTCGGGACGCTGACCAAGCAGGCCGACGAGATCCAGAAATACAAATACGTCATCCACAACGTGGCCCACGCCTATGGCAAATCGGCAACCTTCATGCCGAAGCCGATCAAGGGCGACAACGGCACCGGGATGCACGTCAACATGTCGATCTGGAAAGACGGCAAGCCGCTCTTTGCCGGCGACAAATATGCTGACCTGAGCCAGGAGGCGCTGTGGTTCATCGGCGGCATCCTGAAGCACGCCAAGGCGCTGAATGCGATCACCAACCCGTCCACCAACAGCTACAAGCGGCTGATCCCGGGCTTCGAGGCTCCGGTTCTGCGGGCTTATTCGGCGCGCAACCGCTCGGGCTGCGTCCGTATTCCGTGGACGGAATCGCCCAAGGCAAAACGTGTCGAGGCCCGTTTCCCCGATCCGTCGGCGAACCCCTACCTCGCCTTCTCGGCGCTGCTGATGGCCGGCCTTGACGGCATCAAGAACAAGATCGACCCGGGCCCGGCCTCGGACAAGGACCTCTACGACCTGCCGCCGGAGGAACTGGCCGAAATCCCGACCGTCTGCGGCAGCCTGCGCGAGGCGCTGGAAGCCCTGGAGGCCGATCACGAGTTCCTGCTGGCCGGCGACGTGTTCACCAAGGACCAGCTGGAAGGTTACATGGCCCTCAAATGGCAAGAGGTCTATGCCTACGAGCACACGCCCCACCCGATCGAGTTCCAGCTTTACTATTCCTGCTGATCCCGGTCCGTTGGACGCGAAAACCGAAACCCCCGCCACTGGCGGGGGTTTTCTGTTGGTGCGGCAACGCTTAGCTTAGGTATCGAAACGCGCGGAACGAAGGAAAGCGGAATGGCCTTGACGGTGCAGGAACAGTTGCTGATCGAGCAGCGCGTCACGAATAACGGAAAGTCCATGATCGTGGCCTACCTGCTCTGGATTTTCACGGGCTGGTTTGGCGGACACCGTTTCTACCTGGGCAAATACCTTTCGGCGATCCTGCTCCTGATCCTGTGGGGCCTTGGCACCTTGCTCACGGTGATCGGCGTCGGCTTCATCCTGCTCGGCATTGCCGGCCTATGGCTGCTGATCGACGCGTTTCTCATCCCGGCGATGGTCAGCACCGCGAATGACGATCTGCGCGCGCGACTGATCCGGGACATGCAGTCCGGCCGGTTCTGAGACGTGGTCCGGGCCCCGGAGTTCGGCAGCATGGGCCGCGAAACAGGAGGCTGAGGCAGCCCCCAAGGCTTGCCGGGCCATCGGTCTTCAAGGCCCGCGCGGCGTTTGAATATTCAGGTTCTGAGATTAATGGCGCGGTTGACGGGGCTCGAACCCGCGACCCCCGGCGTGACAGGCCGGTACTCTAACCGACTGAGCTACAACCGCGCATCATACGTTCGGGCGATCCGGGTGGGTGGCGCGGTTGACGGGGCTCGAACCCGCGACCCCCGGCGTGACAGGCCGGTACTCTAACCGACTGAGCTACAACCGCGTGTCCACCCGTCCGGATCGCCCCGAACGTGCGAGGGTAATATGCAGACCCGTGGGCAACGTCAAGCGCATCTGACGCGATTTTTCGACCCGCAGACGAAATTCGCATGACGCTCAGGCGCGGGCATCCGGGCCGCGTCGCCATGGCTCGAATATCTGGAACGCCACCGCCCTGCCCTTGGGCGTGAGGTGCAGATCCTGGCCCTGACGTTCCACAAGCCCCCGGTCGAGACCGTAAAGGATCACGCGCCGGGCCTGCCCTTCGGACCATGACAGGTGGTCGTGCAGGGCGCGGACGGTGTTTTCTTCGCCCGCCTCGGGGCTGTTCTCGTGATTGTAGAGATGGGCCACAAGCGACCGCCCGTCGTTTTCCTGTCGCTGGCGGTTGCGCCGCAGGATCAGGGCGATGGCCCCGTGGCGCGGCCCCAGCGCCCAGGCGGCGATCAGGAAGGCCCCGGTCGAAAGCGCCATCATCCCGCCGATCGAGACATTCCAGCGGATCGCCAGAAGATAGCCGGAAAGGCTGCTTGCCACCGCGATGCCCACCGCGATCAGGATGACGATGCCAAGCCTGTCCGTCAGCATCAGCGCCGCCGCCGGCGGAACGACGATGAAGGCAAGGAAAAGGACGACACCGACTGCATCGAAGCTCGCGACGGCCGTCGCGCTGGTCAGGCCAAGCAGCAGGTAGAACATCACCCCCGGCATGAACCCGAGCGCATGGGCCAGCGCGGCGTCAAAGCAGGAGAGCTTGAGCTCCTTGTAGCACAGCGTGACGAAGCACAGGTTGACGACCAGCAGTGTGCCCACCGCCAGCATGGCCCGGGGCACGGCATAGGCCCCGATCTGCACCGTATCGAGCCAGACAAAGCCGATCTCGCCCAGCAACACCGCATGTTCGTCGATATGCACATTCCGCGCGTTCAGACTGACGAGCAGCACCCCCAGCGCAAAGAGCGCCGGAAAGACCAGCCCGATCGCGGCGTCCATCCGCACCAGCCGCGACCGTTCCAGCGCCCCGGTCAACAGCACCGACCCAAGGCCCGCAAGCGCCGCCATGGCAAGAACCAGCGGGCCCGAGGTATGGCCGCTGATCATCCAGGCGATGACGATCCCCAGCAGGATCGAATGACTGATCGCGTGGGTCAGCATCGCCGCGCCCCGCAGCAGCAGGAACACCCCCAACAGTGCCGCCGCCACCCCGACAAGGGCGCCGGTTCCCACGATCATCGCACCGAGATTGCCGAAAAACCACTCAAGCATTCCAGGCCCCCGTCGGCAGTTCCGCAGCGCGGGCGCGGCCCTCGGGCGTGATCTCCCAATGGCGCTGCGCGTCGGGGCCATGGGGCACCTGCCGGATCAGGCCCTCGGCCTCCAGCCGGGCCAGGGCGCGCCGCGGCGGCGTCCCGTGATAGGCGCGCAAGAGCCCCTCGTCGCTGCGGAAGCCGGGCGCGTCGTGGTCCCGTGCCAGCCGGTCGAGCGTCAGGAGAACGCGCCCCGCCTCCAGCCGCCGGGCGGCCCGCCAGTCCCGCAGGGCGCGCCACAGGATGCCGCGCCCCGGCGCAAGCAGCACCGACACCAGCACGATGGCCGACGCGGCAAGCACGATCAGCGGACCCGTGGAAAGACCCCGCGCGCCTGCGCTGATCCCAGCACCCGTGATCCCCGCCGCGATCCCGAAAGCCGCCGAGAGCAGCACCATCGGCCCCAGCCGGTCGACCCATTGCCGGGCCGCCGCCGCCGGCGCGATGATCATGGCGGTCATCAGCACGACGCCCACCATCTGCAAGCCCACGACGATGGCAAGCGCGATCATCACCGTCAGTGCAAGATCGAGCGCCAGCACCGGCAGGCCCAGCGTGCGGGCATAAAGCGGATCGAAGGTCGCCAGCTTGAACTCTTTCCAGAAGAGCCCGACAAGCAACAGCGCGACCGCCGTGACGCCCCCCATGACCGGCAGGTCTGACCGGAGCATCGCCGCCGCCTGCCCGAAAAGGAAACTGTTGAGCCCCGCCTGCCCCGCGCCCTGCGTGGTCTGGATATAGGTCAAGAGCACGACGCCGCCCGCAAAGAACAGCCCCAGCACGATCCCCAGCGCCGCGTCCGCACGCAGGCGCGTCGTCCGCCCGATGACCAGCACCATAATCGCCGCCGCCGTCCCGGACAGGAAGGCCCCGGTCAGGATCGCGCCCAGATCCCGGGTGCCAGCCACCAGAAACCCGAGGCATATGCCGGGCAAGGCCGCGTGAGACAGCACATCGCCCATCAGGCTTTGCCCGCGCAGGACGGCGAAGCTTCCCAGCACGCCGCTGATGATGCCCAACAGAACCGCCCCGGCCAGAACCGTCTGCAGCGTGTAGTCCTGCAGGAACAGCGGCAGCGTCATGGCGCCCCGTCCGGCCCCAGAAGGGCGATTTGCCCGCCATAGGTACGGCGCAGGTTTTCCGCGGTATAGACGGTGTCGACCGGCCCCTGTGCGATCACGCGCACGTTGAGCATCACGAGCCAGTCGAAATAGACCCGCACCGTCTGAAGGTCGTGATGCACCACGACGATCGTCTTGCCCGCATCCCGGAGCCCCTTGAGCAGCGCGACGATGGCACGCTCGGTCGTGGCATCCACCCCGGCCATCGGTTCATCCAGAAAATAGATGTCGGCATCCTGCACCAGCGCCCGCGCAATAAAGACGCGCTGCTGCTGCCCGCCCGAAAGCTGGCTGATCTGCCGGTCGGCAAAGTCGCGCATCCCGACCTGTTCGAGGGCCGCCATCGCCTCGGCCCGCTCTTTGCGGCCGGGGCGGCGGAACCAGCCCAGCCGCCCGTAAAGCCCCATCAGGACCACGTCGACGACGGTGGTCGGGAAATCCCAGTCGACGCTCGACCGCTGAGGCACATAGCCGACGCGCCGGCGCATCGTGCCATAACGCGCCCCGAAAAAGCGGATATGCCCCGCCACCGGACGCACGAGCCCCAAGGCCGACTTGATCAGCGTCGATTTCCCGGCGCCGTTCGGCCCGACGACTGCGGCCATGACCCCCGGCGGGATATCGAGGTCGATATCCCAAAGGACGGGCATCCGGTGATAGGTGACGGTCAGATCCTCGATATGCAGCGCGAGACCGGGTTCGTGCAGCGCCTGTTCGTTCTGATGCAGGGTGGGCATCGTGTCATGCTCCTTCGGGCCAAGGATGCGTTGCCTGTCAGGGATTGCCAAGCCCCTGCCCGGCGGCCCAGGGTCCAAGGGCGTCAGGCCATGGTGCGGGGGTGCCGCCCAACGCCTCGGTGATGCGGATCGTGTTCGCGCGAATCATGCCGATATAGGTGCCCTCGGGCGTGCCGGTCTCGCCCATCGCGTCGGAATAGAGCGTGCCGCCCAGCGCCACCTCATGCCCCCGGTCGCGCAGGGCGGCCCGCAGCGCCTCGATGCTGCGCGGGTTGATGGTGCTTTCGACAAAGACCGCCGGCACCTGACGCGCCGCCACCAGATCGGCTGTGTCGCGGATGTCGGCGATGCTCGTTTCCGTCTCGGTCGAGATGCCCTGAAGCGAGACCTCCTGAATATCGTAAGCCCGTGCGAAATAGCCAAACGCGTCATGGGCGGTGACGAGTGCGCGCTGTTCGGGTGGAATCGACGCGATGCTTGACCTGACCCAGTCATCGAGCGCCGCGAGTTCGCCGGCATAGCCCTCCGGCGCGGCGGCGCATCCAAGATCACCCAGAAACCCCGACACAGCCGGGATCGCCCGGGCCCAAAGCGCGACATCCATCCAGATATGCGGATCAACGCCATAGGCATCGTCGGTGCGGATCAGGTTCTCGCCCTCGTCCAGCCCCTCGCCCACGCCCAGCGTTGCGCGATCCGCGCCCAGACGGCCAAGAATGGCACCAAGCCGTCCCTCCAGCCCCAGGCCGACATAAAGGATTGCATCCGCCTGCTGAAGCCGCGCGACATCTGCGGCCGTCGGCTGATAAAGATGCGGGTCGATTCCCGGCCCCATCAACGCCTCGACCTCGGCGCAACCGTCCGAGAGGTTGTCGACCATGTCGGCCAGCATTCCGACCGTCGCCAGAACCCTTGGCCGTTCCTGCGCCGCACCGGGCAGCGCCATGGCCGCGACCAATGTCCCCGCCAGACCTGCCGTCCGAAACCGATTCATCCGCACCCTCCGTCAGCCGATGACCAACAGATAGCGGCACCGCCATGAAATGCAACTGCAAATCATTATCATTTTTGTGACGGCACAATTTCCTCTTGCCACCGCGCGATGATCGCCGTAGAGAAGCCCCCGGAGTGCGGGCGTAGCTCAGGGGTAGAGCATAACCTTGCCAAGGTTGGGGTCGAGGGTTCGAATCCCTTCGCCCGCTCCAGTTTTCTTCAAGAAAGTCAAATGCTTAAAGAGCGCCCTTGGGGCGCTTTTTGCTTACACGGCCTGTGCGACCGCTATGTGTAAGCAGTATGTAAGCACGAGAATGGGCGTTTTCGGATATGGCAGCGTAGTTTTGGCGCCCACCACGCCTTCTCGGCAAGACGATCCGCTGTCTGCAGGACACGACCACTGGCTCCTTCGATCGAAGAAGGCACGATCTGCTCATCGAATCGCAGATGCCTGCTACACTTGGGCTGGCGGTTCCAGAGTGCGGAATCATTGCCGATCGCTTGGAGGCCGTCCTGTCCAAGGCGACCGACGTTGCCGAAGCCAGCTGGTAGCGATGGTTGCGGGAGGGCGCAACCATCTTTACTTGCGGTCCCACGAAGGCCGCCCCATGAGGCCAACCGACGTGCCCGAAATTGCCAAGCAGATAAAGGTCATCGGGGCCTCCGGCGGCCGATTGTACGCGCTGTTCCGGGTAGCAGCGTAGATGCTCTGGCGGGCAACGTTCAAGCGTGTTGCGCACCGGAATTGGTCCGGTCCTTGAGACGACATTGGAAGCCAACCCCTCCGACGACGAAAGCCGTGGCGAGGTAGGCGGCGAGGACCGCGTGGACGGGCCGTATAGAAGGCCTGGGTCGAAGGAGGTTGCCCAGTTTGGTCCGGGTCGGAACCGGCCGTTCTCGGGTTTCGAAGCCGGTCGCGTCGCCGCCTTTTTTATCTATTCAACTAACCATGTAACTGTGTAATCGTATTGCGTCAGGCGGCGCGCCATACGACAAACACGTAAGTGACGCTTTCGAGACCACGGCTTCGATGAACGACGTATCGATCCGCATACCTCCCCCGACCCTGCGTATGGGCGACGCCGCTCCTGATTTCGAGGCCCGTTCCACCCAAGGTCCGATCCGGCTTTCCGACTACAAGGGCCGGTGGCTGGTGTTCTTTGCGCACCCGGCGGACTTCACGCCGGTCTGCACCACAGAGTTCGTGGCGCTCGCCAAAGCGCACGATCGTTTCGCTGCGCTCGATTGCGCACTTCTCGGTCTGTCGGTCGACAGCCTCTATGCGCATCTCGCCTGGGCCCGCTCCATACGTGAGCTCTTTTCGGTGGAAATCCCGTTTCCGGTGATCGAGGACCCGTCCATGCTCGTCGGTCGCACCTACGGTATGATCGACGAGACGGCGGAGAACAGCGCGGGAGTTCGGGCGAGTTACTTCATCGACCCGGAGGGCGTCATCCGGGCGATCACGCACTATCCGCTGACCATCGGACGTTCGGTCGACGAGATGCTGCGGATGGTGGCGGCGCTGCAGGCCACCCATTCCGGCGAGAAGCTTGCTCCGGCTGATTGGCAGCCGGGGCAGCCGCTTCTCCTGCCGGCCGATGAAAAGGCGCAGCACGAATCCGACTGGTTCTGCCGGAGAGATGGATGAAGGCGCTATGGCAGTCCCGGGCGCAAGCCGAGGCCGCGGCCGACAAGCTGCGCAAGTTCGCGCAATCGCAACGGTTGATGATCCTGTCCCTTCTCCTCGAAGGGGAAAAGTCGGTGACGGAAATGGACGCGGCAACCGGCATCGGGCAGCCAGCGCTCAGCCAGCAGCTCGCCGAGCTCCGCAAGGCTGAGCTGGTCACGACGCGTCGTCAGGCCAAGCAGGTCTATTACAGCCTTGCCGGCGAACCCGTTGTTTTGTGCGTGCGCAGCATCGAGGCGGTATTCGGCGCCGGCAATCCTGAACAAATGCTTCTCAAGATGACGCGGCCGGAAGCGAGTCAGAAACGAGAGCATGTGATCGAGGGCGCCGCCAACTTCGCGCGACTGCGTTGACGGATCATCGATCCTTGACCGGCTCTTAAGCTTGCGGGCTCACCTGCTCGTCCTGGGTACGTCGGCTGGCGATCTTCGCGAAGATTGGAACCGAGTATCTCGCATCTTGTCGGTGACGAAGCTCTATTCGCAGGCCGCCCACGAAGCGGCACTCTAACCGCGCCTAACCAACGGCTCGTCGCAGAGTTCTGCGGACTGGGGCGCCGCTTTTGCCGGCACGGCGGACGTTCCTGATAGTTCTAAGCGCAAGCTGTTGAACGCGACCGACGACGAACTCGCGAGCATGGCGAGCGCCGCCAGGGAAGGAGACAGCGTGCCTGCAATTGCCAACGGAACGGCCAACAGGTTGTAGACGATGGCGAGGCCCAGGTTTTGTCGGGTGATTGATACCGTGCGACGGGCAAGCGCGATCGCAGACACGAGCTGATCGATGCCGCCTTTGACGATGACCACGTCCGCGGTTCGCGCAGCGGCGCTATGGGCACCGGCAACGGAAATGCCGCAATCGGCGGCGGCGAGCGCCGGAGCGTCGTTAACGCCATCCCCGACGAAGAGAACAGGAGCGGTTGCGGCTTTCACGAGCTCGACCTTGTCTGCCGGCGTGCAGCCGTAACGGACGCGGGGCGCGGGAATACCGAGAGCCTTCGCGACCCGCAACGTCGGACCGCCGCCGTCTCCGGACGCAATCCACATGTCGATACCCATCTCCCGGAACCGGTCGACGGTCCCGCGCGCTTGGCCGGTGGGAGCATCGGCGAGGCCGAGGGAGCCGATGACGACATCGTCGAGGCTCACGGCAAGCGAGGTCATGCCGTCGTCGCGATCGATTCCATAGACGCTGATGCAACGACCGTCGCGATCCCTTGCCTCGGCGCTGCGTTCCCGCCGCGTCCCGCCCGCGCCTTCTTCACGGCCGTGTCGTGCGACGATCGCCCGCGCCAGAGGATGATCGATCCCGGTTTCGGCAATTGCAGCAAGCCGCAGCACATCGTCTTTGCTCCAGCCCTTGGCAGCAGCGACCTCAACCACTGAGGGGAGGCCTGTGGTCAGAGTACCCGTCTTGTCGAAGATGGCTGTTGCCGGCTGGGCGAGCGATTCAAAAGCGACAGGATCCCGGAGCCGCAGGCCGAGTCTCGCCGCGATGCCGGCCGCGCGCGCCTGTGCAAGCGGCGCGGCGATCGACAAAGCGCACGGGCAGGCTGCGGCAAGCACCGTCAGCCCCCTCAGAATGGCGTCTGCTCCCGCGACCCCTGCGAGCGGCAGCGTGACCGCAGTGAGCAGCGCCAATCCCGGGATTCCCCAGCTCAGCACGCCGGCGAGACGGTCGGCGCGTGAGGCGAGCGTGCCGCGCCGGGCAAGCTCCAGCATGATCGCGCCGCCCATACGATCAAGGTCGCGATCTCCATGGGCACGGTCGACCGAAACGATGAGGCGCCTTTCGAGATTGATCGCGCCCGCCTCGACGCGTTGCCCGGCGCCGACCGGAAGCGGATGGCTTTCACCTGTCAGGACCGCGCGGTTGATGAGGCTCCGGCCCTCCTGGATGATCCCGTCGACACTGATCGCCGCGCCGGCGTCGATGACGACCCGATCGCCGATCTCGACCTCACTGCATGGGACAACTTTGTTCCCCGAAGCGGTGCGTCTTACGGCCGTCTCCACGGAAGCCTCTTCGAGAGCCTTCAACGCATCGATTGCGCTGCGCCTGGTGATCAGATCGACGAGACGCCCGAGAAGGAGAAGCGTGATCAGCATTGTCGCGGTGTCGAAATAGACATGCGATGATCCGGACGCGAGTGACACCAGAGAGAGAGCAAATGCGCCGCCGGCGCCCAAGGCGATCAGCAGATCCATGGTGGGCGTACGCAGTCGGACTGATCGGAAGGCCATCCAGAAGATGCCAGCTCCCGCCCAGAGCAGGACCGGCAGCGCCAGGACGCCGGAGGCGAGCGCGATCCACCAGGCGACTGTCGCATCGATGTCGGAGACGTAGAGTACGACGGCGAGCGCCATCGACCACATCCCTGCCATCACGGCGACGGCAAGGCGAAGGCTCAGCCGGCGAATATCTCCAGAAAGCATTGCCGATAGTTCGTCGGGCTGATGCCGGTCGACCAGGGCATACCCGGCGCTCGAGACGACGGACGCGATCTTGGCGATCGATGTCCTCGCCTCGTCCCAATCGACCAGCATGGATGCGGTCAGATGGTGGACGCCGACGCTGTTGACGCCTTCGAGTTGGCTGAGACGCTTTTCCAGCCCGCGCGCGCAGCCGCCGCATGCCATGCCCTCGACCGCGACGAGCCGGCGCATGGCGGTCAGTCCACGGCGCCGACCGGCCGCACCGGATCGGGGGTGCCGACGCCCAGAAGCACGCCGTTGACGACCTGTCCGTAATAGATCTCATCGCCATCGTGGTAGAGTCGGCGCGTTTCCTCGATCGTGCGCCCCTGCTGTCTCGCATCCTTCGGACGCTCGAAGCTGTTGATATAGGCGGCGACGTCCCACGCCTCCTGATCGGTCAGCCGGCCGGGCTGGGACAATGGCATGTTGTGCTTGATGAAGGCCGCAGCCGTGTCGATGCGGGCCATGCCGGCACCCCAATTGTAGGAATTCGGACCCCAGAGCGGCGGAAAGACATAGCGATCGTTGATGTCCATCTGGCCCTGACCCTCGGCACCGTGGCAGACGGCGCAGTTGGCCGCGAACACTTGGGCGCCGCGCTCGGGAGAGTAGCCGAGCTCGGTCCTGGCCACTCTGCCAAATCCGGCGCCGCTCATCAGCTCGTTGTTGGGGGCGCCGCTGGCAAGCCAGTAGAAGTAGCTTTGAAGATCGCGATAGATGTCATCGCCATGCGGCGGAGGCCCACCGGCAACCGAGTGTTGGGCGTTCATGGAGAAGGTGAAGCACCCTTGCACGCGATCTTCCATCGTGTTGATCTGGTTGTTCTTCGACCGGTAGCGGGGATACTGGCCCCAGGCAGCCCACATCGGGGCGGAGAATGGCTGGCGGCCGGCGCCGAGATGGCAGTTCGAACAGGACAGGCCGTTGCCCACATATTGGGATGCATTGGTCGAGGTGTTCATGAAGATCGCCTGCCCCCGACGGATGGCGGCGCCGAACTCGTCGTCGGGAATCTGGTCGTCGGCCGGAGGCTGGAAGAAGCCAGCCGTGGCAGGCCCGGCGACTTGCTGCGACGTTTGTCGTCCTGGGATGATGCCGCTTTCGTAGGCGAGCGCTCCCAGGGCGGCGGCGATGATGCCAGCGCCGGCTGCGTGGATCCACCATCGTGCAATCCGCCCTCTCTGAGGATCGGCTGGTTTGGCGGCAAGGCTCTCCGCAGGCTCTGTCATGGATGTTCTCCGATTTCCGCGATCTGGGTGTCGTCTCCTGCTGGCACTGGAGGGAGGGAGGCGAGGTAGTCGGCCACGGCCCTTCGATCGGCGTCGCTGAGTTCGCGTGAGATCCGCCCCATCAGATCGAGCGGAGAATTGTTGCGACGGCCCCCGGCCCATGCCGCAAGCTGGCTCGCGGTGTAGGCGGCATGCTGGGCGGCGATCGGCGGGAATTCGGGTGCGACGCCGAAGCCGGAGGGCCCATGACAGGAGAAGCAGGCCGGGACGTTGCGGCTCCAGTCGCCATGAAGCGCGAGAGCCTCGCCGCGCGCGAGGCTCCCGCCGAGATCGGGCCGGGCGTTCGATGGCACGCGTAGCGCGGCGTAATAGTCGCCGAGCTGGCGCTTTTCCTCATCGGACAGCGAGGCCACGATCAACCGCATGGATTCGTTGAGGCGACGGCCCGCCGCGAAGTCGCCGAGCTGCTTGACGATGTAATCGGCGGAAAGGCCGGCGAGGCGCGGGGTATTCTCCTTGCCCTGGCCGAGATCGCCGTGACAGCTTGCGCAAGCCCATTGCTCGCCGCGGCCGGTGAAGACCAGCGCGGACACTTCCGGGGTGAGCGACACGGCGGTCGCAGGGACGAAGGCCGGCTGATGGCCCAGATCGAGGTCGGTGGACGACGCAATCTCGGCCCCGCCCTTGAAGCTGCCGCTGCCGGCGACACGATCGCGCAGCATGGCCACATCCGGAGCGTTGAGACTGTCGGACGACGTGCCGAAGCGACGTGCGACATAGGTTGCGAGCTCGCCGATTTCGACATCCGCGAGCACACTGGAGAAGCTCGGCATGTGCCCGTTGAAGACATGGTCGCCAACACGGATCGGTCCATCAATGCCGCGCAGCAGGATCGTTGCGACAAGCTCCGGCCCGTGAGCGACGAAGGCAGAGCCGGCAAGCGGAGGGATGGCGCCGCGCACGCCCAAGCCGTCCGGCTGATGACATGTCGAGCACCGGGCGAGGAAGAGCGGCGCGCCGGGTTCAGTCGCCACGCCGGTTTCCGTATGGCTTCGAGCGACGCGCTCCGCCTGAGCGCCAACAACGTCCTCTCGCGTCTCGAACAGCGTGGCAACGCCCCAGAGACCGAGTCCGACGGCGAACGCGATCAGCGGCCATGGCATCTTGCCGTGCAGTTCGTAGGGCTCGAAGGTTTCGTCGATGCGAGAAGAGCGCTCCGCTTCCTGCTTTTTGTCAGCGGTCATGGCGTGCCCTCCGGACGGCGGTAGCCATCGTCGCGAATGGCGTCGGCGGGCGCCGGATAGGTACGGTCGAGGGACAGCAGGTAGGCGGTGAGATCAAGCGCGTCCTGCTTGGCGACGATAACGCCTGCTTCGGGCCCAAAGCCGGAAGGCATGGAGACGACAACGTCGCCGGGATCGGGGGCACCCTTGACCTCGAAGAGGAAAGGATAGGCCGGCATGATGCTCCAGTCGAAGATGGCGCGCGGCTGATAGAGATGGGCCAGGTGCCAGTCCCGTGACGGCAGTCTTGCGCCGACGTTCAGGAGATCGGGTCCGGTGCGCATTGTCCCGAGCTGATGGGGCGCATCGTAGGTGTAATCCGCGGCAATGGCCGGACGTCCCCAGCCCCGTGCGCCGTCGGGCGCCTGGTCGGGCGATCGCGGTTGCTGGCTGTGACAGTAGACGCAGCCGAGCGACACGTAGACCTGGCGGCCGCGCAATTGCTGCTCGGTATAGGGCTCCAGACCAGGCGGAGCGTCGTGACGGCCGATCTGGATGCCCGGCGCGATGACAAGCAGCAAGGTTGCGAAAGCCAGGATGCCGAGCGCGATGATCGAAAGGGGAAGATAGCGGTTCATTCGGCGGGCACCACGCGTGCGGCCGCCGATGCCCGGCGCGGAATGAGGATGGCGGCGACATTGACGGCGAAGAGGATGTGGCCAAGCGTCATAAGGCTGCCGCCGAGACTGCGCGCCTCGAGATAAGGGATCGTGAGGATGACGCTGTCAGAGAACGGGCGTGTCGCATCGAGCATGGCGAGGCCCTGCAGCACGCCGCCGATCGAAAGCCCGAAGAAGTAGATCGCGAAGCCGACGACGATCAGCCAGAAATGCGCGTTGATCAGAGCCGGCCACAGGAAGGCCCGGCCGGTCATGCGCGGCAGCATGTGATAGGCCGCGCCGAACATGACGATCGTCACGAAGGCGTAGGCTCCGAGATGGGCGTGCCCGACCGTATAGTGCGTGAAATGCGTGACCGTGTTGACCGAGCGCAGCGCCTCGATCGAACCCTGGAACGAGGCCAGCGTATACATGACGGCGCCGAAGGATATGAAACGCAACGGCAGCGATTCTTTCAGGGCCCAGAGATTGCGGGCGACCGTGACATGCTGGTTGATGGCCACCGCGATCACCGGGATGAACATCATCACCGAATGAACGATGGAGAGCGTCACGACCCAGGTCGGCACCGGTCCGCCGATCAGATGATGGATGCCCACCTGGCTGTAGAAGAGTGCGAGGCCCCAGAATCCAAGCAGTGAGACGGAATAGGAATAGATCGGTTTGCCGATGATTTTCGGAATGAAGTAGTAGGCTGTTCCCACGCCGAGCGGCGTCAGCCAGAGGCCCAGCACATTGTGAGCGAACCACCAGTTCACCGTGGCCTCTTCGACGCCCGAATGGATGGGCAGGTTTGCAATGACGAAGAGACAGGGGAACCAGAGGATTCCCGCGAGGAAGTACCAGCCGCTCACATAGATGTGGTGGACCTCCCGGGCGAGCGTCGTCTTCACCAGCGGGATGACGAAGAAGACGCCGGCCAGCGCCAGCAGCATGTCGAGCTGCCAGGGAATTTCCAGCCACTCCTCGCCATCCGTCCAGCCGTTGGCGATCGCGACGGCTCCCAGCGCCACGGCGATGTTCCAGAGGACCGCTCCGATGATCGGCATCCGGGGCGCGCGCAGCGGCGTGTGGAAGATGCGCGGCAAAATCCAGATCATCGCGGCGATGCCGGCCTGCGACAGCCACCCGTAGATGACAAGGTTGAGGTGTAGCGTGCGGACGCGGCCGAAGGTGAGCGGTGCGTAGGCGGAAAGCCAGTCCGGCCAATGCAGCTTCAGCGAGGCGATGAGGCCGAAGGCCGAACCGACGAGCAGCCATAGGGTGGCCGCGACGAGAAGGACGGCCGCCGGCCTCATGGAGATGTGGTCGATGCCGGTGGTGACGGTGTCGAAGTAATGTCGCCTGGCGGGTGATTGCTCGGCGTCGGGGCTGTCGAGGTGGTTCTCGTCGCCCGCGGCGAAGATCACCTTGGCGTCTTGCTGGTCGAGCTTGATCTGCTTGTTGCTGATCGCCCAGATCAGGAACGCGAGCGCGAGCAGCGACACGGCGAAGCTCAACGCCAACAACAGTCCCATCGTCACCATGCGCTAACCCCTCCCCCTTTGCGGCCTGGCTCTTGCGGCAGGCGCATGGGGTCAGCGCTCGGAAACCAAGCTTAAGGCAACCTTAAGAAACCAGGTTCAGCCTTGAAAAAGACATGTTCTAATAACGCGCGTCCTTCGGCTTGTTGCCTGTGGGCCAGTCGTGCACTTTTCCGGCGAAATCGGGACGGGGCATGTGGGTGAAGTATTCCGAAACATCGACGGCATCCTGATCGGAGAGGACGCCGCCCGTTCCGAGCGGTGGTATCAGGTTCATGGCCGGCGGCATCGCATATTTGACGAACTGCGCCGCCTTGTAAGTTCTCGCCATGCCGGCGCCGATATTGAACGATTCGTCACCCCAGAGCGGCGGGAAGATATAGTTGCCGGACTGGTCTTTCATGCCCTGCCCATTGGCGCCATGGCATGAGGCGCACTGGGCGGCGTAGATCGCCTGGCCTCTCTCGGGATCCGGTATCAGGGTGTCGTCGATCGGCCCGGCGTTGCGGACCGCAACCCTGGCGCCTTTGGCCACGTCCTGCCGCAACCAGTCCATATAGGCGACCATTGCCTGCATTTCGGAGCTGTCCTCTGCGAGAGGCTTGCCGTTCATCGATCGCTGGAAGCAGCCGTTGATGCGCGTGACGAGATCGACCGCGCGCCCGGCGCGGGGCATGACGGCGGGATAGAAATTGCTTGTATTGATGTAGGTGTTGGCGTCGGAGAGCTTGCCTTGAGCCATGTGGCAGGAGTTGCAGTTGAGCCCGTTGCCGACATTGATGGGAAGCAGGCGCGCGGTTTCGTTCAGCAGCCGCTTGCCAAGCATGATGGCAACCGCATTCGGCTCTTGCGCGATCGAACTGTCCGGCGGAATGCGATAGTCGCCGATGCGGGCGCCGGTAGCGTCCAGGATCGCGATTGCGTCGTTAACCGGGGCATCCAGCGTGCGCTGGTGCGTTAGCGCAAATATGCCGGCCGCTGCGGTGATCGCCACGATCGCGATCCCGGTCAAGATGAGGGAGCGGTTGGTCATTCTTGTTCTCCCGGTACGTAGTGCTTCGGCTTTCGCGCGATCTCATGACGCATGCGCGAGATGTCGGCCTCGGTGATCTCGCTGCCGTGATTGCCCCAGCCATTGCGGATGAAGTTCAGCATCGCCGCGACCTCGCGGTTCGTCAGGTGAGCGAAGCCGGGCATGGTGAAGGCCATGGTGTCATGCGGGGTGCGGGGCATGCGCCCGCCGGCAAGCGTCACCTGGATGAGGGAGCTTGGATCATCGGCAAAGACCATCGAGTTTCCGGCGAGCGCCGGATAGATGCGCGGCGCGCCCTTGCCGTCCATCCGGTGGCAGGTCGCGCAGTGCTCGACGTAGGACATGGCGCCGGGGGCGCTGAAATCGCCGGCCTTGAGGGCCGCGGTGGTGAGATCCTCCTTCGGCTGCCATGTCGGGCTGCGTCCGTCGCGGGCGTTCAGCGATTTGAGGTAGGTGGCGATCGCCGTCAGGTCGTCGGCCGCAAGATACTGGGTGGAATGCTCAACGACATCGGACATCGAGCCGAAGGCCGCCGTCTTGGCATTGCGGCCAGTCTTCAGGAAATCGACGATCTCATCGACCGTCCAGGTCGACAGGCCAGTGTCTTCATCGCGAAGGTTCTTGGCGTACCAGCCCTCCAGGACGGAGCCCGACAGAAATCGGCTGTTCGGGCCATCGGCGAGGGCCGTTTCCTGAAACGCGATGCCGCGTGGCGTATGGCAGGCGCCGCAATGGGCGAGGCCCTCGACAAGATAGGCGCCGCGCACGAGCTGCGGATCGGTGGTCGTCGCGGCAAAGTCGCGGGGCTGGGCGAATATGAGCTGCCACCAGGCAAGCGGCCAGCGCATGCTGAGCGGCCAAGGCATGGTGGTCGGCTGGTTGTCCTGCCGGACCCCTTCGACGCTCGACATGAAGTAGGCGTAGAGCGCCTTGATGTCCTCGTCCTTGACGACAGCATAGGAGACGTAGGGCATGGCGGGGTAGAGGTGCGTGCCGTCGGGCCGGATGCCTTTTCGTACGGCCCGCTCGAAGTCGCCGTAGCTGTAGCCGCCGATACCCGTTTGAGCATCGGGCGTGATGTTGGTCGAATATATCGTGCCCATCGGCGTCTGCATGCCGAGGCCGCCGGCGAAGGGTTTGCCGCCAGGGGCGGTGTGGCAAGCGATGCAGTCGCCTGCGCGCGCGAGATACGCGCCCTGGCGGATCAGGGCGGCATCGGTGACGTCGACATGCGCCTCGGCCTTCGGCTTGAACCAATAGGGGGTGGAAATCGCGAAGGCATAGGAGATTCCAAGTCCGCAGATCGCGAATAGCGCCAGCTTGATGAACAGTTTCACGATCCGCCCCATTACTTTCAGTAATTATGTAAGTATCATGAGCGACCCAACGCACGCGTTGATCTCAATCAAGCTCCCGCATGTCTTGAAACCGGTATCGATGTCAGGCGAACGGGCGCAGGCGCCGGACGAGGTCACTCGCTCGAAAGGCTCCGACGGATCGCGTGCCTGAGAATTCACGTCCGCTCGCAGTCTGCACGACGAAGAGCGTTGGGGGCCCGTCGGCGCGCAGGTATCGAAGGAGCTCGCGGCTGGACTGGCCCATTCTGGTCACGTCGACCTTGATCAGCGCAATTCGCTCCATGGCTCGCCGGACGCCGGGGTCCGGGAGGATCTTCTGATCAATGGTCTTGCAGAAGGCGCACCATTCCGCGCCAATGTCGACGAGCGCGGTCCGGTAGCGCGGAGCGAGGCGTGCAAGACCGCCTCGGTATTGGTCGAGGTTGGTGACGGTCAGGACCGCGGCCCCGGCAGGAACGGCAAGGCTGGTAGCGGCCGCGACGCTGAGAGCTCCGATCAGGAGCTGACGCCGCGTTGCGACGATCGCGGACCGGGACGGACGATGACCGCAGGCACCCGCGCCCTGATCGTTCCGGTGAATGTCTGCCAGCTTCCAGGTCGAAATCAGCATCTGTGGCTCTCCGTTGTTCGAGGCAACGGTGAGTTCCCGTCTTAAGGCAGGCTTAAGGTGGCCCTGACGTTTGAGCGTTCTGAACCGGAATGATTCGGAAGGCTGAGAGACAATTGAGTAAAACGACACTTTCCAGGCCGCTGGCACGGCGCGCATTTCTGGTCGGCGCCAGCGCCTTTACACTGGCGGGCTGCGTATCGACACGCCAGCCGGTCCCGATGATGGCGCCAGTTGTCAAGGTCGAGCCGGAACCCGCGGTTCCGCTGATGTATACGGCGATGCCGAACGAGCCGTTCCCCATTCCCGAGGTCGACGTCTCCCAGGTCGATCGCCGCTTCTGGCGGACGGAGGTCGACTATCCGACAGAGGAGGGGCCAGGAACGCTGATCGTCGATACGCCTGGCAAGTACCTCTACCATGTGAAGCCGGAGGGCCGCGCGACGCGTTATGGCATCGGCGTCGGCCGCGAAGGCTTTGCATGGTCGGGGCGCGCGATCGTCGCCTATAAGCGCAAATGGCCGCGTTGGACGCCGCCCGACAGCATGGTCGCCCGCCAGCCCGAGCTGGAGCCGTACAGCATCGCAAATGGCGGAATGGACCCCGGACTCAACAACCCGCTTGGCTCGCGCGCGCTTTACATTCATGAAGGCGGGCGCGACACGCTCTATCGGCTGCACGGCACGCCTGAGGCCTTTTCGATCGGCCATGCCGTCTCGTCCGGCTGCATCCGGCTGCTCAATCAGGATGTCATCCATCTCCATGACGAGGTTCGCGATGGCAGCCCGATCGTCGTCATCCCCGACCCAATGATGTCGTATCTGGCGGTTGGCTAGGTGGCGCCCGATGCGCGATGACGTCACGAGCTACGACATCGCTATGCAATCCGTCTACGCGGCCTTCAATGAGGGGAGCGGCAGGACATCATGTCTTGCCTTTTCGGCAACGAGATCGATCAGGGCCGATATGCCGGAATGCCCGGCTCCTTCCTCGATCACGCTGTCATGCTCCTGAAGGTATCGGATTTCCCAATGCCCGAATGACCGGATCAGCATATCCTTCGTGTAGAGATGATCGGCGTGCGGCGGGCCACCGGTGCCGTAGCGAAGCTGTTCGACGCGATATCCCTGCATGATCAGAATTCCGCCAGGCTTCAGGCATGTGTGGAAGCCTTCAAACATCGTCTTGCGCAAATCGGGCGGTGCGAACTGCACGAAGATCGCGGCGACGACGTCGTAGGTTTCGGGTTCCCACTCCCACTTGGCAAGATCGGAATGCACGGTCTGCAAGGTCACGTCGCGTCGGCGGGCGAGGTCCCGCGCCTTTGCAAGCGCGACCGTTGAGGCATCGAACGAAACGACGTCGAGCCCGCGCTCGGCGAGCCAGACGCCGTTGCGCCCCTCTCCGTCGGCGACCGCAAGCGCCTTCATTCCAGGTTGCAGCCGGAAGGCCTGCGAGGCAAGAAAAGCGTTTGGCTCGGTCCCGAAGAGATAGTCCTCACGTTCGAATCTGCTGTCCCAATTGATCTCCATTTTACGAAACCCCATTGCTTTGAAGGCCTCCGGATCGTTGGAATGGGAGGCGTCCGTTCCAAATGATTGACTATGCCAACGCGGCTACAGCACAACGACTTTCGATCCTGCCGGGACGCGACGATAGAGGTCGATGACGTCCTGATTCAACATGCGGATGCAGCCGGACGAGACGGCATGGCCGATGGTGTGCGGCTCATTGGTGCCGTGGATGCGAAACAGCGTGTCCTTACCGTCCTTGTAAAGGTAGAGCGCCCGCGCGCCGAGAGGATTGTTCGGTCCGCCCTCCATCCCGGCGGCCCAGCGCGCATATCGTTCGGGCTCGCGAGCGATCATGTTGGGTGTCGGCGTCCAGCGCGGCCATTCGCGCTTGAGACCAATATTGGCCGTGCCTGTGAACGCGAGTCCTTCGCGACCGACGCCGACCCCGTAACGCATCGCCTTTCCGTTTTCCTGCACCAGATAGATGAAGCGATTTGTCGTATCGACGATGATCGTTCCCGGGGCATGCGGCGTGCGATAGTCCACCTGTTGTCGCCGGTTCTTCGGATCGACCCTGGAAGCCTCGATCCCAGCGGCGGGTTGTGAGCGATCGCGCGCCTGGGTGACAGATGTGGATGTCGTCGTGGTGCAACCGGCCACAACGAGGCTGACCAGCAGGGTGAAGAACGCGCCGCTTTTCCTAGACGAAATCATTGGTCGTTACGCATCGTTGGCCGCGCCCGGATCGAGGAAGGCGGATGGTTCAACTTTGGGGGTGAAGGGCAGCGGACCGGCCGCGATTTGCATCGGAACCACCGGCGTCATGTCGGACCCGTCATTTTCTCGATATTGGCGTTAAGGGCTTCCCGGGAGATTTCGCCCATATGCATGGACGCGAGGGTTCCGTCGGCTCTGAGGAAAAGGGTGATGGGAAGCCCCATCGTCCCGTAGTGCCGCGGGATCTGCATCGACTGATCGAGCAGTACGCGATCGAGCTTGAGATTCTCGGATGCGAGATAGGAGCGGATCGTGTCCGAGCCTTCGCCCTGATTGACGAAGAGGAAGGCGACGTCGTCCCTGCTTGCGGCGATCTCGGCAAGCAATGGCATTTCCCTGCGGCAGGGCGGGCACCAGCTCGCCCAGAGATTGATAACGGCCGGCTTGCCGGCGACGTCGCTAACGGCAAGCGGCGGGCCGTCGATCTGTTGCAGGGCGACGGTCGGCGCAGGCTGGCCGAGAGTCGCCTGGGTGAGTTGCGTGACGCCGATCCAGACGACAAGGCTGAGGCCAAGCGCGCCTGCGGCTGCCGCACCGGTCTTGAGGGAACGAATGAAGAAAGCGCTGATGATGGCGACGCCGATCAGACCGGCGACCGGCTCGAAGCCGCCTTGCCAGAATGCGATCACTCGCCACGGCTCTGCGATGAAGCTTTGCCAATGCAGGCCGACATGCCCGAGCCGCGCCGCGATCAGGCCGCCGATCAACGCCCATGTCGACCAGCGGCCGATCAGCGGGTCGACGCGGCGTGCCAGGATCGACGTTGTGATCGTGAAGGCGAAAATGCCGAGAATGGCCGCGAACTGCGCCGCGGCGAAGACGAACGGGCCGATGCTGATGGCGTTCATTGGACCAGGCCCGTACGCTCGACCGAGGCCCACAAGGTCGCCTTGGTCACGTCGCCGACGAGGCGGGTTCCCGTTGCCTCCTGTCCCTCGGGACCGACGAAGATCATCGTCGGTGGACCGACGACCTGAAGGCTCTGCATGATCTGGCGCTGGTCGGGCGTGTTGGCGCTGACGTCGAGCTTGATGAGATTGAAGCGGGCGAGCGTGGACTGGACGGCGGGATCGGAAAGAATGCTGCGATCGATGACCGCGCAGGTGATGCACCAGTCGGCCGTGACATAGAGGAGGCTGGGCTTGCCGTTGCCTGCGGCAAGCCCGGTTCGCAGCTCGGCCGGGGTCGCCGCGTTTCGGAAAGCCAGCGCTTGCGCAGAACCGGCGCCGCCCCTCGTGTTCGCGGTGAGGTTGCTCAGGGGACGGAAAGGGTCATTGGCCCCGCTGGCGGCGCCGACCGCGAGCACGATGCCGTAGAGGGCTGCGGCGATGCCGGCGGCCTTGGCGGTCCGGCGTCGCCCTGGTGCGTCGGGCCCGAGCGAATCGAAGGCTCCGAGCCACACCGCAAGACCAATGGCAAAGAGGGCCCAGAGCGCAAGAGCGGCCTCGGCGGGGATGAGGCGCGAGACCATCCAGATCGCGGTGGCCACGAACACGAAGCCGAACGCCTGGCGCACCGAGGTCATCCACGCCCCGGCCTTGGGCAAGGCTTTCGGACCGAGCGTGCCGAAGGCAATCAGCGGAATGCCCTTGCCGAGGCCGAGCGCGAAGAGCGATGCGGCGCCAAGCGCCACGTCGCCGGTCTGCGCGATATAGATCAGCGCACCGGCGAGCGGTGCGGTGACGCACGGTCCGACGATCAGCGCGGAGGTGAAGCCAAGCAGTGCGGCCGAGGCCAGCGACCCGCGATCACCCTGTCCGATACGGCCGATGGCGTTCACCCAGGCCGATGGCAGCTGCAATTCGAACAGGCCAAACATGGACAGGGCGAGGATGACGAACAGGATCGAGACGGCGCCGATGGCGAGCGGAGACTGAAGCGCCATCTGCAGGTTCTGGCCCGACCAGGCGGCGACCACGCCGAGGAGCCCGAAGGCGGTCGCCATGGCCAAGACATAGGCGAGCGACAGGTTGAACCCCCTGACCGCTGTGACCGAGTCGCCCTGACGCGCGATCGCTCCGGCGAGGATCGGGTACATCGGGAACACGCAAGGGGTGAAGGCGAGCAGCACGCCGAACATCAGGAAGCTTGCCAGCACCATCGCGACGCCGCCGTCTTTGAGCAGCGAGCCGATCAAGCCGCCATTATCCGCCGCGATGGTGACGCCGCTCGCCAGCGCCGGCGCCCCCGAAATGGGAGCTGTCCATTCATGAGCCTGGGTTGCCGGTGCGCGTTGCTGCGGATCGGTCACGGCGAGCGTCGTGACATCGACATGTCGGACGATCGGCGGGTAGCAGATGCCGTTGTCCTGACATCCCTGATAGTGGACTTCGAGCGGGCCGGATGCCGAGGCTCCGAGAGGAACCACGGCGGCGACGTGGTCATGGAAGACGGTGGATGGGCCGAATGTCGGATCGTCTTTGCTTTGACCGTTGCCCTGGAGTTCGGGCATCGCGAGGTCGGACGCGCCCTGCGTGACGCCGAATTTATCATGATAGAGGTAGTAGCCTGACGCGATCGTCCATTGCAGCCGGACGCCCTCGTCGCCTTCGCGCGTCGCAGAGAGCTGGAACGCCTGATCGACGGGGAGCGGCATCCCTCCCGTGGACGTCACCTGCGCAGATGCCGGCGTGGATATCGCGGCAATCGCAATCATCAGCACCGCGACAAGGACGGACCAGATAGTTCTCGAAGGCAACGGCATGCTCCCGCTTCATGTGACACGGGCGGGAGAGGTCTGATCGGCAGCTTAAGGCAGGCTTAAGAGGTGCGCGGCTCTGCTGACGCCGCACGACGGCGACCGATACGGCCTAAAGCGGCCCGAACACGGTCTCGAGGGCGGTTCCCCGGGGGGCGCCGGCCTGCACGTTGAGGGAACCGTCGCTGCCTCTGGAAACGAGCCCCGGCGTGCCGCTGAAGCCCAGCCGCCTCATCAACTCGACATTGCTGTTGAGTTTGGCGTTGGTGTCGGCGGATATGGTCGCAAGAGGGGCGATGCCGCCGCTGGCATGGTTCAGTTCATTCTGAGTGAGCGCGGCCTGCTGATCGGATGCTTCCAGGATCGCGGCCGCCTTCCCGGCAGAATCGGCGCGGATCACGCCGACCATGATATGACGTAGCTGGATCTTGCCGGCCTCCACCCATGGACGCGCCGAGCGCCATAGCTGGTTACAGTACGGGCAGTTCGCATCGGTGAACACATAGACGACGCGCTCCGCATTGGGGTTTCCGTCCTGAACCCAGGCCGCGGCCTCGAGCGCTGCCCAAGCCTCGCGCTCGATCGGTTCGCTCGCCACCCGATTTAACTCGGCGTCAGCGACGGAACTGCCGCGCGCATCGATCAGCGCGCCGATCAGCGCGTAGTTGGAGTCCGGCATGACATAGATGGCCACCGGCTGCGTGCCCGAGCTCGCGGCGAATGCGCTCAATCCTCCCGGGACATCGAGAGGACCGTGGACGGCCAGGCCCCGTTCCTCGAGAGCCTGCAAGACCGCCTCCCCCTCACGGCCAGCATCTGCCGAGGCCGTGCCGCTGTCGTCATTGCAGCCTGCGAGGCTCGCTGCGAAAGCGGCAGCGAGCAGAAGCTTCTTCAATTCGATCATGCCCATTGAGACCGTCGCGTGCAAAACTCAGAACGTTGGCGTCCTCTCCCTGCCAGCTTAAGACAGCATTAGGAGAGACGGCGGCCTCCGCAGGTGGACGCCGTGCGGGGTTGGGTGTCGAAAATACATTCAACCATCAGGACCTGCTCGACGAATTGGCGAGGATCCCGTCGGCGTGTTCGGTCCTGGCAGCTCCGGGCTTCTCGGCGCAGGCGAGGACCGGATCGATGATGGCGCATGATCTGATCGCCGGATCGCCGGCGACGCACCGGACGGCCTCAAGTGCGAGGATCGAAGAAACCCTACATCGTTGGTTTGGCTGGACCTCGACTCACAGCGATCCGGACTTGGGCGTGGTCCGGTGCGGTCCCGCTCGCCGTGGCGACGAACTTGTCATTCTTGAATCCCGGAACGTCCGCGTCGCCGGCCAGCACCCACATGTAGAAGGAACGCGCGCCGGAATGGCAATGCGCCAGGACGGGGCCGTCCGACGCGACGATGGCTTCGGCGAAACGGCGAGCATCGTCCGCCGTCATCAAGGTGCTGGTGACGGGGATGAACACGTAGTCGAGACCGGCCGCCCTGGCCGCCGCTTCTTCCACATCGGTTCCCGGCTGTGACGGGTCCTCGCCGTCGGGACGATTGTTGATGACGCTCCTGAACCCGAGGCGACGCAACTTAGCGAAATCGTCGGGCTGAAGTTGCCCCGCGACGGAAAACTTCTCTGTGACCGGAATGAGCTCCATGGGATGCCTGCTTGACTATTGTCGACATGGATTACACAGTTACATAAAATCAGAAGTAACGATCTGAAAATGGGAAAATTCAATGGAAGCTGCCGTGCATCCGCAGGAGCCGAAGGCGCTGCAGCTCAAGCACCACATCATCATCGTCGGTGGAGGAGCCGCCGGTATAGCCGTTGCGAGTTCAAGCGACCGAGGCGTGATCTCGACATCGCCGTCGCGGAGCCCTCGGAGACGCATTCGTACCAGCCGGGCAGGGATGCGGTCTCGACGGCAAATGCCCAGACGGCTGCAGCCGTGCGGCTTCAGTCTTCCGTGGTGGCCAACCTCCTGTCCGCCTGCGATGGCAAGTCGTTTCCGAAGGCCTATGACGGCTATGGCTCGTGCCCGCTGACCGTCGCGATCGGCAAGATCAAAGGCAGCAGGATCGACAGCAAACATCGCGAGCGGGGGTGGTGAGCACGTGTTCGTCTCACTGTCCCTCTGCCTGCCGCTTTCGCGCGTCCGCCACAGCCAGTTTGAAGCCTTGATAGTCCAGGGTCGAAGTCTGGAAGGGCCCAATGAGGTAGGCTGGCGTGCCCGAGAAACCGATGGCATCGGCCTGCGCCATGTTGCGCTTGATGATGGCGTCGATTTCAGCTGCCTTGGCTGTCATGTCCGCGTCGAGGCGGCGCATGTCGATGCCCGCGGCCTCCAGACCTTCGCGCATTTTCTCCCTTGGGACGCCGACCCCGGGAATGCCCATCAGCGCGTGGTGCGCAACCTCGTATTTGCCCTGATATTTGGCGGCGAGCGCCATGGTCGCGCCATCGATCGAGGTCGGCCGGATCACCGGCCAATCCTTGTAGACGAGGCGGATCTTGCCGTCTTCCTTCACGACGCGAGCAAGGTCGGGCGCGGACTTCTTGCAGTAGGGGCAGTTGTAGTCGAGGAAGGCCACGATCGTCAGGTCGCCGCGGGGGTCTCCGGAAACCGGGGCCGCGGGGTCATTGAGAATCATTTCCTTCGAAACGTCGGCGTGTTGCGCGAGGGCGGAGCGTTGCATGAGAGGCACTGCGAGAGCCGCGCCTCCCATGGCGACCATGGCGCCGCGACGCGTGAGAGCTGGCATACGGAATCTCCTTTCGATCGTGAGAGGGACAGGCGGCATACCGCCTGGAGCCGGGATCCACGCCTGCCACCTTAAGGCTGGCTTAAGGTCGGCACCCGATTGCGACTGTTCTGACGGAAGCTGAGTAAAGTTGTCATGAGGGTTTTGGTCGTCGAAGATGACGCGGTGCTGCTGAACGGCCTGCAGGTCGGGCTGGGCCTGGCCGGCTTCACGGTCGACGCAGTCTCCACCTGCGCCGATGCCTCGGCTGCACTAAGAATCTCGGCCTTTGACGCGGTCGTTCTCGACCTGATGCTCCCTGACGGCTCGGGGCTCGGCGTACTGGACGAATTGCGAGGGCGGCAGGTTGGAACGCCGGTCCTTCTTCTGACGGCGCGGGACAGCGTGCCCGACCGGATCGCCGGCCTCGACGCCGGCGCGGACGACTATCTGGGGAAGCCCTTCGATCTGAACGAGGTAGCCGCCCGGCTGAGGGCGCTGACGCGACGCGGCAACGGCGGCACGTCCGCCTGCCGCATCTGGCGCGATCTGCGCCTCGATCCCGCGACGATGGCGGTCTCAAAGAGCGGTGAGGCGGTTCGTCTTTCGCGCCGCGAGTTCTCCATCCTGCATGCGCTGATGGATCGGCCCGGCCAAATCCTGTCGAAGTCGCAGCTCGAGGACCGGCTCTATGGCTGGCAAGAGGATATCGAAAGCAACACGATCGAAGTGCACATCCACAATCTGAGGCAGAAGCTCGGCCCGGGCGTCATCGAGACGGTGCGCGGCGTCGGCTACAAGCTGGCGGAGGCGACCGCGTGACGTCGATCCGGAGCCGGCTCTTCCTGATCCTGATGATCACCACCGGCGTGGTGTGGATGTCGGCTATCGCCTGGATCTATCTCAGCACCCGCGCTGAGGTGGAGCGGGTTCTCGACGCCCGGCTGATCGAGGCGGCGCGCATGGTGAGCTCGCTGATCACCAGCCAGGAGATCGATCCGATGCGCGCAGCGCAGATTCCGGCCATCGAGCCAACCATGCATGCCTCCTACGATCGCCAGCTTTCGTGTCAGATCTGGGCGCTGGACGGGACCCTGGTCGGCCGTTCGGACGCAGCGCCGGCGACTCCCCTATCCGATGCCAAGGATGGCTTTTCGGAGACGCTCATCGATGGAGAGACCTGGCGCGTCTATGCCGTGGTCAACGCCGATCTGGGCATGCGCGTTCTCGTCGGGGACAATATGCGCGTTCGCGACCGGCTGGTCGCCGATGTCATCCGGGGCCTGGCCCTTCCGGCACTGCTGATCCTGCCGATCCTGGCCGGGCTGATATGGCTGAGCGTCAGGAAAGGCCTCGGGCCTCTCAACAAGATGGCTCATGCGTTGGAGACACGTCCGGCGTCCGATCTGAGCGCGCTGCCGGACGTGGACACGCCCTCCGAGATCAAGCCCGTCATCCGCTCGCTCAACGGGCTGTTCGGACGCGTCCATGCGGCCCGCGAGCGCGAGCGCGACTTCACGGCTTTCGCGGCGCATGAACTGCGCACGCCGGTTGCGGGACTCAAAACCCAGGCGCAGGTCGCGCTGGGTAGCGACGATCCCGACATTCGGCGCAACGCGCTGCGCCAGATTGTGGTCGGAGTGGACCGGACCTCTCGGCTGATGCGTCAGCTCACCGACCTGACGAATGCCGAGCGGGGCGAAGCCGATGCCGACGGTCGTCGCGTCAACCTGGGCAAGCTGGTCGGCCAGCTCGTCGACGACATCCGCCAACACTACTCGGACGCGGTGCCGATCGAGATCGACGCCAAGCTGAACGATATCTATCTTCAGCTCGACGCGTCGCTGTTCATGCTGGCGGTGCGCAACCTCATGGAAAATGCCGTGCTGCATTCCCGCAACGACGGCGTCGTCCGTTGCGGAGTGAGGATCGATGGCGACGCCGTCGCGGTGACCATTGAAGACAACGGCCCCGGAATCCCCGAAGACGAGTTGCCCAAGGTTTGCGAAAGGTTCTACCGCGGCCGCAACAAGACAGCGATGGGAAGCGGTCTCGGGCTCGCGATTGCCGAGCTGGCGGCGAAGCGCCTCGGCGGGAATGTCAGTCTCGGGAACCGTTCCGAGGGCGGTCTTCGCGCGGAGCTGCAATTCAGCAAAGCCATGCTGTCGCGAGCGCCCCGCGCCGATCCCGATCGCGCCGAGAACAGAGCAATCAGCTGCTCGTAGTAGAAGGTACAGCTTCTGACTACAGCCTACGCCACGGCCCGGACCTGCGGCACCCAGCCCGAGAAGAGGACTGTAAGGGCAAATGGCGCATTGCTTGTGCGGCCGATTCTAACGACGAAAGGTCAGCTCGCCCGCGTGTAGGAAATGTCCGGAAGGGGCGGAATGTCGAAAGGAAAGCATCCGCGAGAAGCGACGTCGTCAGATCATTTTGGCAAGGCCAAAGACTTTGACTTCAGGCAAATAAGATATGTCTTGGCCGCCGCAGAGAGCACGAGCATTCGGGGCGCGGCGGATCTTCTGGGTGTGGAACCGTCTAGTGTCAGCAAAGCTATACGAGATTTCGAGAATCGAACAGGTGTCGGACTGTTCGAGCGTGGCCAGTTTGGCACTCGGCTGACCGAAGCAGGCCGGCAGTTCATTGAGCAAGCGGTCCCGGCGATTCGACAGATCTGGCAGGCCATCCAGTGCGCGGAAGCTGCGGGGCGTGTGGAGACCGGCAGGCTGCGGGTCGGGGTGATCACGACGCTCGCCGGAGGATTTCTGCGGGAGCTCCTATGTAGATACGAGGCTGCGCACGCTGGAGTCCGGCTCGATATTCGTGATGGCGGGCGTCAGGACCATATTCGCACCATTCGCGCCCATCAGCTCGACGTGGGATTTTTTACGGGCAACGGCGAGGTGAAGGGGTGCAATACGGTGGAGCTCTGGCGAGAGCGGGTCCATATCGCCCTGCCTCGGTCCCATCCATTGTCCCGGCTCGAGAAGCTCGATTGGTCGCAGTTGGTCGATGAAGTGTTCATCGTATCCCGATTTGGTCCCGGACCGGAAATCCGTGACTACATCGTGCGGAGAATCTGTGACTACAGCACCTATCCGATGGTTGAATATCACGATGTGCATCAGGAGACCTTGATGCATATGGTCGCCATGGGCAAAGGAATAACGCCGGTCGTCGAGGCTTGGAGGGGGGTGACCATCCGTGACCTCAGCCTGGTCCCTCTTAGCGCAGAGGCGGATATTGTTCCTTTCAGCGCCGTCTGGTCTCCTGCAAATGACAATCCGAGCCTGCAGCGCCTGATCAGCTTTGCACGCGAACTGGCCAAGCAAACCCGCGCAGACCGGTAGTCGAGGCTCTATGACGCGCCGCATTGCCGAGACATTGCCAAATCACAGCTCTTCTTCTGAGAAGATCTACCAAACCCGGCGACCGTCGACACAGCGCAATCATGCCGAGGGGATAGGCGGCATGATGGCGTGGCTGGACGACGGGGTCGCAGTGACTCGACCACCATGCCTCGCTCTATCCCGACAGCATCCGCCATCTGATCTACTACAACGGTTCCTATGGTGGTCCCGGGGGCGGATGGCGACTGTAGGCGGAGTTCGGCGCTCACCTATCACCATCGGGGGCAGGCATAGGCATGGTTATCCGCACGTCGGAGAATACGCGCTTGTGCGCCCCGGTCGCGAGATGCCTTTTAATTTCGGTGCCGACAGCCGACAAATACAAGACTAAGAACTTCGTCGACACGGTCGTCTACCGTGGTGCCGATGCGGTCAGCGGCTGGGTGTTCTCCGGCTACATGCTGCGCCAGCATCGCCGAACCGAGATGAAAATGGCCACGCTTGATTGCCTGAGAGTGGGTCAGCACGGATGCGGCGGGGATGGCGAAGGTGTTCGACCTGAATGGGCCGTCGCTGCTGCTTGCCCCACCCCATGGCGTCTTCGACACGAACGCCGATCGTGCAACTATGGAGCGGTAGGTTGGCGCGGTCGAGAAGAGCCCTGAATTCGCCTTGGTAGAGACCGTTCAACTCACTCCGCTCGCCTCGACCGTGAGCACCTCGATCCCGGCCTCGAGGGCGAGACCGACCGGGCACTTTTGCGCTATTTTGATGAGGGCGTCGCGCTGCTCGTCGGTGAGCGGACCGACGAGCACGATGCGTCGTTCCATGGCGTGCGGCCTGGTATCTGAAGAGACGCCCGTGGCGCGCACGTGCTGGACGGATACCTGGACGTTTTCAAGCGGCCAGTTCTTTCTGCTCGCGTACATGCGGATGGTCATGGCCGTGCAGGCGCCAAGACCGGCCATGACGAACTCGAAGGGATCAGGGCCGGTGTCCTCGCCACCAAGCGCCTGCGGCTCGTCCGCGCCGAGGACATGGTGACCGATGCTGACGAACTGACCGTAGGGGCCGTGACCACTCTCCTCTATATGAACGATATTGCGATCGGTTGTGACAGACATATGCGGCTACACTCGCTCGTTGAACATCTCAATTGAATCGGCGCCGTTCGGCCATTGACGGGGCAAGCAAGCGCTTCAGCCTCCGAGGTTGCTTTTCGTGATGAGCTCGCCCGGTGAGAGACCGATGCTCGCTTCGGCGCGATGCTTCTCGCGCGTCGGCCCATTTCTTCGGCCGCATCCGTCCTTGCGGGCTTCCGCCCCGTCGAGGCCGCTCTTGTCGCCGGAGGCAACAATGTCGGGACGTCCCTTTGGGGAACGTCCCGAAGCTGATTGTCAGGCGACGGACTTCATGGAGAAGTACCAGTCTGTCGTCTCGAGGCCGTCCTTCATGCGGCTCTCGCAGGCCTCGACGGTCTTCGGTGCACCGACCAGAACCTTCTCGCCGGGCTGCCAGGCCTCCGGGGTGGCGACGGAATGGGCATCGCTGGTGCGGAGCGCTTTCACGAGGCGGAGGATCTCCGCGACGCTGCGGCCGTTGGTCATCGGGTAGTAGACCATGGCCCTCAGGATGCCATTGGGATCGATGATGAAGGTCGCGCGCACGGCGGAGGTGTCGGAGGCGCCCGGATGGATCATGCCGTAGGCCCTGGCGACCGTCATCGACAGATCCTCGATGATCGGGAACGGGATATCGACCTCGAACTTCTCCTTGATGTTCCTGACCCAGGCTAGATGCGAGAAGATGCTGTCGATGGAGAGACCGAGCAATTCGCAATCGAGCGCCTTGAACGCGTTGGCAGCCTTGGCGAAGCCGATGAACTCGGTGGTGCACACAGGCGTGAAATCGGCCGGGTGGGAGAACAGCACGAGCCAGCGCCCTTTATAGTCCGCAAGCGAGCGCTCGCCATGCGTCGTGTTGGCCTTGAAGGCTGGCGCCGGTTCGTTGATGCGGGGCATGGCCGCGGAGCCGGTTGGCTCGGTCGATGCGTACGACGAAGTGGCGGCGCTTGGCGCCGGGCTCTCGCTGGCCGTCGGCGTCGGCTGGGGTCTGGTATCGGAGCAGCTCATAGGGTTGTCCTTTTCGTTGTGGTTGAGCGGGGTGCGGGGTGATTCTGCTGCGGATATCCGGCAGTCAGAGAGCGTCGATGGGAACCTTGAGGAAGCGCTTGCCGCTGGCATCGGGCGCAGGCAGTTCGCCGGCCTTCATGTTCACCTGGATCGACGGAATGATGAGCTTGGGCATGGCGAGGGTCGCGTCGCGGGCCGTCCGCATGGCGACGAACTCGTCTTCGCTGATGCCGTCGCGCGCGTGCTTGTTGTGCGCGCGCTCCTCACCGACCGTGGTTTCCCATCGGATTTCCCGCCGGCCGTCGGCACCATAGTCGTGGCACATGAACAGGCGCATCTCAGGAGGAAGGGCGAGCACCTTCTTGATGGAGCGATAGAGTTCGTGTGCATCCCCACCCGGGAAATCGGCGCGAGCCGTTCCGCTGTCGGGCATGAACAGGGTGTCGCCCACGAAGGCGGCATTGCCGACGACATGGGTCATGCATGCGGGCGTGTGGCCGGGCGTGTGCATGGCGAACGCATTCATCGTCCCGATCGTGTAGGTGTCGCCGTCCTGGAACAGCCGGTCGAACTGGCTGCCGTCCCGCTGAAACTCGGTGCCTTCGTTGAAGATCTTGCCGAAGGTGTCCTGGACGATGGTGATGCGGTCGCCGATGCCCAGCTTGCCGCCGAGCTTCGCCTGGATGTAGGGCGCGGCCGAAAGATGGTCGGCGTGGACGTGCGTCTCGATCAGCCACTCGACGGTCAATCCATTCCTGGTGACGAAGTCGATTATCTCATCGGCGGACTCGTAGGCGATCCGGCCGGCGGCGTAGTCGATGTCCATCACCGAATCGACAATGGCGCACGCCTTGGAGGCCGGGTCCTTGACGACGTAGCTGATGGTGTTGGTCGCCTCGTCGAAAAACGGCGTTACGTCTGGACTGACCGAGAGATCGACTGGATAGGAAGCTGGCTTCGGGCCCATCAGATGATCCTCCTTCGAATATTGCTCTGCGCCTCATATACGATATTGCGTAAGTTCGTAGAAATGAATTATTCTGGCTTCAGTTATCGAAGGAAACGATTGCCGGTGAAGCCGCTCCCGAATCTGAGGCAGCTGCGCTATCTCGTCGCCCTGGCGGATCACAGCCATTTCGGACGGGCGGCGGATGCATGCGGGGTGACCCAGTCGACGCTCAGCGTTGGCATCAGGGAACTCGAAGCCGTGCTCGGCGTCACGCTGGCCGAGCGCACGAAGCGGACCGTCTTCATCACACCGGCCGGTCTCCAGATCGCCGAGCGGGCGCGCCATCTTCTCCAGGAGGCCGAGGCGCTCATCGAGATGGGTGCGAGGGCAGCCCTGCCTTTGACCGGTCAGCTCGCCCTCGGGGTGATCCCGACGATCGGGCCGTTTCTTCTTCCGAGGCTCCTGCCCTACATCAGCGGGCGATATCCGGAGCTGAGGCTGGTGCTGCGGGAGGACAAGACGGGGGCTCTGCTCGAGCGGCTGGCGGCGGGCCGGCTCGATCTGCTGCTCATGGCCTTCCCCTATGACGTGGGCGGCTTCGAGACGATGGCCCTGTTCAAGGATCCCTACTGGTTCGCCTGCAGCCCTCAGCATTCGCTCGCCGATGCGCAATGTCTGAGCGAGGATAACCTCAACGGCGAGCCGCTTCTGCTCCTGGAGAAGGATCAGTGCCTTCACAGCCATGCATTGCCGTTCCTGGAGGCGGCTCCCCGACGGATGCAGACGACCTTTTCGGCGACCAGCCTGCACACGCTGGTCGCTATGGTCGCCGAGGGGATGGGAGCGACCCTGCTTCCCGAAAGCGCGCTGTCCGCGGGCATTCTCAAAGGCAGCCCGGTGGTGACGCGGCCGCTGTCGGACCAGGCCAATGCCCGGGAGATCGGCCTGTGCTGGCGCAGGCAATCGATGCGCGGCGAGGAGTTTCGTGCCCTGGGACGGCTCATCCAGACCTGGGCCAAAGGCCAGCAGGGGTGAAGCGAGGCCGCCACGCGGCATGGCATCCGCCCTTGGCATGCGCCGCTGAACCATCGCCGCTGCGGCATGGCAAAGCGACTGCCGCCGCTGGAAGACGCCAAGACGCCACCGAAAGGTGACGTCCCGGGGCTCACCGGTCCGGGCGGGCGTGTCCGGCCGCGGGCAGCGGCTGCGTCGGCTTCTTCGCCGTGTCGTCCATGAGCTCGTACCACATCGCATTGAGGACGGCGAACGCCGCCGCCAGCGGCAGGCCGAGAAGCCAGGCGAAATACCACATTGCAACTATCCTTTCCGTCAATAGGCGTGACCGTTTCCTTCGCGGATGCCCTTCTCGTCCACCTTGCCCCACAGGACGCGATAGACCCACGCGGTATAGGCGACGATGATCGGCACGAAGACGACGGTCACGACCAGCATGATGAAGAGCGTGAGATGGCTCGAGGAGGCATCCCAGACCGTCAGGCTCGACCGGGGGTCGAGGGAGGACGGAAGGATGAACGGGAACATCGACAATCCCACCGTCGAGATGATGCCGAGGATGGAGATCGAGGTGGAGAGCAGTGCCGGGATTTCCCGGCGCGCGCGCATGAAGGCGTAGCCCCCCGCCGCGCCGAGGAAGCCGAGCGCGGGAGCGATCGTCATCCACGCATGCGCGCCATAGTTCTCAAACCAGACGCCTGGCGCCTGCTCGACGGTTTTGCGCAGCGGGTTGGACGCACCGGTCGTGGTGACTTCGCTGGCGATCCGATAGCCGTCGATGCCGAGCCAGAGCCAGACGCCGCCGAGCGCGAACAGGGCGATCGTCACGATGGCGGCGATGCTTCCCCAGCGTCGCGCGCGCTCGGCGACGGGACCCTCGCTTTTCAGGATGAGCCAGGCCGCCCCATGCATGACGAGCATGGCGACCGAGACAAGCCCGGCCAGCAATCCGAACGGATTGAGCAGTTCGAACAGCGTCGTGCCCTCATAATAGATGCGCAGATCGTCGCCGAAACGGAACGGCACGCCCTGCAGCACATTGCCGACTGCCACGCCCATGACGAGCGCCGGCACGAAACCGCCTATGAAGAGGGCCCAGTCCCAGGCCGAGCGCCAGGCCGCGCTGTCGCGCTTGGAACGGTATTTGAAACCGACCGGGCGCAGGATCAGCGCGAAGAGGATGGCGAACATGGCCAGGTAGAAGCCGGAGAAGGACACCGCATAGAGCGGCGGCCAGGCGGCGAAGATGGCGCCGCCGCCGAGGATCAGCCAGACCTGGTTGCCTTCCCAGACCGGCCCGACCGCGTTGATGACGACGCGCCGCTCCACATCACTCCTGGCGACGAAGGGCAGCAGCGTGGCGGTACCAAGGTCGAAGCCGTCCATCACGGCGAAACCGATCAGGAGCACGCCGAGCAGCAGCCACCAGACGACGCGGAGCATTTCGTAGTCGATGAATTGATGCAGGATCATGATGTTCACTCCGCGGCGACAAGGGACGGGGAAACGAGTTCGGCCTCGGCCTCGTCGTCGGGCTCGGGTCCCTTGCGGATCGCCCGGATCATCAGGGCCATCTCGATGACGAACAGGACCGTGTAGATCAGCACGAAGCCGGCGATGGTGACGAGCAGCGTCGCGGCCCCGAGATTCGAGACCGCGGCGGCGGTGGGAAGCACACCTTCGATGATCCAGGGCTGGCGACCGAACTCGGCGACGACCCATCCGAGCTCGGCTGCGATCCACGGCAGCGGGATGGAAAAGACCGCGAGACGCAGCAGCAGGGGATAGCGGTCGAGCCTGCGTCTTGCCGAGAGATAGAAGAACAGGGCCATCAAAGCGATGAAGAAGAAGCCCAGCCCGACCATGATGCGGAACGACCAGAACAGGGACGGCACGTGCGGCACCGTATCCCATGCCGCCTGCGCGATCTGCGCGTCGCTCGCCTGGCGCGGATCGTCGACGTACCGCTTGAGCAGCAAGGCGTAGCCGAGATGCTGGCCGTTGTCCTCGAAGGCCGCGCGAACGTCCGCAGCGACGGCGTTCGGGCCTCCGGCTTCCCGAATCTGCTGGAGCGCGTCGAAGGCGGCGATTCCCCGGCGGATGCGGCTTTCGGCATGGACCACGAGCTCCTCGATGCCCGGGATTTCGGTCGTGAGAGAGCGCGTTCCGATCAGGCCCATGACCCAGGGAATCTTGACTGCGTAATGGGTCTCGCGGGATTGCTGATCGGGCAAGCCGAGGAGCGTGAAGGCGGCGGGAGCCGGTTCGGTTTCCCACATGCCCTCGATGGCCGCGAGCTTCATCTTCTGGTGCTCGGTCGACAGATAACCGCTTTCGTCACCGAGCACGACGACGGACAGGGCAGCCGCAAGGCCGAAGGAGGCAGCAACCGTCATAGAGCGTTTCGCGAGTTCCGCATGACGGCCCTTGAGCGCGTACCAGGCCGAAACGCCGAGCACGAACACCGCGGCGGTGACATAGCCTGCCGAGACCGTATGGACGAACTTCGCCTGCGCCACCGGGTTGAGCAGCACGGCATAGAAGTCGCTAACCTCCATGCGCATTGTTTCGGGATTGAAGACGGAGCCGGCCGGGTTCTGCATCCAGCCGTTGGCGACGAGGATCCACAGCGCCGAAAGGTTGGAGCCGAGCGCCACCGCCCAGGTCGCCACGAGATGACCGACCTTGGAGAGCTTGTCCCAGCCGAAGAAGAACAGGCCGACGAAGGTCGCCTCGAGGAAGAAGGCCATCAGACCCTCGATCGCCAGCGGCGCGCCGAAGATGTCCCCGACATAGTGGCTGTAGTAGCTCCAGTTCATGCCGAACTGGAATTCCATGACGATGCCGGTGGCGACGCCGAGGACGAAGTTGATGCCGAACAACGTGCCCCAGAATTTCGTCATCTGTCGCCAGATCGGCCGGCCGGTCATGACATAGACCGTCTCCATGATGGCCAGCAGCACGGAGAGGCCGAGCGTCAGCGGCACGAACAGGAAGTGGTAGAGCGCGGTTATGGCGAATTGCAGCCGCGAAAGATCAACAATATCGAGTTCCATTGACTTGGTCCGGCTTCGTCCGGCCTCCTTGTCATTACGGCGTCACGCCAGAGGTAGCGCCTGATTGCGGTTGAGCGCCGTCAGTCGGGTCGCAGCGCGGCGAGTGCGGCCACGAAGCCGGGCTCGCCACGCCCGATGACGGCGGTGATGGTTCCCTTGTTCAGGATGACCAGTCGGTCGGCGTTTTCGGCCTCGCGCCGGATATGCGTCGCCACGACGATCGTGCGGCCTGCGGCGCGCGCCATGATGCGCGCCAGCACGTCGCGCGCCGTCGCCCCATCGAGACCTTCCGTCGGCTCGTCGAGCAGCCAGAGCGGCGTGTCACGAAGGAGGAGACGGGCGAGTGCGAGCCGGCGCGCCTGTCCTCCGGAAAGGCCGTACCCTCCTTCCCCGAGGCGCGTGTCCAGACCGTGCGCCATGGCGTCGACATCGCGGCGCAGCCCGGCGGCGTCCAGCGCCTCCCAAAGACGGCGGTCGTCGGCTTGTGGGTCGGCAAGGCGCAGATTGTCGCGTAGGCAATCCTGGAACAGTTCGGTCCGCTGGGTGAAGAGCGTGGCGGAGCGGCATGCGACCTGCCCCGTCTCGGCGCCGATCTCGCCCGCGATGAGGGCAAGCAGCGTCGACTTGCCGGCTCCGCTCGGGCCGATCACGGCGACACGCTCGCCAGCCCGTATTGAAAGCGAGATCGCATGGAGGATCGGGGCTCTCGCGCCGGAATGCCTGACGGTGACATCGGCAAGGCACGCGGCGATACCCGGTGGCGGCGGTGCGATACCGGGTGCCGGCGCCGCCGCCTCCAGACGCGGTGCGATCCGCCGTACCGCAAGCAGCGTGCGGCCGAGTTCGACGGATCCGCGCCGCAGCGCCGCAAAGGGATCGAGCGCGGCCAGGGCTATGAGGAGAGCGAGGGCGGCGACCGGCGCGGCGAACATGCCTTGTCCGGCCAGAAGCCCCATGGCCACGAGGACGGCCGACAGGAGAAGCGCGCCGGCAGCGCCGAAGGCGATGCTGGTCATCGTTTCGATGCGGTTCAGTGCGTCGTCACTGTCCGACAGGTAGCGGTCTACGGCGCCGAGCTCGCCTTGGCGATCGGCGAGCTGCCCGGCCATGATCCATTCGGTCTGGCCGGCGATGAGGTCGATGACCCGCGAGCGCAGGATCTCCAGGGCATAGGCCCTGCGCCGGGCCGGCCGCCTCGCAGCCACCGCCGCTGCGATCGGGATGCCCGTCCCGACGACAACCAGAAAGATGGCGGTCACCGCGCCGAGCACGGGATGCACCAGCGCCAGGGCGACACCACTCGTCAGCGCCACGGCGAGCGCGGCGGCGATCGGGACGGCGACCCGCAGATAGAGCGAGTCGAGCGAGTCGATGTCGAGCGTGAGGCGGAAGAGAAGACGGGCGGGACGCTTGGCGAGTTCGCCCGCCACCCCTGCTCTTGCCCATCCCCGGAACAGGCGCTCGCGCAGTTCGGCGAGAACGCCGAGCGTGGCGTCATGCGTGGTCAACCGCTCGCCGTAGCGGGCGGCCGTGCGCGCCAGCGCCAGGAAGCGGATGCCCGCGGACGGCGCAAACACGTCGAAGGCGAGCGCGGTCGCAACGGACAGACCCGCGATGGCTGTCGCGGTGATGAACCAGCCGGAAAGGCCGAGGAGCGCCACGCCGGAAAGCGCCGTCGCCGCCGAAAGCAACAGTCCGGAGAGCAGCATGGGGCGGTTGCCGGTGAGGAACAGCCGCGCGACCGGAAGTAACTGGCGTGCACGAGCGATCATGCGGCGTCCTCCAGCGGCGAAGGCGCCAGGCGCACGATCCGGTCCATGCGCGCCGCGAGCACCGGATCATGGGTGGCCACGATCAGCGTGCGGCCACGGGCAAGCGCAATCAACGCATCGGCGATCGCCGCTGCGGTCCTGGTGTCGAGATGGGCGGTGGGCTCGTCGACGAGGACCAGCCCAGTCTGCGGGGCCACGGCCACGCGCGCGAGCGCCAGGCGGGAAGCCTCGCCGCCCGAAAGCCCGACCCCGTTCTCGCCGACCGGAACGGCCCCTCTCCTGGCCGCAACCTCTTCGAGACCGACGCTTTGCAGCGCGCTCTGGATGGCTGCCCTGCCGACGTCGGACCGACCGAGGGAGACATTGCCGGCGAGCGTGCCGGCGAAGACATGCGGTGTCTGGCCGATCCAGGCAATGCGGCGGCGCAATAGCGAGGCATTGCGGTCCGTCAGCGTCTCTCCAGCGATGACGATGCGCCCGCTTTCGGGAAGGGAGAGACCGGCAAGCAGCGCAAGCAGTGTCGATTTTCCCGTTCCGCTGGGCCCGAGCAGTGCGACATGTTCTCCCGCCGCGACCGTGAGCCCGAAACCATCGAAGACCGGCGCGCGCTGTCCGGCATGACGGAAACGGAGGTTCTCGACGCGCACCGAAAGCGGCGCCAGCGAGGATGGCTTGTCCGCCGACGCCCCGTCAGCGGCGCCGGGAAGCCGTTCGCCTTTCTGGGCGAGGCGCTGCAGGGCTTCGAGCGCGGCCTCGCCGGCAGCGCGGTCATGCCAGACGGCGGAGAGGTCGCGCAAGGGCTCGAAGAAGGCGGGCGCCAGCAGCAGGATGAACAGGCCTTCGCTCAGCGAAAGCTTGCTGCCCCATGCGCCGAAGGGAAGCTGGCCGAGAAGATGGAAACCGACATAGACGGCGACCATGGCGACGCCGAGCGCGGCGAAGAGCTCGAGCACGGCCGAAGACAGAAAGGCGATGCGCAGCACCGCCATGGTGCGGGTGCGCAGGCTCTCGGCGTCGGTTCTCAGCCGATTGGCCGTCAGATCGACGGCATCGAGCGAACGGATCGTCGCCAGGCCGCGCAGCCTGTCGAGCAGAAAGGCATTCATGCCGCCCAATTCGACAAGCTGCGCCTCGGAGGCTGCTTTGGCGCGCCATCCGATGAGCGCCATGAAGATCGGGATCAGCGGCGCGGCGATGAGGAGGACGAGAGCGGCCACCCATGACCAGACGAAGACGCAGCCAAGGATCGCAAGGGGAACGATGCTCGCCCGCAGGCGCGCCGGCTGGAAACGCGCAAGATAGGGAACGATCGCCTCGGCCTGCTCGCCGAGCGTGCTTGCGGCCAGCCCGGATCCCGGGCGCCCGGCATCGAGCGGCGAGCGCGCGGCCAGCGTCGCGAGCGCGTCGCGACGATGATGGGACAGGAGCGCCCGCGCCTGGCGATAGGCGACCCGGCCGCCGAGCGCGTCGACCACGGCCCTGACGATGCCGAGCGCCAGAACGCCTCCCGCATTGATGAGCACGGCGTCGATGTCGCCACCGGCGGCAATGTCGCCGACCGACAGGCTGATGAGCGCGGCCTGCGGTATCCAGAGCAGCGAGGCGGCGACCTGAAGCGCCGGTCCCAAAAGCGTCCGCGCATACCGTTTCGGTCTGTCGTCCGAGAGACCCTCATCAGCAAGAGACGTCGATCCGGTGCGGGCACTGGCGGAGGGGCAGGACGCCGCCGGCGGCGTTCCCGAACCCGATCGCATGTTGATGGTGCCCGCCCCGATCACGATCACGTCTCCCCGGAGCGCGGCTTCTTGCGGCCGATGGAGACGATCTTGTCCTTGGTCTCCAGAAGCTTCGTCACTTTGGAACCGAGGCTCAGAAGCGTTGCGAGGCGGTCGGTTTCTAGCCGCTTGACATCGTCGTACCAATTGGTCAGACGCTCGATCAGGCCGTGCATCTCGGCCATGCGCTGCTGCGCGAAGCGCTCATTCTCGTTGCCCGGCTGCTGCATGAGGATTTCGCGCAGGACCGAGAGCGTCGGGTCGATCTCGCGCTTTTTCCGCTCCTCGGCGAGGGTGCGAAGAATCTGCCAGACGTCGTCCGGCGTGGTGAAGAAGTCGCGTCGATCGTCGGGCAGGTGCTTGAGCACGACGAGGTCCCACCCCTGCAACTCGCGCAGGCTCATCGACACGTTGGAGCGCGAAATGCCGAGCGCCTCGACGATCTGGTCGGCACAGAGCGGTTCGGGCGAGACATAGAGAAGCGCATAGATCTGGCCGACGGTGCGGTTGATGCCCCAGCGGCTGCCCATTTCGCCGAAATGCAGCACGAAGGCCTGGACGAGTGGCGGAAGGTTCATACTCGCGTATCCTGAAGTTTCAAAAATTTCTGAAACTCCTATACGCGCGATGACGTACCTACGCAAGTGCGAAGATACACTTGTTCGTCGTGAACCGCGGACAGTGCGCCTGATCGACGCCCTCAATGACGGTGATGCGAATTATTCGTTTCTACGCATTTGCGCAGTATCGTATATTTTGAGGCAAAGTCCGTCTGCATCATGGTTGTTGGAATGGCGTTCCTGCCGAGGAAATACGAAAATCTGGCCTTCGCGCTGCTGCTCTCCGGGATACAGACCTTCATCATCTCGGGGATATCCACGGCGCTCGCGGTCGGCTGGTCGGCCGAGCTCGTCTCCTTCTGGGTGCGGGCCTATTTCTCGTCCTGGGTGATCGCCTTCCCGAGCGTGCTGGTGGTCGCGCCGCTCGTGCGCAGGATTCTGAAGAAGATCATGCTGGAGCCCGTACGATAGCGATTGACCGGGATCAAAGTGGTTTGCCAAGCAACAGCGAATATTCAAAAGGCATCGTGGAAAGGAAATTGTCATGGGACGTGTTGAAGGAAAGGTCGCCATCGTCACGGGTGCGGCTCAGGGTATCGGCAGGGCGACGGTCGAGTTGCTGGCGCGCGAGGGGGCGAAGGTGTCGATCACCGACATCAAGGATGCGGAAGGAGAGCAGGTGGCCAAGGGCATCCGCGATGCCGGCGGCGACGCCTTGTTTGTTCACCATGACGTGACGGATGAAAGCGCGTGGGAAGCGGCGGTGGAGGCGACGATCAATCGCTTTGGTCGCGTCGACATCGTCGTCAACAATGCCGGCATCGCCAAATCCTGCCCGCCCGACGAGCAGACCTATGAAGACTGGCGCAAGCTGATGAGCATCAACCTCGACGGTGTCTATCTGGGGACGAAGCACGCGATACTCGCGATGAAGCGGAATGATCCCCGCCCAGGCGGCTCGATCATCAATCTCTCCTCGATCCTCGGGCTCGTCGGCGATCCGCTGCTCGGCGTCTATAATGCCTCGAAGGGCGGTGTCCGGCTCTACACCAAGTCTGTGGCTCTCTACTGCGCCAAGGAGAAGCTCAATATCCGCGTGAACTCGGTCCACCCGGGCTACATTTGGACGCCGCTGGTGGACACTTTGGTAAGTGAGGATGGGGAGGCGGACGAGGGACGCAAGGCGCTCGACGCGCTGCACCCGATCGGCCACGTAGGCGAGCCGAACGACATCGCCTATGGAATCCTCTACCTCGCATCCGACGAGTCGAAGTTCGTGACGGGCTCGGAACTTGTGATTGACGGCGGCTATACGGCCCAGTGAGAAAGACAGGCCCGGATGCGCGCTGCCACTGGGATGGAGGATACGCGCAGGAATGATGACGCCAGGCAATCGAAGCATTGCCGGTAGCGCGAAGCGGGTCAGCCAGTGCGGCTGGCCCGCGAGAACGACAAGCAGCTGTTGCCTGGGGCGGCCAGGACCGACGGCGACAAGCGGGGGAAACACGCATGCATCAGGATCGGGTACGCCGTTCCGACCTTCGGGATCTGGTGGTCAGCGCGGAGGAAGCCGCGCGCCTGATCAAGGACGGCATGACGGTCGGCATGAGCGGCTTCACCCGCGCCGGCGAGGCCAAGGCGGTGCCGATGGCGCTCGCCGAGCGCGCGCGAACCGAGCCGCTGAAGATCACCCTGATCACCGGTGCGTCACTCGGCAACGACCTCGACAAGACGCTGGCGGAGGCTCATGTTCTCGCCCGCCGCCTGCCGTTCCAGTCGGACCCTGCATTGCGCAAGGCGATCAACAACGGCGAGGTGATGTTTATCGACCAGCACCTGTCGGAGACCGTCGAGCTGCTGCGCAGCCGCCAGATGGGCCCGGTCGACATCGCGGTGATCGAAGCTGTGGCCATTACCGAAGAGGGCGGCATCGTGCCGACGACGTCGGTCGGCAACTCGGCGAGCTTCGCCATTCTCGCCGAGAAGGTCATCGTCGAGATCAACCTCTCCCAGCCCGCCGCGCTCGAAGGTCTCCACGACATCTACATCCCCACGCACAGGCCTGCCCGCGAGCCGATTCCGATCGTCGCGCCGCAAAGCCGGATCGGACTGCCCTTCATTCCCGTCGACCCGGGAAAGATCGCGGCCATCGTCATCACGACGAAGCTCGACAGTTCCTCGAGCGTGCTGCCGCCCGACGCTGAGACGCGCGCGATCGCCGGGCACCTGACGGAGTTCTTCCTGCACGAGGTGAAGAAGGGCCGGCTCACAGAGCGCCTGCAACCGTTGCAGGCCGGCATCGGCACCATTGCGAATGCGGTGCTGCACGGGCTGATCGACACGCCCTTCCACAATCTCACCATGTATTCCGAGGTGCTGCAGGATTCGACCTTCGATCTGTTCGATGCCGGCAAGCTCGATTTCGCCTCCGGCTCGTCCATCACGCTCTCGGCGGCGAAATACCAGGTCGTGCTGCCGGAATTGCCCCGGTACAAGCAGCGGCTGATCCTGCGGCCGCAGGAAATCAGCAATCATCCGGAAGTCGTGCGCCGGCTCGGCATTATCGGCATCAACACCGCGCTGGAGTTCGACATCTACGGCAACATCAATTCGACCCATGTCGGCGGCACGCATATGATGAACGGCATTGGCGGCTCCGGCGATTTCGCGCGCAACGCCTACCTGTCGGTGTTCGTCACCAAGTCGACGGCCAAGGATGGTTTCGTGTCGAGCGTGGTGCCGATGGTGAGTCATGTCGATCACACCGAACATGATGTCGACCTGGTGGTAACCGAGATCGGTCTTGCAGATCTGCGGGGGCTGGCGCCACGCGAACGCGCCCGTTTGATCATTGCGAACTGCGCACATCCGGCCTATCGCGACGCACTCTCCGACTATTATCGACGCGCGCTTGCCCGCGGCGGCCACACTCCGCATGTCATCGAGGAAGCGCTCTCCTGGCACGCGAAACTGCGCGAGTGCGGCAGCATGCAATCCGAACCGGCCTCCGTCAGCGCGCAAAGCCTGGCCGGGTGAACGGACCGGATCATCGGCCGGCGTGGCTCTGGCGATCGTCGGATATCGAGACCGCCGCCTGCGTGCCAGGGTGAGTTCGAAGGTTGCGGGCCGCAGATCGCGTCTGACGAGGGGCAGGCTGCGCGCGCTTGCCGCCGAACACGCGAAGGAGAAACTGCATTTCGATGGATATGGCGCAGCGATCGCATGCCCTGCCGGCGGAGGAGGTGGTCTCCGCGCTCGGCTCGTACCCTTCCGGCCTGTCGGCGCAGGAGGCTGCGCAGCGCCTTCGGAAGCATGGGCCGAATGCCCTCCCGCCGCCGACCGGGCGCCATCCCGTCTTTCGTTTCCTGGCCCAGTTCAACAGCGCGCTGATCTATTTCTTGCTCGCGGGCGCGGGCGCGGCCTGGGCCCTCGGACACTTCGTCGATGCCGGCGTCATCGTCGCCGTGGTGCTGATCAACGCCATCGTGGGCTTCGTTCAGGAGGGCAAGGCCGAGGACGCGCTTGCCGCGATCCGCAAGATGATCTCGCCGCGGGCGCATGTCCTGCGGGCCGGGCGGCGCCAGAGTGTGCCCGCCGCCGAGCTCGTGCCGGGCGACGTCGTGCTGCTGGAGGCCGGCGACCGCGTGCCGGCGGACCTGCGGCTTCTGCGCGCACGGGGTCTGCTCCTTGAAGAGGCGGCCCTGACCGGCGAATCCGTCGCCAGCGCCAAGGCCGAAGGGCCCGCGCCGGCCGACGCGGAGCTGGGCGACCGCACCTCCATGGCTTATTCGGAGCGATGGTGGCGGCCGGACAGGGCACCGGGGTGGTGATCGCCACCGGCGCCGCCACACAGATCGGCAAGATCAGCACCCTGGTCGGCAGCGTCGAGGAGCTGGCCACGCCGCTGCTGCGGCAGATCAACCGTTTCGGCCGCCGCTTCACCTTCATCGCCATCGCGGCGGCGCTGCTTTTGTTCCGGTTCGCGGTCGAGGTGCGCGGCTTCGTCTGGCAAGAGGCGCTGATTGCGGTCGTCGCCCTCGCCGTCGGCGTGGTGCCGGAGGGGTTGCCCGCCGTCATCACGATCACGCTCGCCATCGGCGTGCGGCGGATGCCCGTTGTGCTGGAAGACCGACAAGAGCAAATGCCCCGCCGGCCAAAAGGAAATCTCGTCTTTTCATTGTCGTAGTCCTCCCCCGTTGGATAAGTGGTCTATTGGCCGCTATGGGTCGGCGGCGCACTGGCGACGCGCCATGCGGCTGCCATCCCGCCTGAGAGGCGGGCAATCTCGGGTCCGTGCGCAGACCATCACGCGGCACGGGCCGCGCCAGGGTGCTATAACGTCAACCAGCACCGGCACGTGACTGCGCTGGGCATGTCCGTCGAATGCATCGCCGTTGCAGCGCGCGGCCGGGTTCGGGATAAAGCCGCGGAGCGAGTGAGGGTCACGGATTTGCGCTACGGATCGCACTTATGGCCTCGAACTGGCTGAGGAAGACCCTGCCGGTCAGGTGGTCAAGGAAGTCGGCCCGCTTCAGCCGGTCCATTACCGGGCCTTTCACTTCGGTCAGATGGAAGGTGACATCGGCGTCCCTGAGTCGGTGGTTGATCTCCTCCAGGCTTTCCAGCGCGCTGGCGTCGATGGCGTTGACGGCGGAACACATCAGCACGACGTGGCGGACGTCCGGCCTTTGCGCAACGAGTTCGGCAATACGATCCTCGAGATAGCGGCTGTTGGCGAAATAAAGGCTTTCGTCGACGCGGATCGACAGTATCTGCGGATCGGTCAGAACCTGGTGTCGCTCGACGTTGCGAAAGTGCTCGGTGCCCGGCACCTGGCCGATGATCGCCATATGCGGTTTGCTGGTGCGGTAGAGGTGGAGAAACAGCGAGAGTGCCACGCCGGCGACGACACCCGGCTCCACCCCCCAGAGCAGCGTGACGATGATCGTCGCGGCCATGGCGGAGAAGTCGGCCTTCGAATAGTGGAAGACATGGCGGATCGCCTTGAAGTCGACGAGCGACAGCACCGCGACGATGATGGTTGCGGCCAGCGTCGCCTGCGGCAGGCTGGTGAGCAGCGGGGTGAGGAAGAGTGTGGCGAAGGCGATGCCGACAGCCGTGAAGACGCCGGCCGCAGGGGTCTCGGCGCCGGCATCGAAATTGACGACGGAGCGGGCGAAGCCGCCGGTCACCGGATAGCCGGATGAGAGGCCGGCGGCGATGTTGGCCGCGCCGAGCCCGATCAGTTCCTGGTCCGGGACGATCCTCTGCCGGCGCTTCGAGGCGAGCGTCTGGGCAACGGAGACGGATTCGACGAAGCCGATGATGCTGATCAGAAAGGCCGGCGCGGCAAGCGTCATGATCAGCTCGAAAGAAACCTGGGGGAAGCCGAGTGCCGGCAGGCCCTGCGGGATCGAACCGACAAGCGGCACGCCCTTCGCGGCGAGGTCGAGGGCGACGGCGAGAAGGATGGTGACGGCTACGGCAAGGATCGGCGCCGTCTTGGTCGCAAGGTCGGCTGCGCGCTTCGCGACGCCGATGCCGATCAGCAGAGGTTTGAGGCGGGTGCGCGCGAAGTAGAGAAAGGCCAGTGCGCCGACGCCGACGGCGACGGTGTAGGGATTGATCTCAGCGGCCAGCCCGGCAAGCGCGATGATCATCTCGAGGAGCGTGTCGCCGCCGGCCGCAACACCAAGGATGTGTTTCAGCTGACTGGCAGCGATCAGGATGCCGGAGGCGGTGATGAAGCCGGAAATCACCGGATGGCTGAGGAAGTTGGCGAGGAAGCCGAGCCGCAACAGCCCCATCAGCACGAGCATGACGCCCGACAACAGCGCCAGCACGATCGCCGCCGTAAGGTAGTCGGCCGTCCCCTGTACGGCGATCTGGCCAACGGCAGAGGCCGTCATCAGGGAAACGACTGCTACCGGGCCGACTGCGAGCGTGCGGCTGGTGCCGAACAGCGCATAGGCCACGAGCGGCAGGATCGAGGCATAGAGGCCGACTTCGGGCGGCATGCCGGCGAGCATTGCATAAGCCAACGACTGCGGGATCAACATGATCGTCACGATGATCGCGGCAACAACATCACTGGTGAGTGTCGCGCGGTCGTAGGCCCGTGCCCAGTCGAGGATCGGGAGGTAGCGCTGGAGCCTGATGGCTGGAAGACGCATTGTTCCTGTTGCTTTCCCCTGCTCAGGCGATGCGCGATTGCATCCGCGTGGTAACCGAACGACGGATGAAGCGTGCCAGCACGATGCCCGCGAGCATCGAGCCGACGAAAATCACGGCGCTCATCTCTCCAAGACCGAGAGCCGGAACGGCACCGCCCGGACAGAAGCCGGTGATGCCCCAGCCGATGCCGAACACGGCCGAGCCGGCAACAAGCGGAAGATCGAGCTTGCGTGCCGTCGGCAGATGGAACGTCTTGTCGAAGAGCGGCGCCGGGCGCTTGAGGATGAAACTGTAGCCGATGGCGGTGACCACGAGCGCGCCGCCCATCACGAAGGCCAGCGACGGGTCCCAGGTTCCGGCGAAGTCGAAGAAGTTGAGCACCTTGGCGGGATTGATCATGCCGGAAATGGCGATGCCGGCGCCGAAAATGAGCCCGGCAATCAGGGCGGAAAGGATTCGGGCCATCAGAAGCCTCCGAGAAGGTGACGGACAACGAAGACGGTGAGCGCCGTCGAAGCCATGAAGATCAGGGTGGCGGCGATCGAGCGCGGCGAGAGGCGTGCAAGCCCGCAGACGCCATGGCCCGACGTGCAGCCTCCGCCAAAATGGACGCCGATGCCGACGATGAGACCGCCGATGATGAGCCAGGGCGTAGGAACCGGGCTTTCGAACGGCACGGCCGAAGCCCCGGCTACGATGATGATCAAGGCGGGAGCCACGATCGCCCCTGCGATGAAAGCAGCGCGCCATGCCCAGTCGTTCGACAAGGGCGGAAGGAGCCCGGAGAGAATGCCGGTCATGCCGGCGATGCGGCCGTGAAAGGCCATAAGGAGGATGGCGGCAAGGCCGATCATAGCGCCCCCGAGAAGGGAGGCGAGTGGTGTGAACTCGGTCATCGATCAGTCTCGTGGTTGTGGGTTGGTCGTGCCGGTTTGGCAGAACAACCGATGCATGGTGTGGATGAAGGCCGCGACGCGGGCGTCGGCGAGCCGATAGAAGACATGCTTGCCCTCCTTGCGGCCGGCGATCAGTCCTGCCTCGCGAAGACCGGCGAGCTGCTGCGAGAGGCCCGGCTGGCGGATGCCAAGCAGATCCTCGAGCTCGCGCACGGAGCGCTCGCCCTCCACGAGAGCGCAACAGACCAGCAGGCGGTCCGGATTGGACAGCTTCTTCAGGAAGGCCGATGCCTCATCGACATTGGCCTTCAGATCGGCGGCTTCGCAGGAGAGCTTTTCGATCACCGGTTCAGTCCCAGGATGCGCCTGTCAACAGATCGAGCGGGATCTTGAGATAGCGCCGGCCGTTCGCTTCCGGTTCGGGCAGACGGCCACCCCTGGTGTTGATCTGCAGCGAATGCAGGATCAGCTTCGGCATGGGCAGAGTTCTGTCGCGGGCCTCGCGCGCGGCGACGAACTCCTCTTCCGTCTTGTACTTGGCCATGTGGATGTTCTTCGCCTTCTGCTCGGCGACCGTCGACTCCCACAGCGGTTCCCGGCCGCCGGGCTGATAGTCATGACCGGTGAAGATGCGGGTCTCGTCGGGAAGCGCCAGAATGTCCTGGATCGACTTCCACAGCACCTTGGCGCTGCCGCCGGGAAAGTCGGCGCGCGCCGTTCCGCTGTCGGGCATGAACAACGTGTCATGGACGAAGGCGGCATCGCCGATGACATAGGTGATCGAGGCGAGCGTATGGCCGGGCGAGAACATCACCTTGGCATCGATATTGCCGACCCGGAAGGTGTCTCCGTCGGCAAAGAGCCGGTCCCACTGGGAGCCGTCGGCCGGGAAATCCGGCCAGTTGTAGAAGTCCTTCCACAGCTTCTGGACCTCGATGACCTTCTCGCCGATGGCGGTCTGTGCGCCTGTCTTCTGTTTCAGGTAGGCGGCAGCCGAGAAATGATCGGCATGCGGATGGGTGTCGAGGATCCACTCAACCTCGTAACCGTTGTCCCGCACGAATTCGAGGATGCGGTCGGCATTCGTCGAGGCCGTCTGGCCTGACTTCTCGTCGAAGTCATAGACGGGATCAACGATCGCGCATTTCTTCGTCTCGGGATCGGCGACGACATATTGGATCGACCACGTGCGACGGTCGAAAAAGCCGGTCACTTCCGGTTTCTGGGCCATAAGAGCTACCTTTCTGAAGGTTCGTCTGCTGAAAATGGATTTGCGGTGCTAGTGGCCATGGGCTCCCAGCCAGGCAACGGCTCCTGACAGATCGAAGCCGCGTTCCCGCCCGAAGGGGATGACGTCGTCTTTCGCCATGCGGCCGTCGAGAACCTCGCCGATGGACCAGAGTGTCAAGGAACGGGTGCCGGACCGGCAGAAGGCGAGAACTTGGCCGCCGCTATCGGCGAGCGCACGCTGAAACGCCCGCACGGCATCTTCGCTGATCTCGGCGGCGCGCACGGGAATATGCGTACTGGAGAGTCCGGCCTGCGCGGCGGCCTCGGCAATTTCGCTGGCACGCGGCTGGCCGAAATCCTCGCCATCCGGCCGATTGTTGATCAGGGCCCGAAAGCCCGACCCGGCAGCTGCGCTGACATCGCTGGTGCTGAGCTGTTCGCAGATCGACAGCCGGTCGTTGATGCGGACAGGCTTCATTGCCGCCCCCCTTTGAGAGGGCACGTGTTGAAGCCGAAGAGCGGATAGAGCGGGCAAGTCGAGAACAGGCCCGTCAGCAGCGGAACGAGCCCGATCAGCCCCCACCAGCGTGCGTTGCCGTCAAGCAGAAAGATGAGCGACAGCAGCGCCAGACCGACGATGATCCTGAGGATGCGATCGATGCCTCCGACATTTTTGGTCATGGTTCATTCCTCTCGTTTGAAGGTCGCGCACCGATTGTTGCGCAACAACGATTGCAAAAAACTGCAACTATTAGCGTGCAGAAGTTCAACAACGGCTCGGCCTCCATTCCCGATCAGTCCTGCGTGACTTTCCTGCGCCCGGAAGCGCGATTTCCCGCAGAAGGGCCGTCGGCGAGCGTGGCCGTTCCCTTTGCTGCCCGCGGCTCGCAAAAGGACTTGTAGAGCACACTCAGGACGCTGCGGGCCGGCTCGCTCTCGATCCGATACCAGATGGTCTGGCCGTCCCGTCGGCCTGCAATCAGTCGATCACGGCGGAGCAAAGCCAGGTGCTGAGACACGGTCGAGTCACGAATGCCGAGGAACTCCGCGAGTTGCCCGACTGATTTTTCGCTCTCGATGAGTTGGCACAGGATCAGGAGGCGGTGCCGGTTAGCGAGCGCCTTCAGCAATTCGCTGGCATCGTCAGCGGCGGTCTGCATGGATTCGAGATCGATTTTCATTGCTGCGAACCTACGATAATTTGAAGGTATCGGTCAACAGGAAAATCGGCATGCGCGGTGAAGTACACGACCGGCTTTGCCCGGGAGAGCTATCCCATCGTGAATGCCCGACCGTACCGTTGGCTGCCGGCACTGCGCGACGGTAACAAGATTACAGCCGGACTCCACGGACTGGAAGTGCGATGAGGCATGCAGCCTGCGGTTCTTCTACGACTGATCCTATCGATGCCAAGGCACACCGTTGTAGTGATCAGTTCCTATGTTCATGGCCTCCGCTTGGCCGCCGATTACCGCACAAGTTGACAAAGAATCTCCTTAGATATCTGGGTTCTAGGCGGTTGAGCGAGGGGACAGGCTCTCGCGTGTCCTACCACGTGGAATCGCCGTACCGTAGAATCGCTGATCATATGTTGAAGGCCCGTCTTTCCATTGACGGAAGATCCGCAAAACTACGAGGTTGCGCGCGCGTAGTACGCTGGCGGCGTTCCAGCGTGTCGCGAGAACGCGACGCTGAACGTGCTTGCCGAGCTATAACCCACGCGTTCGGCCACTTGGGTTACGCTGAGTCTTTCCCGCCTCAGCAGGTCCTTCGCCAGGGCCATGCACCAGCCCAGGAGGTATTCCATCGGCGCAACGCCGACTTCGCGCCGGAACCGGTCGAAAAATGTCGAGCGTGAAAGCGCGGCCGCCTTCGCGAGATTCATGACTGACCAACTCTTGCCCGGGCGTTCGTACATCTCCCGCGGCGCGACGGCAAGCCGATCGTCGCAAAGTCCGCGCAGCAGGCCAGGTACCGAAGCCGGTCCCGTGGTTGATCGCAAGGCCTCGATCAGCAAAACCTCCAGCAAGCGGGCCAATACAACCTCGCGACCGGGCACCGCAGCGCCCGCGACCGGGCCGAGGTACGTATCGTTTGGCGCGGCGGCGTAACGACTAAGCCGAGCGCCGCGAGCATCGTTGCTCGCTCCCCAAACAGCCTGGTCAGCCGATCTGCAAGTCGAACGACGCCCGTGTTTTGGCCCTGATCTCGTCCAGCGCAACGCCGTCGGCAAGCTCAATCAACGTCATAGGCTGCGCCCCTTCGCGCGCCAGACGAAACACGCCAAGATCGGTAATGACGAGATCGACGCGCGCTGTCCGGTTAGCGGCAGGGTACAGGATTTCAGGAGTTTCGGCTCACCTCGCGCCGCGTGCTCCATCACCACCACGACACGTTTCACCCCGGCCACGAGGTCCATGGCCCCGCCCATGCCTTTCACCATCTTGCCGGGAATCATCCAGTTGGCGATGTCGCCGCATTCTGACACCTGCATCGCGCCGAGGATCGACAGGTCGATATGGCCGCCGCGGATCATGGCAAAGCTGTCAGCGGACGAGAAATAGCTGGTCTTCGGCAGCTCGGTGATGGTCTGCTTGCCGGCGTTGATAAGGTCGGAGTCCTCCTCGCCCTCATACGGGAACGGCCCCATGCCGAGCATGCCGTTCTCGCTCTGCAGGGTGACGTCGACCCCATTGGGAATATAGTTGGCCACCAGCGTCGGAATGCCTATGCCCAGATTGACGTAGAAGCCGTCGCGGATTTCGCGTGCTGCGCGGGCCGCCATCTGCTCTCGCGTCCAGGCCATGTCAGGCGTCTTCCGTCTGGCGTACCGGGCGCACCGTGCGCTGCTCGATGCGCTTTTCAGGGTTCGGCACTTGCACGATGCGCTGCACATAAATGCCGGGCGTATGGACATGGTCGGGATCGATCTCACCCGCTTCAACCAGATGCTCGACCTCCGCCACGGTGACGCGGGCGGCCGTCGCCATCACCGGATTGAAGTTACGGGCCGTCTTGCGGAACACCAGATTGCCTTCGGTGTCGGCCTTGTACGCATGGACGATGGCGAGGTCCGCGAACAGGCCGGTCTCCATCACATGGTCGATCCCGCCGAAGGCGCGTACCTCCTTGCCTTCAGCCACGAGCGTGCCAACGCCGGTGCGGGTGAAGAAGGCGGGAATGCCCGCCCCGCCGGCGCGAATGCGCTCGGCAAGCGTGCCTTGCGGATTGAATTCAAGCTCAAGATCGCCTGCAAGATACTGCTCGGCGAACAGCTTGTTCTCGCCGACATAAGAGGAGATCATCTTCCTGATCTGACGCGTCTCCAGCAGGATGCCGAGGCCGTAGCCGTCGACGCCGGCATTGTTGGAAACGACGGTGAGGTTGATAGCGAGTCTGATCTTCGATCTCGCGCCCGTCCCCGCAATCCTCATCGGCGGGGCCGTTGCCATGTCATCCACGGCCATGTGCCTCAAGGTACGAACGCGGCAAAGACCAACAAGGCCGCACTCTCGACAAATCCGGTCACGCCATGCATGTTCTTCTCCTGATGACATGGCGCAGGGAAGGCCGCTACCTGTAACCTCTAGACGTGCGAGCGCGCCCACTGCGCTATCTGCGCGGCAGGCATTGCACCGCTCGTCCTCGCGATTTCCTTGCCGCTCCTGAACAGGATCATGGTGGGAATGCCGCGGATCCCGTAGCGGCCGGCAATCTGCTGTTCGGCCTCGGTGTCGAGCTTGCCCAGGCGGACATGGGGTTCGAGCGAGCGCGCCGCCGCCTCGAACTGGGGCGCCATCATCTTGCATGGCCCGCACCACTCGGCCCAGAAATCGACCAGCATTGGCAGTTCGGCATTCGCATGGCGGTCAAAATTAGCCGCGGTGAGCGTGACGGGCATGCCTTGAAAGAGAGGCGCGCCGCAGCGTCCGCAATTGGGGTTGTCGCTCAGGCGCTCTTGCGGCACCCTGTTGGTGGAATTGCACTGCAGGCAAGCGACCGTGGGCATCCTGTATCCTTTCGTTGACGAGCCGGGCTCGGCGGCCGAATGATGCAAGCGTTCAGCGCGTGGATATGGCGCGGCGCGCCTCTCGCTGCCGCGGCTCGGGCAGGTATTCCACGCCACCGCCCTGGCGCCGAACCGGCTGCGGATAGAGCGTCATCAGCTCCAGTATTTCCTTGGACATGTCCGTTCCAACGGGCAGGCCCATGTCGCGGGCCTCATCGGCAGAGATGGGATAGTCGTGGGTCCAGGTGCCCGTCGCCAGCTTCGCCGCCACGGACGCTGCGCGGTTCTCGTCCATCTTGTCGGACAGCAGACGTTTCGCGAATGCCTCGATCTGCGCAATGGCCTTGCGACCGACATCGGCCATGATCAGGGTCTGGTCGTCGATCTCGGCGATAGGTTTCTCCTCGACGACCTTGATGAGCGAGGCAGCAGGCAACTGGCCAAGTTGCGGATCGACGGGTCCCAGCACGGAGTGTTCGCACATCACGATCTCGTCGGCAGCGAGTGCGATCAGCGTGCCACCGGACATCGCGTAATGTGGCACGAACACTGTGACCTTGCCCTTGTGTCCCTGAATGGCGCGGGCAATCTGTGTTGCCGCCAGCACAAGGCCGCCCGGTGTGTGCAGCACGATGTCGAGCGGCACTTCGTCGTCGGTCATCTGGATCGCGCGCAGCACTTCCTCCGAGTCATTGACGTCGATGTAGCGCATCAGGGGGAAACCCAGCAGGTTCATGGTCTCCTGCCGATGAATCAGCAGAATGACGCGACTGCCGCGCTTCTTCTCGATGTTGGCGATCTTGCGAGTGCGCATCGCCTCAAGATATCTGCGCTGCAGAACCGGCTGCAGCGCCGAAATGATGAAGAACAGCCAGAACAGCTGCATTATGTCCATGGACCTTGTCCTCCTTCCCGTCGGCCATCCGGCAGAAAGCCATAGATACCCTCGTCGCGATAATAGTGGCGATAGGCATCGGCGCGCCTTCGCAGGAGTGGCGTTACAAGCCAACCGGCGAGAAACCCGCCGATATGCGCCCACCAGGCGATCCCGCCCGTGGCCTGATCGCTGCCGAGCGACAGAAAGCCGGGAATGACCTGCATGAAAAACCAGATCATCGCGAAAATGACCGCGCGCACTTCGAAGAAGAGGGGAATGAATAGAATCGGCACGATCACCACCAGCCGAGCCGCCGGAAACATGCGCGCGTAGCAACCGATCACGCCCGCGATCGCCCCCGATGCGCCAAGCGCGGGAACGACTGAGTCGGGGTTCGCCAGCGCCTGAGCCAGTCCGGCTGCCACACCACAGAACAGATAGAACAGCGTGAATCGACCCGGTCCGAGCCGATCTTCGACGGCGGGGCCGAAGATCCAGAGCGTCCACATGTTCAATATGAGGTGCAGCCAGCCCCCGTGCAGGAAGATGTTGGTCAGGAAAGGGGTCCAGTCCGACGGGGCGACGAGGCTCAGTTGCCCGAAGAAGCGCGAGGGCACCAGCGCGAACTCGAAAAGGAACCGATCCAGCGCGTGCGGCGGCAGGCTGGTCTGATAGAGGAACGCGAGGACGCTCATGCCGATGACCGCCCATACGATGACGGGCGGGTAGCGGCGCGCGACGCTGTCAAGATAGGGAAACAAGCGGCAGATCCTCGCTCGCGCTAGACATTCCGTTCATTGTTCTTTCCCGGCTATCGTCACGCCCGTCCAGGCCGGGGGATCGGAGGCAGGGAAGGATTCGAGCGAGGCTTCGAGCACCGGATCGAATTCGGCCTGTTCTTGCGACGACAGGTCCACCGTGCCTTTCTCCTCGACCGCGCGCCGGAGGCGGTGATCCGTGCGACCGTGATCCACGCGGGACGGTATACGATAGGCTTCCGGCGCATCGGCTCCCTTGTAGAGCCGATGCCATTCCTCTCCCCGCCAGTGGTGCGGCGCACGTCGGTGAGTCGTGTCCTCGCGCACGAGGTAGCGCCAGTCCTGCCGCTCCGCGAATGCCACAGCGCTTTCGCGGTCGGGAAACTTCAGCCGGATCGGACGATAGGGATCGTCGCTGGAGGTATATCCCATCAGCGGCTCGATGTGGGGCGGGCGCGACGGCTCGAATTCCAATATCCAGTAGTTGGGCCGCGGCGCCGATGTCATCGCGGAACGTGCCGGCCGGTAAATGATCGCGGTCGGAACGTCCCATGATCTCATGTTGGTCCCGGGTATCTTCGGCGGAAAGGGTGGACGATTGTGACCGCGCATCATGGTGCTTCCCCTCGGTTATCCCCCAGAAAAGCGCGTTCCAGCCGGGCGCGATCCCGCAGGGGCTGTGGAATTCGCACCCTCCTCTGGTGAGCACTCTCAAAAAGCGCATGAGCGGTATCGGAAGACTGACCTGAGTCACGCAGTTTATCGCGAAGATAATTGCGAGCCGACTGGACGATCCGGGTCACGTCGTCTTCAGGAATGCCGAGAACCGAAGAGGCTTTCTCAAGCGGGGTGTCGTTCAGGTCGACAAGAAACAGGACCCTGCGCCATAGCGCCGGAAGACCGGCGATCGCCCGATGCAAGAACAGCGCGTCCTGCCGTTTAGCGACCGCCGTTTCGGGGTCGTCCACACCGTCGTCGGCGACGAGTTCCTCGAGCATCAGCACGTCGTCGGGCTGGTAGAACTCGAACATCTCCTCATCCGACTCAGTAGGCTCCCCGGCCAGCACCTCGGGCGCCACGTCGATCGGGGCGGCATCCTCGGGCACCGCGCGGCGCGCGGCCTGCGCCTCGGCCTCGATGGCCTCGAAGGCCAGTTGCGTCAGCCAGTCCCGGACGGAGAATTCGGTCGGCCGCCGCTCGAAGCGATCGAGCCCATTGAGGATCGTCGCATCGACGATATCGCGAACGGCAAGATAGCCCTGTGGTACCGATCCGCTGCATTCGAGATAGGTCAACTCACGCCTGACGGTGTCGTAGACCGTATCGAGATGATCCTCGATCAGGTCGAAGAAGAGTTGGCGCCGCTCCGCCTCCGCCGCATCCCGCGCGGGCGGCAGCGGGGCGCCGATCCGGCGCCGGCGGGCGGGACGCTTGTACTCCGGCTCGTGCTTGAGGCGCGCCACATGCCGATCGACTTGGCGGCGCAAGTCGGCAAAGGCCTTGCGCAGGACCGGCTCGATCTCGAACCCCTCTTCCTGCGCCGCGATCACGCCCGATGGCAGTTGCAAGCGCAAGCTGACTTTGATGCGCGTCTTGCCCCTCGTCTGGGAGGCGACGACTTCGAGCCGGACGAGATTCTCGCGGAAGCGTACAAGATGCGGTTCAAGTTGCCGCACCTCTTCCTCGATGACCTCAGGCGCGCGCTGTTGGCCGTGCCGGTCAAGATTGCGAAATGCTCTGATGACTTCCATGCCGTGTGACCTTGCTTGTCGCTTTTTGACGAGATGAGCCGGCGCGACCGTCATCGCGCCGGCCAGTCCTCCACGACGTCACCCGGTAGACTTATCGTCCTTGGACTGCTCCCTATCCTTGGTGTCGACCGGGACATCGGGTGTCGGAGCGTCCGCCTTGTTTTCGGCAGCTTCGCTGGACTCGTCGATCCCGGCCTCGGCCTGATCGTCCGGGCTATTGTCACCGGTGTCCTTTGCGATCTTTTCGAACACGACCTTCTGTTCGTCCGCTGACCAAGCGACGCGGACCTTGTCACCATCCTCGATCCGCCCGGAGAGCATTTCGCGGGCCAACTCGGTCTCCAACTCCGACCGGATCAGCCGGCGCAGCTCGCGGGCGCCGAATTCGGGACGGAAGCCGACCGCGCCGAAGTGATCCACGACGCTCACGTCGAATTCGAGTTCGACCCCCTGCCCCAGTGCAGTCCGCTTCACCCGGTTCAGCTGCAACTCGACGATCTGGCGGATCTCGGTCTGGTTCAGCGAATGGAAAACGATGATCTCGTCGATCCGGTTGATGAACTCTGGCCGGAAATGACCGCGCAGCACGTCCATCAGTTCGGACTTCTGCTTTGCCTCGTCGAACTCCTTGGTGCCGCGCTTCTTGAGGTTGCGCTGGATGATGTCCGAACCGAGGTTCGAGGTGGCGATGATGATGGTGTTGGTGAAGTCCACCACGCGGCCCTTGCCATCTGTCAGGCGGCCATCGTCGAACACCTGAAGTAGGATGTTGTATACATCCGGATGCGCCTTCTCGATTTCGTCGAGGAGCACGACCGAGTAGGGCCGACGCCGCACCTTCTCCGTCAGTTGCCCGCCTTCGTCGTATCCGACGTAGCCCGGAGGCGCGCCAACCAGCCGGGCAACCGAGTGGCGCTCGCCATACTCCGACATGTCGATGCGGATCATCGCATCCTGGTCGCCGAAGATCACCTCGGCGAGCGTCTTGGCCAGTTCCGTCTTGCCAACCCCGGTCGGCCCGAGGAACAGGAAGGTCGCAGTCGGACCGGAGCCTTCGCGCAGACCCGCACGCGCCAGGCGCACCGCATCGGCCACGGCGCGGATCGCTTCTTCCTGGCCGATGACGCGCTCGTGTAGCTTCTCCTCGAGCTTGAGGAGCTTGTCCTTCTCCTCGGTGGTCAGCTCGGTGACCGGAACGCCGGTGATCTTCGAGACGATCTGCGCGACATGATCGGCGCGCACCTCGGCGGTCGCCGAAGCCTGGTCGCGCTTCCAAATCTCCAGAAGCTCGTCCAGCTCCTTCTGCTTCTGTTCGAGTTCCTTCTTCAGTTCCGCTGCCCGGTCGAATTGCTTGCGGGCTGCGGCATAGTCCTGCTCGCGCTTGATCTGCGCGACCTCGGCCTCTAGCTCCTGGACGTCCACGGGGCGCGCTGTGGCGCTGATCTTCACACGTGCGGCGGCCTGATCGATCAGGTCGATCGCCTTGTCAGGCATGAAGCGGCCAGTGATGTAGCGGTCCGAAAGCTCGGCCGCCGCGACGATGGCCTCGTCGGTGATCGTCACCTTGTGGTGCGCCTCCAGCGTGTCGCGCAGGCCGCGCAGGATCATGATGACCTGAGCGACCGTGGGTTCCTCGACATAGACCGGCTGGAAGCGGCGTTCGAGCGCTGCGTCCTTCTCGATGTATTTCTGGTATTCGTTGAGCGTCGTCGCGCCGATCAGGTTCAGCTCGCCCCGCGCCAGCGCCGGCTTGAAGGTGTTGGCGATGTCTAGACCGCCTTCGCCACCGCCCTGACCGGCGCCGACGATGGTATGGATCTCGTCGATGAACAGGATCAGACTGTCCTTCTCCTCGGTGATCTCCTTGAGGATCTTCTGCACCCGCTCCTCGAACTCGCCGCGATACTTCGACCCGGCCACCATCGAGTTGATGTTGAGTTCGACCAGCCGCTTGTCGCGCAGCGCCTCGGGCACTTCGCCCGCGACGATCCGTTGTGCGAGTCCCTCGACGATGGCGGTCTTGCCTACGCCCGGCTCGCCGATCAGCACCGGGTTGTTCTTCTTGCGCCGGGCCAGCACTTCAATCGTCGTCTCGATCTCGCGGGCGCGGCCGATGACGGGATCGAGCTTGCCCTCGCGGGCGAGCTTCGTCAGGTCACGGCTGAACTGGTCGAGATCGGGCGTGCTGGACGGCGCCTCCACCCGGCCTTCCTCGGCGCCCTTGCCAACGACCTTGGTCACCTGCTGGCGCAGCGCTTGCGGCGTGAGGCCGTACTTGCGCAGGACCGACGCGGCCAGGCCTTCACCTTCCTCGGCAAGGCCGATCAGCAGGTGCTCGGGACCGACATAGGAATGGCCGAGTTCGTTCGAGGCGATGAAGGCCCGGTTCAGCGCGTCCTTCAGGCGAGGACTGACGCCGATTTCGCCCTCCGTCCTGGCCTCTCCACGCTTCGCTTCTTTCTCGACCTGGCGCTGCAGGTCGTCCACATCGACCTTGAACTGTTCCAGGATTGTTTTGACGACGTCGGACGAGGTCAGTGCCAGAAGCAGATGTTCGGTATCGACCTCGCTGCGCCCGAATTCGCCTGCCTTCTGTGCGGCATCCTGCAACAGCTTGTTGCCCTGTTCGCTCAGCCGGTCAGCGATGGTGCGTCCACCGCCGCGCCGCGATCCACGCCGCGGGGCACCCTCACCGAAAGTGGCGTCGACGACATCGTCATCGCCGTCACCCATGGAGCCGAGCGTGCCGCCCCGCAGCGGGCTGTCACCAAAGAGGCCGCCGAACCCGCTGTCGCCGAAGAATTCGTCAAAAAGGGAATGTCGTCCGAACAGGGACTCCAGCGGCGATGCGCTGCGGCCCGACCGGCGCACCATTTCGCGGTAGTGCTGATCGCACAGCTCCATGTTCTGAACTCTGCCGTTCACCGAAGCGCGCACGCGCGCCGTCGCCGGGCGACCGCAAATATCGCAAGTTCCGTTTGCCATTTTTCCTCTCCGTTTCTTTATCCAGTCAGGGTTGTCCGCCGATCATCTGCGTCAGTGACGGTGTCACGCAGCGACGGCTTCCGTTCTTTTCACCTTGGACCCAATTGCCACCAGATCGGGCTCGTCCAGTGTCTCGCGTTGCAGGAGATCCTGCGCCGATTGCTCGAGCAGCGCCCGGTTGGCTTCGAGAAGCGAGAGGGTGCGCTTGAACACGCCATCCACGATGTCGCGCACCTTCGCGTCCATCCGCTCGGCAGTGGCGTCGCTGTAGCGGCGGTTCAGCCACGACGACTGGTCGCCGGTGCCGAGAAAGCCGGGCCGATCGGTGTCGTAGCTGACATGCCCGAGGTCTTCGTCCATCCCGTACCGCGCGACCATGGCGCGGGCGATATCGGTGGCCTTGACCAGATCGTCGGCCGCCCCGGTCGAGAGGTGGTCGTAGACGATCTTCTCGGCCGCGCGCCCGCCGAGGAGGACGGCGATCTTGTTCTCCAGCTCCTCGCGCGTCATCAGGAAGCGGTCCTCGGTCGGGCGCTGGATGGTGTAGCCGAGCGCGCCGATGCCGCGCGGGATGATCGAGACCTTGTGCACCGGATCCGTGCCGGGCAGAGCCATCGCCACCAGCGCGTGCCCCATCTCGTGATGCGCCACGATCTCGCGTTCGCGCGGGTTCAGAACGCGGTTCTTCTTTTCCAGCCCCGCGATGATACGCTCCACGGCATTGTTGAAGTCGTCCATCGTCACCGCATCAGCCTTGCGGCGCGTGGCCAGGAGCGCTGCCTCATTGACGAGGTTGGCGAGGTCAGCGCCCGAGAACCCGGGGGTCAGGGCCGCGACCTTCTCGGCATCGACGTCCGGGGCGAGCGTCACCGTCTTCATGTGCACGCCGAGAATCTGGATGCGCCCCTTCTTATCGGGCTTGTCCACCAGCACCTGCCGGTCGAAGCGGCCCGCGCGCAGCAGCGCGGGATCGAGGATCTCGGGCCGGTTGGTGGCGGCCAGGAGCACGATGCCCACAGAAGGGTCGAAGCCATCGAGCTCGGTCAGAAGCTGGTTCAGCGTCTGCTCACGCTCATCATGGCCACCGGCGATCTGTCCGGAGGAGCGCGCCCGCCCAAGAGCGTCGAGTTCGTCGATGAAGATGATCGCCGGCGCGGATTTCCGAGCCTGCTCGAACAGGTCGCGCACCCGCGCGGCACCGACGCCCACGAACATCTCGACGAACTCTGATCCCGAGATCGAAAAGAAGGTCACGCCGGCCTCGCCTGCCACTGCGCGCGCCAGAAGCGTCTTGCCGGTGCCCGGCGGCCCGACGAGCAATATGCCTTTGGGGATATGTGCGCCCAGCTTTCCGTATTCGGCGGGGTTCCTGAGGAACTCCACGACCTCCTCGAGCTCGGCCTTGGCCTCGTCCACACCGGCCACGTCGGCGAAGCTGACGCCGGTTTCTTTTTCCATGTAAACCTTGGCCTTGCTGCGGCCGACCTGCATGAACCCGCCGAAGCCCTGCTTGTCGGCGAACTTGCGGAACAGCAGCATCCAGATTCCGAAGAAGACAAGCGCTGGCGCCACCCAGGAAATCAGCGTGCCGAGAAAAGTGTTTTGCGGAACGCCAGTGATCTCGATACCTGACCGGTCTATCCGTTCCAGGATTGCGGGATTCACTACGGTCGTCACGAACTGCTTCTTGCCGTCGACCGGTTCGGCGAAGGTGCCTGTGATAGTGTCTGACCCGACCGCGACAGAGGAAATTTTCCCGTCAGCGAGATACTTCTCGAACTGGCTGTAGCTGATCGGCGCGACGGATTGCCAGCCGGCGATCAGGTTCTGGATGAAAAGCACGGCTATGAAAGCCACCACCCAGTACCAGATGTTGTATTCGGTCTTCCTTTCCATGCCCCTTGTCCCTTTCACTAGCGCCCGATCCGCGCCCTGATCCGCTCGAGCAGCGCCAGCAGGACGCGCCTTTCGTCCGCCGACAGATCCTGCAGGATTTCATCTTCGAGCGCCGATTGCCGCGGCGCGAGTTCCTTCAGCATCGCCCGGGCCTTCGACGTTGCCGTGACGATCTGCGCCCGCCTGTCGTCGGGCGAGGGCGACCGCTCGACCCAGCCGCCCCTGACCATGCGATCGACGAGCTGGCCGGCTGTGGCCGGGCCGACCTCCAGCCGGTCGGCCAGATCGCCGATGGTCAGCCCAGGCTCATCCTCGACATGCGCCGCCGCCATCCAGGACAGGCGGGTCAGGCCGCTGCCGCGAATTTCTTGGTCGATCCGCTGCTGGATGAGCTGCGCGACCCGGTGGATCGTCGTCCCGATCAGCGCGATGTCCGAAGAGATCATGGGTATCCTTCCTCCGATTGCATGGGACACAGGAGAGACCGCACTCCATCCAAAACGCAATGCACGCATCATATATGCTTGCATAATAAATGGAACCGCCTATCTTGATGGGCGGTCTCCGAACCGACATCTGGCCGGCACCGTTGCCCGCTCGGACCATGCCGCCGGTTCGGGGGCATCGATCAGCAGCAGGAGGCCAGCAATGCTCTATCCGACATATCTGCGCCGCAGCGATCCCTTCGCGCTGATGCGCTCCATGATGCGCGATCTCGACCGCGGCGTCTGGCCGACGTCCCGCGCGGCGTTCCCGGCGGTGAATGTCTGGCAAGGCCCTGAGGCCGTCGCCGTCACCGCTGAACTTCCCGGCATCGAACCGGGCGACATTGAAATTTCGATCAAGGACAACGTCCTGACGCTGTCGGGCGAACGCAAGGCGCCCGAGGTTCCCGAAGGTGCGCGCTGGCACCGCAACGAACGCGGTTACGGCAGGTTCTCCCGCGCTATCCGTCTGCCGTTCGCGGCCTCGGATGACAAGGTCGAGGCGAGGATGACGAACGGCGTATTGCGGATCGTCATCTCCAGGCCCGAGGAAACGAAGCCGAAGAGAATCGAAATCAAGGCAGCCTGAGAGGAGCTGGAACGATGAGCCCCGACATCACGCAAGCCACCGAAAAGACACCGACAGACTCGCCCGAGACAACCGGCGGCGGCCGCATCTACCGCCCGCTGACCGATATCGTCGAAACCGATCAGGGCGTCTCCATGATGCTCGAAATGCCTGGGGTCGCCCCCGATGCGGTCGAAATCACGCTGGAAAATCGCGTGCTGACGATCCGCGGCAAGGTTGACCCGGTGCGGCCAGAAAACCTGGAACTTGCCTATGCCGAATATGGCGAGGGTGATTTCGAGAGGGCCTTCACGCTTTCCGAGGATTTCGACCCCGACAGGATCGAGGCCGAGATGCGCGGAGGCGTCCTCACCCTGACGCTCCCCCGAGCCCCTGAAGCGCAGCCAAAAAGGATCGCCGTCAAGGGCGCCTGAAAACCGAAGGAGACACCATCATGCAGATCAAGGACCTGATCCCCTGGGCGCGCAAGGACGGCGCGCCAGACGCCAAGAGCAGCGAAGACAACCCGATCGCGACGCTCCAGCGCGAAATGAACCATGTGTTCGAGAACTTCTGGAACCGGGTCGGTCAGTTCGAATGGCCCTGGGGCAGCGGCGAAGCCAAATCCGACATGGTTGAGACCGACAAGGCGATCGAAGTGTCGATCGAGCTGCCGGGCATGGAGATGAAGGACATCGAGGTGACGGTCAACGATGACATGTTGACCGTGAAGGGGGAGAAGAAGATCGAGCGCCAGGAGGAGAAGAAGGGATACTATCTCTCCGAGCGCAGCTACGGCGCGATCTACCGCACGATCCCGCTTCCGCCCGGCGTGGATGGCGAAAAGGCGCAGGCATCCTTCAAGAACGGGGTTCTGACGATCAAGCTGCCCCAGACACCCGAGGCGCAGGCGAAGGTCAAGCGCATCGAGGTCAAGAACGGCTGATTTGCCAAATCGGGTGTCGCCGGTTTGCGGCGTCCCCTCCGCTCCGTGCGATATCGCACCGTCTGGCGAAGCCCCGGGGAGCTTGTCTCTCCGGGGCGGCTTTCGAGGGGCAATCATGAAGGACTTGCAACGATCCGGCCTGACCCGTGAACAATGGTCGGCGATGACGCTCTACGAGAAGTTCGAACAAATCGTCATCTTCGTCCTCAGCGTCATCATTGCGGCGATCGTCGTGGCGTCGGTCTGGGCGCTGATGCGCGAAGTCGTGAACCGCCTGGTTCTGGGGGCATTTGACACGCTCGATTACGCCACCTTCCAGGTGGTGTTCGGCATGATCTTCACCGTGGTGATCGCGCTCGAGTTCAAGCGCTCCATTCTTGTTGCGACCGAACGCAGCTTCGGGATCCTCCAGGTCCGCACGATCGTGCTGATCGCGCTCCTCGCCATCGTGCGCAAATTCATCATCCTGGACCTCGGCGAGACGGAATCATCCAAGATTGCCGCACTCGCGGGCGCGGCGCTTGCGCTCGGCGCTGTCCATTGGCTCGTGCGCGATCAGGACCGACGCGAACTCGGAGGCCACGAGACGCGATGACCGCGGCCTCCGCCAGCCACCGCCTGCTCAATTTCGTGCAATCGGCGCTGCTGCTCGGGCTCATGGCCGCGATCGCCTGGATCGCGGTGACAGCGATCGTCGGACCCGAGACCGGTCTCCTCATGGCGCTCGCGATGGTCGGGGGTCTCCTGTTTGCGCCCGCGCTGCCACGCCGGCTGCTCCTCTCGGCCTATCAGGCGCAGCGGCTCACCGGTCGTGATGCCCCCGGTCTCGTCGCGGCCCTGGCCGAACTCGCCCGCAGGGCCGGGCTGCAGCGCGCGCCGGCGCTATATCGCGTGCCGAGCCGGCTGCCGAACGCCTTCGCCCTGGGCAGCCCCGAGGACAGCGCCATCTGCGTCACCGACGGGCTGCTCAACCTGCTCGACGGCCGAGAACTCGCCGGGGTTCTGGCGCATGAGATCGGGCATATCGCCAACTGCGACCTGTGGATCATGAGCCTCGCCGACATGATGTCGCGCCTCGTCTCGCTGGCAAGCTGGCTCGGACAGTTGCTTCTACTCCTCAACCTGCCTCTGGTCCTGGCAGGCATGGTCCATGTGCCTTGGCATGTCGTGATTCTCCTTGTCTTCGCGCCCACCCTCATGGCGCTGGTCCAACTCGGCCTTTCGCGGACGCGCGAGTACGACGCCGACCGCGCCGCCGCAGAGCTGACCGGCGATCCGGAGGGGCTCGTGCGCGCGCTCGTCAAGCTCGAACGCCGGGTCGGTCGGTTCTGGGAGGAGATCCTTCTGCCCGGCCGCCGCATTCCGGAGCCCTCGTTGCTCAGGACGCATCCCCCGACCGAAAGCCGAATCCGCCGCCTCCGGGACCTGGTCACGGGTCGCACGACCCCGATCCCCGCCCTTGTCGGCTACCCGACCGCAAGGGTACCGCTGGGAGGGACACCGCCTCGGTTCCATCGCCTTGGGCTCTACTGGTAGGCCTGCAGGGAAGCTGGATCGCCCAGGAGAACGGCGACCTGTCAGAAGGCAGGTCTTCCAGAGAAGGTTGGATATCAGGCCCATCCACTCCGCCACTTTCCCCCGCGAAAGCGTTCTCCCGATCCGGCTGTGGCCAGATTTTTCCGTTGTTTTCGAGGGTTATGCGTATGGGGCTGTTCAGTGGCGTCGGTGCCAGGAGGTCCGGTAGAGGTCTCTCATGGCCGATATTCTCCGGACCTCATGACTGCGCGGATTTGGTGAATTTGTTGCAAATATCTGGATTTGCGAGACTTTTTCTACGTCGCAGCTGGGCACATCGACACCAGTGGCGTTCGCTGAAATGGAACAGAACTCGAACTTTTGCTACAGCCAGCCGGCACGGTCGTCTCACGCATCAACTTCCGCGATGCGGACCGTACCGCCTTCAGACCTTCGACGGCGTCCACCCCATCGCTTACGGCTCATCGCTGCTCTGCGTCGCCTCACTGTGATGACGGCAGCCTGCGAACAAGGCACTCGTCATTCGCCCATGGACTGTGCGTCGGCCTGCAGCGTTGTCCCCTTCAACCACCCACGCCACAACGAGCAGCCCAATCGGCACTGCCCTCTACAAGATGTTGCTCATGAGGGTGTCGTTGTGCCATGTTGACCGTGACCCGATCTTGAATTCATACGGAGCAACGCAGCAACAGAGTCTTCGTTCATCTTAGACACTCATTAACGTCGATTGGCGCAAATTCGGCAGCAGCGTGGAGCGACGCCCCCGAAACCATGACACAAACTCCTCGTAGTGATGCCAACCAGAATATAGAAAAACAAGAGCAGGGAGAACGTCCGTACATGTCATTCCGTTATATCGGATCAAAGGCCCGTGTCGTCGACACCATCATCGACCGGATCGGGTCGCCGGATAGCGGGATGTTCATTGATGCATTTTCGGGGACTGGTGCGGTTGCGGAAGCTGCTTCCAGAGCCGGTTGGAAAGTACATGTAAACGATCATCTGAGTTCGTCGGCCATCATGTCATTCGCGAGGCTGGTCTCCAAAGCCGACGTTCTGTTTTCCGGGCTCGGGGGGTATGCCAGTGCCGTCGAGGTGCTGAATTCGCTCAAGCCACAGCGCGGCTTCATCTGGCGTGAATACAGCCCCGCTTCTTCACAACATTGTTCTGTGTCCCGCATGTATTTCACGGAAGGCAATGCCCAGAAGATCGATGCAATCCGCAGCCAGATCCGCGAATGGCGCTCTCGTGAAGACATAAACCAGAGTGAAGAACGTGTTCTGATCGCAGACCTAGGTCATGTTGACAAATGGCGGAGCCAGAGGCGGATCGACGTGATGTCGATGAAGCCCAGGAAGCTTTCGGCGGTCTTGTCGTAGCGGGTGGCGACGCGACGGGCATTCTTGAGCTTGTTGAAGCACCGCTCAACGAGATTGCGCAGGCGGTAGAGCCTGCGGTCAACGGCGACCCGTAGCTTCCGGGTTTTGCGCATGGGGATGACCGGCACCACGTCGCGCACCTCCATGGTCTTGCGGATGTTGTCGGAGTCGTAGCCGCGGTCTGCGAGCAGAACGCTTGGCTCGGGCAGGTTGTCAGCCATGACCAGATCGAAGCCGAGGTAGTCCGATGTCTGCCCGGCCGTGATCTCGGTTCTCATGGGCAGGCCTGCCGCATTGACCCGCAGATGGATCTTGGTCGTGAAGCCACCTCGCGAGCGGCCGAAACCTTGGCGCGGAGTCCCCCTTTTGCGCCCGCTGCCTGATGATGAGCGCGAACCACGGTGCTGTCGATCATCTGCAGCGCATCCGGCACGATCCGGCTCTCGTTCAGCGCCTCCAGGATCTGTTCCCACAGCCCCGCCAACGTCCAGCGCCGGAACTGCCGATAGACAGACGACCATTTGCCGAACTCTTCCGGCAGGTCGCGCCAGGGCGACCCCGTTCGGGCGATCCAGAAAATCCCATCCAGAACAAGCCGATGGTTCGTGGGCTTGCGGCCGTTCGGAGAACGGACAGCCAGGATGAAGCGTTCAAAGAACGCCCACTCGTCGTTCGACATCAGGTTTCGTGCCACGCTGGTCTCCATTGCAGATACCAGCTTGAATCACGATCACCGCGCCCGGTGAATCCCTTTTGTCAACACGCCCTAGCTTGATGGGCTTGTCTTCGATGATCGGGCCGAATGTCGATTTGTTCATTGCGCAGCTCCGTAGGGCTCGAGGACCAAATCGCGGGTGACGATAATGCGGACCGGGAAGCCTGGTCTGATGGTCAGCGTGGGAGCAACCTGCAACTGGCGACGGATGATCTGCTGGCCGGCGTCGTTGATCGTGTCCTGTGCGCCGTCGCGAATGGCGCGGATCAGGCGGTCCTCATCGTCGACGGCGAGCTCAGCGCCGACGGCGAGCAGCGTCGAGAGGCCAGCAGCCTTCGCCAGATCCCACCAGTGATAGTCCACGCCATCTTCGAGTCCGGCATAGCCTTGCGTGTCCGCTCCGGGCTGACGCTCCAGCACGATCGAGCGACCGTTCGGGAAGATCAGGCGATTCCAGACGAGCAGCACGCGGCGCTGCCGGAAACCGACATCGTTGCTGTATTCGCCGATGATTCGGGTGCCCTGGGGCACAAGCAGGACCCGGCCGGTGGGGCTGTCGTAGATGTGTTCCGTCACCTGGGCGGTGATCTGACCGGGCAGATCGGAGCGGATGCCGGTGATCAGCGCGGCTGGAATCACCGCGCCGGCCTGCAGCACAAAGGGCGATGCTGGCGGCATGACGCGATCTGAGGCGACGGTGCGCCTGTCGACGGCGGCGTTGAGGAAGGCGTTTTGCCGGTCCTGGGCAGTTGGGGCACCTAACTGGCCTGCAAGCCCGAGGCCGGCAAGATTTGGACTGGCTACGCCTGGAGAGGTTGCGGCAGCCGCTCCCGTTCTCGGGCCGGTCTGGAAGAAGACGCGGCTGGTCCGGGCCGCTTCTTCCTCGGCCAGACGGCGCTGTTCCTCGGGATCGACCTGCGGTGTCGCCATGGCCGGCGGCACGACCGGCCGGCCGCGGTTCTGGGCGTCGAGGATCGGCCGCCCGAGATCGCCGGGCAAAGCTGGGCCCAGTACCGGGCCGGTGTAGTCGCGCGGCAGGCCCGCGAGGCCATCGGCCGTCGGCCTGTTGTCGATGGAGTAGAGCTCCTCGTTCTCCGTACCGGCATCGCGCGTCTGGAGCGCATACATCAGCGCACCTGCGATGCCGATGCTGGCGATGAGGCCGACGCTGGCCAGAACTTTGCGCGACAGGCGCGTGACGCGCGGCGGCTCCGCACGCAGCCGCATGGTGGATGTGGAATCGACGGCGACGCCGGTGAGCGGAGCGCTCTCTTCGTTTTTTTCTTCGTGGTTGCTCATGACGTTGGCCTTCCGTCGGTACGAACGATCCTGACGGTCTGCTGGCGGTCGCCGCCGCCGAGACGCAGCTCGGCCGCGCCGAAGAGGCGATCGACGATCAGGATGTTCTGGTAGATGCGGCTGTTGACGATCTGGGCCTCGCCGTCCGATCCGATGACGAAGAGCGGTGGCATCTCGCCCTGCACGATGCCGCGCGGGAACTCGACATAGACCCGGCGTCCGTCGTCATAGACCGAGACCGGCCGCCATGGCGGCGTGTCGCCGGTCAGGCCGTAGCGATAGTTCCTCGCCGCAACGGCCGGAATAACCGGCGTGGCCGGAACGCTCTGCCGCTGACCGGCGGGCGGCTGCGGATAGGCCCACGCGACGGCAGGCATATAGGGGCTTTCGCCTGATCGCAGCTCGATCATGTAGACGCGGCGATCGGTCGTGACGACGAGATTGGTGGTGATGTCGGCGCGCGTCGGCTTGACGAGAATGTGGACGCGGCGGGCGGCGCCGCTGCCGCTCTCGGTATCGCCGATGATCCAGCGCGCCGTGTCGCCGGCGGCGATCGGGCCGGCGCCGGTCAGGCTCTCGCCCGGCTCGAGTGCAATATTGGTGATCTGGCCGGGGGCGGCATAGACCTGATAGAGCGCCCCTTCGCTCCAGGGATAGATCTGGATGGAATTGTAGTATCCCTCGCGCCGTGGCTGAACCCTTGCGGCGGCATTGGCGTTCTGGACGCGACCTTCCGGCGTACTGGCGGCGGTACCACCGCGCGCCGGCGTCCAGGCCGGCGGCACATGCAATGGGCGCGGCCGCTGGTCGGTGACGATCGCCGGCACGGCCGGAAGTGGCGGCACGTCGGCATCGTAGCTGATCTGGGGTGGCCGGTTGGTTGCACAGCCCGCAAGCATGGTGGCGGAAAGCAGGACAATCGCCAATGCGGGTTTACGGAAACGCTGAAAGGCGGGTTTGTTCATCGTCGGGCGGCTCATTGGCTCATCTCCCGCGACCAATTGATGGCGTTGACGTAGATCCCCAGCGGATTGGCGCGCAGCCGCTCGGCGTCGCGCGGCGTCTGGATCACGATCGTCAGGATCGCGGTCCAACGTTCGGTGGTGGAGAGCTGGCCGTTCTCGTAATGGCGCTCGGTCCAGGCGACGCGGAAGCTGTCCGGCGATGCACGTATGACGCTCGATACCTCGACGGCGATCTGCTGGCGGCCGACGCGGGTGAACGGGTCATTGGCGCGGGCATAGTCGTTGAGAGCGGCTGCGCCGCGGTCCGTGGTCCACTCATAGGCCCGAAGCCAGTTCTGCCGCACGATGATGGCGTCGGCCGGGATCGAGCGGGTCTGCTCGATGAAGCGCGCGAGGTGCCAGGCGATCTGGGGATCGGTCGGCCGATAGTCGGCCGATGCCGGGGCGACGGTCTGGGCCTGGCCGAGGTTGTCCACCTGCACCACCCAGGGAACTACGGTCCCGCGCGCCGACTGCCAGACAAGGGCTGCGGCAAAGCCGGCCGAGAGGATCAGGCTGCCGAACGCCATATAGCGCCAGTTCTTCGCCTGGACGCGGGCCGAGCCGATGCGCTCGTCCCAGACTTGCGCGGCCTTTTGGTAAGGCGTTTCTGGTTCCGGCGTCTTGCCGTAGTGGGTGGCGGGTCGTTTGAAGAGGCTCATGAGCGGTCACTTTCGGAAAGATTGACGGAAGAGCCGCCGCCGTGGCTGTCGCCGGACCGGACGGCGTGCGCGGCGGCTGAGATGCCGTGGCTGAGGGCCTGGCTGCGTTTCATGCGCTTTGCCCAGTCAGGGGCTCCATCGCGCTGAGGACTGACGGATTCGGCAGCCGCATCCGCGCCGCCAATGGTTCCCATGGTCGAGGAGCCACCGGTCACGCCGAAGCCGGCCTTGGCGCCATCGGAGAAGCTGGATTTGACGCTCTCGGATGCGCGGGCGGCGGCGCGCTTGAGCGGCGAGACAGCGGCCGATCCCGCGGCGCGCGCAACGCCGCCGAGGCCGGATGCGACGCCCGCGGCGCCGGACTGTCCCAGCGAGCCGAGGCTGTAGGCCGACGAAGCCGCACCTGCCGCGGCCGCACCGCCGCGAACAGCAGCGCCGCCGCCGGAGATCGCTGCCCCTCCACCCTTCACGGCAAGGCCCGCGGCGCCCCCGGCAGCAAGCGCTGCGCCACCGACGGCAAGGCCAGTACCGACAGCTGCGCCGGCGCCAAGCTGCGGCCCGCCCGACACGAGGCCATTGGCAATACCGGGGCCGAAGATGCCGAGGCCCAGAAGGGAAAGTGCTGCGAGCACGACGGCCATGGCGTCATCGATGGACGGTGTCTGGCCACCGAAGCCGGCGGTGAACTGCGAGAACAGGGTCGAGCCGATGCCGATCACGACGGCCAGAACCAGCACCTTGATGCCGGAGGAGACGACGTTGCCCAAGACCCGTTCGGCCATGAAAGCGGTCTTGCCGAACAGTCCGAAGGGGATCAGCACGAAGCCGGCCAAGGTGGTGAGCTTGAATTCGATAAGCGTCACGAAGAGCTGCACGGCCAGGATGAAGAAGGCGAGCAGCACCAGCGCCCAGGCGAAGAGCAAGCAGGCGATCTGGATGAAGTTCTCGAAGAAGGCGACCCAGCCCATCAGGTCGGAGATGGAATCGAGCAAGGGGCGAGCGGCATCGAGGCCGGTCTGAGCGACCTTGCCGGGGCGCAGGAGATCCTCGACCGTGAAGCTGGTGCCGGAGCCCCTCAGGCCGAGACCGGCAAAGCTATCGAAGACGATCTTGGCGAGGTTGTTCCAGTTGCCGATGATGTAGGCGAAGACGCCGACGAACAGCGTCTTCTTGACCAGCCGCGCGATGATGTCGTCGTCCGCGCCCCAGGACCAGAAGAGAGCCGCGAGCGTCACGTCGATGACGATCAGCGTGGTGGCGATGAAGGCCACCTCGTCGCCGAGCAGGCCAAAGCCAGAGTCGATATAGCGGGTGAATGTCCCGAGGAATGTATCGATAACGCCTGTTCCGCCCATCGACCTATCTCCCCTCGCCCGCGGCCGAAGGAGCCGGTTGCGGCGAACGGCCGAGGAATCGGTCGCGGGTTTCGGCCCAGACGCGCAGGCAGTCGGGATCGTTGGCGGCACTCTGCCCAAGCTGTTGGCACCGGCGTTGCGCCTCGCGCAACGGATCGCGTGCGGGCTCGATGAGGCGCACCGGCTCCGTTCCCGGAGCTTCTACTTTTCGGGTCATCTCGATCGCCGTCGCGGTAATGGCGACGGCGACGAAGACGAAGACGCCCAGCCGGGCCAGCATCTTGCCATCCATGGCCGCCCCCTTTCGCCGTGTCAGTTGCCGTTGTTGAACATCTGCGCGTTGCCCGGCTGATAGCCGGAACCGGGCGTCAGGAAGCGGCGGCGCTGTTCGCGTCCCTGTTCGGCCGCAGCCGCGCGTTCGGCTTCGCTCAGCGCGCCGGCTCGGCCATTCGCCGAGATCAGGGCGATCAGGTCGGAGAGCTGCTGCGACTGGAGCGCGAGGAGCTGGTTGCCGGCCTGGGTCGCCTGGAGCGCGCCCGTCGCGCCCTGGCTCTGGCCGACCAGCGTCGCCATTTCGGCACGGTTCGTGTCGATGTTGCCGACCACGCCGGCTTGCACGCGCATGGCGTCCTGCAGGCTGCCCACGGTGTTCTGCCAGCGCGCGAGGGCGTCGGCGACGAGTTGCTGCTCCGTCATTGACATGGAGACATTGCCGTATTGCTGCTGAAACATCTGGTCGATGCGTTGGACATCGAAGGCGATGTTCTGCGCCTGGTTCAGAAGCTGCTGCGTGCGCTGGACACTCTGCTGGAGCTGCTGGAGTGAGGAATGCGGCAGGCTCGCGAGATTGCGGGCTTGGTTGATGAGCATCTGCGCTTCGTTCTGGAGGCTCTGAATCTGGTTGTTGATCTGCTCCATGGCGCGCGCCGCCGAGAGTACGTTTTCGACGTAGTTCCTCGGATCGAAGACGATCCACTGCGCGGCGGCGGGTGCGACGAGCACCGGCGACAAAGCGATGGGGAACGAAAGGAATGTTGCGGCAAGCAAGGCCGCGCGCGGGCGACGGATCATGATGGTGTCTCCAGGTTGGTGAGGTCGGGGATCAGGTCGACTGCCCAGTCGACGCCGCGCAGGCGCAGCCAGGCTGCGAGGAAGCCGTCGCGACCATGCTCGGCGAAGATGCGGGCGATGGCCGCCTGGTCGGATTTCGAGGATGCGGCGGTGAGCGCCAGTCCGACTTCGGAGAGACCGAGCTCGAAGAGGCGGTTGCCGCGCCGCGACTGGCAGTAATAGTCGCGCTTGGGCGTGGCCCGCGCGAGGATCTCGATCTGCCGGTCGTTGAGACCGAAGCGGCGATAGATCGCGGTGATCTGCGGCTCGATAGCGCGCTCGTTCGGTAGCAGCAGCCGCGTCGGGCAGCTTTCGATGATCGCCGGCGCGATCGCCGAACCGTCAATGTCGCTGAGCGATTGGGTGGCGAAGATGACGCTGGCGTTTTTCTTGCGCAGCGTTTTCAGCCATTCGCGCAATTGCCCCGCAAATCCTTCGTCATCGAGCGCGAGCCATCCTTCGTCGATGATCAGGAGCGTGGGCGAGCCGTCGAGACGATCGCCGATGCGATGGAAGAGGTAGGCGAGCACGGCTGGCGCGGAGCCCGTGCCGACCAGGCCCTCGATCTCGAACGCCTGCACCGAGCCCTGGCCCAGATGCTCGGTCTCGGCGTCGAGCAGCCGTCCGTAGGGACCGCCGACGCAATAGGAGCGCAGCGCCTGCTTCAGATCGTTCGATTGCAGGAGAACGCAAAGGCCGGTGATCGTCCGCTCTTCGACCGGCGCGGAGGCCAGCGAGGTCAGCGCCGACCAGAGATGCTCCTTGACCTCGGGCGTGATCGCGATGCCCTCGCGCATCAGGATGGCGACGAGCCAGTCGGCGGCCCAGGCCCGCTCGGGCATCTCATGGACGCGGGCGAGCGGCTGGAGTGAGACGGAGAAGTCCGATCCCTCGGTCAGGTCGCCGCCGAGGTCGTGCCAGTCGCCACCCATGGCGAGCGCGGCCGCCCGGATCGAGCCGCCGAAATCGAAGGCGAAAACCTGCGAGTTCTCATATCGGCGGAATTGCAGGGCCATGAGGGCGAGCAGGACCGATTTGCCGGCGCCGGTCGGTCCGACGACAAGCGTATGGCCGACGTCGCCGACGTGAAGGGAAAACCGGAACGGGGTGCTTCCCTCGGTTTTGCCGTACAGCAAGGGCGGCGACCCGAAGTGCTCATCCCGTTCCGGTCCCGCCCACACGGCGCTCAGGGGGATCATGTGGGCGAGATTGAGCGTCGAGATCGGCGGCTGGCGGACATTGGCGTAGACATGGCCCGGCAGCGAACCGAGCCAGGCGTCCACCGCATTGATGGTCTCGACCATCGCCGTGAAGTCGCGGCCCTGAATAACCTTCTCGACCAGCCGCAGCTTCTCGTCGGCGATACGGGGATCGGCGTCCCAGACAGTGATGGTGGCGGTCACGTAGGCTTGCCCGGCATAGTCGGCGCCGAGCTCCTGAAGGGCGAGATCGGCATCAGCGGCCTTGTTGGCCGCATCGGTGTCGACGAGCGCCGATGCCTCGTTGGTCATCACCTCCTTGATGATCGCGCCGATCGATTTGCGCTTGGCGAACCACTGCCGGCGGATCTTCGTCAGCAGCTTCGTGGCGTCGGTCTTGTCGAGCAGGATCGCCCGCGTCGACCACCGATATGGGAACGCCAAGCGGTTGAGATCGTCGAGGATTCCGGGTGTGGTCGCGGTCGGGAAGCCGATGATCGTGAGGATGCGCAGATGCGCATTGCCAAGACGCGGCTCGAGCCCACCGGTCAGCGGCTGATCGGCGAGCAGCGCGTCGAGATAGATCGGGGTTTCCGACACGCGCACCCGGTGCCGGTTGGTCGAGACGGTCGAATGCAGGTAGGTCAGCGTCTCGCTGTCATCGAGCCAGGCGCATTCGGGCATGAAGCCGTCGAGCAGCGCCAGCACGCGATCGGTGCGATCGATGAAACCGCGTAGGATCTCGTGCGGATCGACGCCGGCGCGGTCGCGTCCTTCGTAGAGCCAGGTCTCGGTGCGGGCGGCTTCTTCCGCCGGCGGCAGATAGGTGAAGGTCAGGAAATAGCTGGAGATGAAATGCGCCCCGGCTTCCTCAAACGCCGCCTTGCGCTCGGCGTCGAGGAGCGCCGAGGCAGGATCCGCAAAACGGCTTTCCGGATAGGTCGAGGCTTCGTGGCGCTGCGCCTCGACGAAGATCGCCCAGCCGGAGCCGAGACGGCGGAAGGCGTTGTTGAGACGCCCGGCAACGGCGACCAGCTCGGCGGCAACGGCACTGTCGAGATCCGGGCCGCGGAAGCGTGCCGTGCGCTGGAACGATCCGTCCTTGTTGAGGACGGCGCCCTCACCGACGAGAGCGACCCAGGGCAGGTAGTCGGCGAGGCGGGCGGCGGCGCGGCGATATTCGGCAAGGTTCATCATGATGGCACCGTCCTCAGACCGACAGGTGACCGGGGATGCGCAGGTGGCGCCGGCCGACCTCGACGAAGAGCGGATCGCGCTTGGCCGCCCAGACGGCGGCGAAGTGGCCGATGGCCCAGATCGCGAGACCGACCAGCCAGAGGCGCAGGCCGAGCCCTACGGCCCCCGCCAGCGTTCCGTTCATGATGGCGATGGAGCGCGGAGCGCCGCCGAGCAGGATGTGCTCGGTCAAGGCGCGATGAACCGGAACGGTGAAGCCTGGCACCGCGTCGAGCTGTTCGTACCCGCCCGCCATCAGACCAGCGCCCCGCCGCCGAACGAGAAGAATGACAGGAAGAAGCTCGACGCGGCGAATGCGATCGACAGGCCGAAGACGATCTGGATCAGCCGGCGGAAGCCGCCCGAGGTGTCGCCGAAGGCCAGCGTCAGGCCGGTGACGATGATGATGATGACGGCGATGATCTTGGCGACCGGTCCTTCGATCGACTCAAGAATTGATTGCAGCGGCGCTTCCCACGGCATGGACGAGCCAGACGCGTGGGCGGCGGGCGCGAGGACTAGGCTGGTATAGGTAACGGCGACGGCCGTCGCGACATGGCGGCGGATGCGAAGTGCATGGCGGTTCATGAGGGATCTCCTGCTGGGTTGGGGGCTTGCGTTGCGGGGGTGATGCGGTAGTCGTCCTCCGGGCCGAGACCCTCGACACGGGCAAGCTCGACGAGCCGGCGCTGCGATCCGCGCCCGGCAAGCACTGCGACGAGATCGATGGTTTCGGCGATGAGCGCGCGCGGGACGGTGACGACGGCTTCCTGGATGAGCTGCTCGAGACGGCGCAGCGCGCCGATGCCGGTGCCGGCGTGAATGGTGCCGATGCCGCCAGGATGGCCGGTGCCCCACGCTTTCAGGAGGTCGAGGGCTTCGGACCCGCGCACCTCGCCGATCGGGATGCGGTCGGGGCGCAGGCGCAGGGAGGACCGGACCAGATCGGAGAGCGTCGCCACACCGTCCTTGGTGCGCATGGCGACGAGGTTTGGCGCGGCGCATTGCAGCTCGCGCGTATCCTCGATGATGACGACGCGGTCCGTGGTCTTCGCCACTTCGGCGAGCAGTGCGTTGGTCAGTGTAGTCTTGCCGGTCGAGGTGCCGCCGGCGACGAGAATGTTTGCGCGCGAGGCGATGGCCGCGCGCAGCGCCTCGGCCTGATCCGCCGACATGATGCCGCCGGCAACGTAGTGATCGAGTGTGAAGACAGCGATGGCAGGCTTGCGGATGGCGAAGGCAGGCGCCGCAACGATGGGTGGCAGCAAGCCTTCAAACCGCTCCCCCGTCTCGGGCAGTTCGGCGGAGACACGCGGGCTACCCGGATGAACTTCGGCGCCGACATGGTGTGCGACGAGACGGACGATGCGCTCGCCATCGGCGGGCGCCAGTCGTTCGCCCGTGTCGGAGAGACCTTCGGACAGGCAGTCGATCCAGAGCCGGCCGTCGGGATTGAGCATCACCTCGACGATCGACGGGTCTTCCAGAAACCGGGCGATCGCCGGCCCGAGGGCCGTGCGCAGCATGCGCGCACCGCGCGCGATCGCCTCCGACTTGTGGTGAGATGCCGCCATGTCGTCCCCTTGTGGTCAGGGACCGTTCAGCCGGCCCTGGATCGGGGACGATTAAAAGAGCCTGAAATTGGGCTGTTTCAACAAGTCTTTGTCGTAGTAGTAGCCTAGCGTGCAAATACAGGCGAACGGCGGCGCAGCCTTAAGTTTGAACTGTGTATGACCATGACTATTGGTCGATGTCCTCGGTCGAGCCTGCCTCAGATTCGGGAACGACATCGTCCGGAATCTCGCGCAGGAAACTTTGCCCCTGCTGCAGGCGTCGGCCGAGCGTTTCGATAAACCCCTCGTAGCGTTCCCGCCCCTTCACCTGAGCTGCGGCCTGCGCCTCACCGGCGAGCGGCGGCGTGACGGAAAGCCAGAAGCGCACGAACAGGGCGAGTGTCTCGGCGGTGACGCCGAGATCGCGCTCCAATCGCTGCACTTGCCGTGTCAACCGATCGAGACGGCGGGTGAGCGCGGCCTCGCGCTTGTCGGCGCCATCCGGCGACAGGAAGGAGGCAACGGCCGCCTCGACGATCGCGGAGCGCGAAATCTTCTTGCGATCGGCGAGGTCGGCGATCTGGCGCAGCATGTCGGGCGGGAAATACACATTCATGCGGTCGCGCATGGTTCAAAGCTCCATATTGTCGTTGGGGTCCATGGCGACCTGGCGAGCGATGCCGCTCATCCGGCGTCGCAGCGCCTGGCGCTGGCGGGCGGCGTCCTCCGGCTCGTCGTCGAGAAGGGCCGTAAATTCTTCGGCCGGATTCTGCTCCGTCGTCTCCTTGACGATCGCGACGTGCTCGGGCAGCTCGGGCTCGCGTCGCAGGCCGCTGTTGGCGGCGTCCTGCTCGGCCTTTCGGATCTCGGCCAGCAAGGCCGCGTCGGGTGCTTGCGGCTTCAGCTCCGTCCAGGGGTCCTTTCGCGCGGTTCGGCTTGTCTTGGCCGGATCGGGCGGTGGTAGCACCCGCTCGGCGAAGCGCTTGTCCTCGAAATAGCGCGCCTTCTTGGCCCGGATCGGCGGCGTGGCCGCCAGCATGACGATCTCATCGGTGGGCGGAAGCTGCATGATCTCGCCCGGCGTCAGCAGCGGCCGGGCGGTTTCGGAGCGCGAGACCATCAAATGCCCTAGCCACGGCGACAGCCGATGGCCGGCATAGTTCTTCATCGCCTTCATCTCGGTCGCGGTGCCGAGCGCGTCCGAGACGCGCTTCGCCGTGCGCTCGTCGTTGGTAGCGAAGCTGACGCGCACATGGCAGTTGTCGAGGATCGAGTTGTTGGCGCCGTAGGCTTTCTCGATCTGGTTCAGGGACTGGGCGATCAGGAAGGCCTTCATGCCGTAGCCGGCCATGAAGGCGAGCGCGCTCTCGAAGAAGTCGAGACGGCCGAGCGCTGGAAACTCGTCGAGCATCATCAGCACGCGATGGCGGCGCGTCTCGGCATGTAGGTCCTCGGTCAACCGCCGGCCGATCTGGTTGAGCACGAGACGGATCAGCGGCTTGGTGCGCGAAATGTCCGAGGGCGGCACGACGAGATAGAGGGTGGCCGGGCGCGCATCTTCGATCAGATCGGCGATGCGCCAGTCGCAGCGTCGGGTCACTTCGGCAACGACCGGATCGCGATAGAGCCCGAGGAACGACATGGCCGTCGACAGCACGCCGGAGCGTTCGTTGTCGGATTTGTTGAGGAGTTCGCGCGCCGTCGACGCAATGACCGGGTGTGGGCCGGCTTCGCCGAGATGCGGCGTGGTCATCATCGCCGCAAGCGTCGTCTCGATCGGACGTTTCGGATCGGACAGGAACCCGGCGACGCCGGCCAGCGTCTTGTCCTTCTCGGCATACAGAACGTGGAGGATCGCGCCGACCAGCAGCGAGTGGCTTGTCTTTTCCCAATGATTGCGCTTTTCCAGCGAGCCTTCGGGATCGACGAGCACGTCAGCGACGTTCTGGACGTCGCGCACCTCCCATTCGCCGCGACGCACCTCGAGCAGCGGATTGTAGGCGGCTGATTTAGGGTTGGTCGGATCGAAGAGCAGCACGCGGCCGTGCTTTGACCGGAAGCCGGCGGTGAGCTGCCAGTTCTCCCCCTTGATGTCGTGAACGATGGCAGAGCCCGGCCAGGTCAGCAGTGAGGGAACCACCAAGCCCACGCCCTTGCCGGATCGGGTCGGTGCGAAGCACAGGACGTGCTCGGGACCGTCATGACGCAGGTAGTCGCGCTCGAGTTTTCCGAGCACGACGCCGTCGGGGTTGAGCAATCCTGCCGCCTTGACCTCGTCGCGCTCAGCCCATCGCGCGGAGCCATAGGTCTCGACATTCTTCTGTTCGCGGGCGCGCCAGATCGACATGCCGATGGCGACGGCAATGGCGATGAAGCCGCCGGATGCTGCGATAATGCCGCCTCTGGCGAAGACGTTCGGCGCGTAGACGTCGAAGAAGTACCACCACCAGAAGATCGCCGGCGGATAATAGATCGGGGCGCCGGCGAGTACGAACCAGGGCGTGCCGAGCTGCGCCTGATAGCCGAGCTGCCAGGCCACATACTGCGTCGCGCCCCACGTCGTGACGAGGACGATCAGGAAGACGGTGAGGATCTGGCCCCAGAGTATTTTGGTGGCGGACATGGGTGTGCTTCCGGGCAAATACCCGGCAGATCGAGCCTCGAAACCGCCATGACAAGAGCGAGAATAGAACTGTCGAATAAACGGATAGCATAGCGTGCATATCGGAAAAGCTGGTGCGTTCGCGATGTAGCATAGGGCCGAGAAAGATGTTGGGATTGCGCAGTTTTGGTTGGTGGCGGTTCTCAGTCTCCACGGGGCTGTGCGCGGAGTTCCGAGTCATCCTGATCCTTGTTAGGGTGAAAGCATGAAGCTCGCTGGCTGATCGGGAATGGAACGGCCCATGGGTGAAGGCCTCCAAAAGGGGGACTGGGAGCGCTTCCGTGCCTTGGGGAGCGTGCCGGAGGGGATTCGGGAAGTCGTGCTCGGATCATGGATCCGGTCGCGCAGTGATGGAGGGCTGTATTCGCTTCAGCAGGCGCCATCCTTGGCTCTGGATGAACTGAACCGGCGCCGGTCGAGGAACTGGCGCCTGCGCCGAGCGGCAGAGAGCGCGGTGCGACAGGCGGGCGACATGCTTGAGGATGCCGGCGCCATGCTCCTGCTTTGCGATGGCGGCGGCGTCATTCTCGAGGCGGCGGGCGACGCGCGCATCCGGTCGCGCGGCGAGGAGAACCATCTCCATCCCGGCGGACTGTGGGCGGAAACTGCGATCGGCACCAATGCGATCGGCACGGCGCTGCATCTGGGCGCGCCTGTCACCATCGGCAGCGTCGAGCATTTCTGCGAGGCGATCCAGCGTTGGTCCTGTGCGGCGGCGCCCGTGCGAGATCCGGTGGACGGGCGGGTTCTAGGCGTTGTGGATGTCTCGGCCCCGTCCGATGAACACATGCGGCAGGGCGCGGCGCTCGCCGTCGGTCTCGCGCTGCAGATCGAGGAGACGCTGCGTGGAACGATGTTGCAGGAGCGCGAGCGGCTCATCAGACGGCTGCTCGATGCGGCAGGGTCCCTTGACCGCGACAGGATCCTGGTTGACCGCCACGGCCGCAGGATCTGGGCTTCGCACGACAGCAGGTGGATCGATGCAAGGCTCGTCTCGGTCGCCGATCTGCTGGATGAGGCGAGCCTCCATGAGGATGCCCGCGTGCTTGCCGAACGGATCCGCGAGGGCCTGCCCGACGCCGACGTGGAGGTGATCTCGGAGGAGGGCGAAGTGCAGGGGTTGATTATTTCTTTCGCGGATCGCCGAGGGGGACAGCGCCATACCGAGCGAGAGCGGTCTGACAGCGGGGAAACGCTGCGCGATCGCGAACGGGCCCATGTTCTCGACACGGTCGCCGAATGCGACGGCAATCTGAGCGAGACGGCGCGGCGTCTCGGGATTTCACGCTCGACGCTCTATCTCAAGCTCGAGCAATATGGCGTCTCGCGTCGGCGCTGAATCAGGCTCCACGATTCAGGGATGAATTCGTTCGTCTTCGGCGCGCGTCTGCCAGGCCCGCCTGTCCGAAAATCGGACAGGCGGGGTCGACGTGGCCCGTGGTAAAGACATCGGACAATCAGCGCCCAAGGAGGAAACGAGAATGAAAGCGCTCGTCTATCAAGGACCCGGCAAGAAAGACTGGGTCGAAAAGGCAAAACCTGGCATTGAAAAACCCACCGACGTGATCGTGCGGGTGACCAAGACCACGATTTGCGGCACCGATCTTCATATCCTGAAGGGGGATGTGCCCGCGGTGACCGAAGGCCGGACGCTGGGCCATGAAGGTGTCGGCGTGGTTGAGGAAGTCGGCGGAGCCGTGCGCAACTTCAAGAAGGGCGACGCGGTTCTGATTTCCTGCGTCACCTCCTGCGGGACCTGCCCGAACTGCAAGCGCCAGCTTTACGCGCATTGCTCGGACGGGGGCTGGATCCTCGGCCATAAGATCGATGGCACCCAGGCGGAATATGTCCGCATCCCCTATGGCGACAATTCGCTCTACCCCATCCCGGAGGGCGCTGACGAAGAGGCGCTGGTGATGCTATCGGACATTATGCCGACCGGGCTTGAGATCGGCGTCCAGGCCGGTCGGGTGAAGCCGGGCGACACCATCGCGATAATCGGCGCCGGCCCGGTGGGCATGTCGGTGCTGCTGACCTCGCAGTTCTACTCGCCCGGCCGCATCATCATGATCGACATGGACCCGGCGCGGCTGGAACTGGCCAAACAGTTCGGCGCCACTGATCTGGTCCAGGTCGGAACGGAAGACGCTGTTACGCGCGTTTTGGAGATCACCGGCGGAGCAGGCGTCGACGTCGCCATCGAGGCGGTCGGCATTCCGGCGACCTTCGATATCTGCCAGAAGATCGTCTCGGCCGGCGGCAACATCGCCAACGTCGGCGTTCACGGCAAACCCGTCCAGCTTCATATCGAAGAACTCTGGATCAGGAACATCAACATCTCGATGGGGCTGGTATGCACCAACACCACGCCCATGCTGCTGAAGACCTTGGGATCCGGTAAGGTCAATCCAGGCAAGCTGGTGACCCATCGCTTCCCGCTGGATGAGATTCTGAACGCCTATGACGTCTTTGCGAATGCCGCACGCGAAAAGGCGATGAAGGTAATCCTCCAGGCCTGAGGCGCTATTTTCTTCAGCTTTGTGGATGAACACCCCGTCTGGACGATCTGGCGGGGTGTTCTTGCATCCTCAGGGACATTCGGGTCGCGCCGATCGCCTCGCTATTTCCGGGTTGCGATCCCCGCTGCAAAGATGCCGAGCAGGGTCAACAGGGCGATGCCGAGGCTGACATAGCGCGCCGCATCGGCGACCGAGTCCCCGCCCGCCGCCATCAACGTGCCGGCGACAGCCGAGGTGATGGAGAAGGCGATGAGTTGGGTGGTGGTGATCGCCGCCGCCGCCTTGCCGCCTTCGGCCGGATCGGTCGTGCTGCTCATGGCGGCCACGCCGAGCAGCGGCCAGGCGAGGCCGATGCCGATGCCCGCGAGCGCGAGAACCGCAGTCCAGATCGCCACCGTGGTCAGGCTGGCGTTTTCCGTCTGCAACAGGCCATAGGCGATGAGGCCTGCCGTCAGAAGCAACGGCCCGAGGCGTATGGCGCGTCGGCGGCCGCTCTCGGAGGAAACCGAGACGACGAACAATTGTGCGATGACCCAAGCGAGCGACAGCACCGCGCCGAGCAGGCCGGCGATCAACGGGCTGAGGCCGGCGAGCTGTTGGCCGAAGAGCGGAATGAAGTTCTCGACCATGACTCCGGCGCTGAGTGCGGCGACGGTCAGATAGACCCATTTCAGGGCGTTGCCGCGCCGATAGGTGATGCGCGGAAGAATGGTGTTGTGCGAGCGTCGCTCCACCACGACAAAGAGCCAAAGCAGCACGAAACCGATGCCGATCGTCGCCAGGGTTGGCCAGCCGATAGGCGCGATGGCGCTGAGGCTGATGGCGATGGTCGCCAGAACCAGCGGGATGAGCGAGGCGACGGGCACGGGCGAGCGATGCCCTGAACCGGCTGTCCCGGCGAAGGAACGCTGCGCGACGATGGCGAAGATCAGTGAAACGAGGGCGAGCCCGGCATAGGACCAGCGCCAGAGGCCGAGTTCGGCGAACAGGCCGCCGAGCGCCGGACCGAAGAGCGTACCCAAGCCCCACATGGCCGACACGACGCCGGTTGCCCGCGCCCAATGCCGTTCGGGAAGGGCTGAGCGGATCACGGCGTAGCCGAGCCCTGCCAGCAGGCCGCCGCCGAGGCCCTGTACCACCCGGCCGACGATCAGCAGTTCCATTGTCGGGCTGGCGGCATTGGCCGCCGCGCCGAGCGCGAAGACGACGAAGGCCGCCACATAGGCAAGCGCCGGTCCCTTCCAGTCGAGGATACGGCTGACGAACAGGGAGGCCACGATGGCCGAGATGACGAAGCCTGTCGTCACCCACGCATAATATTGCTGCCCGCCGATATCGGCGACGATGGAGGGCATGAGCGCTGCGGTGAAATAGAGGTTCATCGCGTAGAGCAGCACGCCGCTCGCCATGACGAGGACGATGGCGAGATGCCTTCCTGACAGGAGGTCGGACCATCTGTCGGCATAGGCTACAGGCGTGTTGGTTGGCTCGGCCGTGCCGACCGGCGAAGATCTATCGTTCATGGAAGTGAACTCCGGGGAGGAAGAATTCAGGCGTTGGCGCGTCGCACGAACAGGGACAGGCCGAGCACCGTCAGCGAGACGAGGAGCACGACGCTCGGAGCGGTCGAATGGTCATAGTCCGCATTGACCAGCGTCGTGAGGACGGCCGCGGCCATCACCATCGCGCCTAGCCCGGCACCAACAGGTCTCGTGATCGCGCGGAGCAGAAGCAGCGCGGCAGCCAGCTCAAGGGCGGCGGTGACGTAATGGAACCAGCCGGGATAGCCCCAGGCCGCATAGGCGGCCGCGTTTTCTTCCGAAAGGAATGTGTTGCCGTATGCGCCAAAGAGGAAGAAGGCCGCCAGCAACCACGCCAGGGTGGCGGTCAGGATTGGAAGTGTCTTGTTCATGGAGCCCCGCAAAATCGATAACGGCCGGCCGTATCCAACTGGACGCGGTGGCCATTCCATCATAGTTTGAGTGATCATTCTAATAATGATCGCGGCGTGGTCAAGCTATAATAGAGCGATCATACTATCTCTATGGAGCCCCCATGGTCCGCAAGGTCGTCCCCGAACAGCATGAGAGCAAACGGCAGGAAATCCTGGCCGCCGCCCATCGCTGCTTCCTGCGCAATGGACTGCAAGGCGCGTCGATCTCGATGATCTGCAAGGAAGCGGGCATGAGCCCAGGCCACCTCTATCACTACTTTCCCAGCAAGGAGGCGATCGTCGAGCAGATGGCCGACGACTACCTGGTGCAGCTCCACGGGCACTTTGGTCGCCATACGAAGGACGAGCCAACGGCAACGGTCCTGCTGTCCGAGCTCTGGAGCATGAGCGGCTGGGATGATCTCGCCCACTGTCGCATCCTGTTTGAGTTGCTGGCCGAGGCCGGACGCAATGAGAAGATCCACGCCATCTTGCAGGCCAACACCGACGGCATCCGTCAGCTTCTCGCCGACACGCTCAAGGCGGGCCAGGCGCGCGGCGAGGTCGATCCGGGTCTCGACCCCAGGCACGCGAGCGCTGTGCTGGTCGCCGTGCTCGACGCCGCTCCCATGCTGCCGCTGATGACGTCCGACGTCGACTTTGACGAAAGCCGCAAGTTGATCACGATGATGATCGATCGGTTCCTGCGACCGCAGCCGCTTTGATTACGCAAGCGCTACGATTTCGCAGCCGGCAGGACAAAGCTCTAGCATTCGGTCGTAAGGATTAGAGCCCGAGCCCGCGCTGGCGGCCCAGGCTCCATTCGATTCCGCCGTTTCCCTTGGCGACGCCGGCGATGTGCTGGCCGAGCTTCTTCTCGAGCGGTGGCGTCCAGGGCACGAGCTGGAAGCCGAGACCATTGTCGATCATGGCGAAGCGGCCTGAGGTCAGCGTGACGCGCTGGCGGTAGAGGCCAGCGACATGCTCGCCGGTCTGAGCCTTCTGGAACGGCAAACCTGTTTCCGCCTGAAGCTTGGCGCCGACGGCATCGATCTCGCGCTGGCGCAGGGTGTTAAGGAGATTGCGCTGCAGGATGATACGCTGGCCCTGACGTCGCGCGAGGCCTTCCTCGGCCAGATGCTCGGCACGGGCCTTCATGGCGTCGCGGACCTCGGCGCCGAAGCCGCCCGCCGACATCGGCATCGGCTCGCGCTCGACCAGGCGGTGATCGAGCCAGGTCGCGCCCGGCGCGGTGATCTGCCGATTGAGATCGAAGTCGGACCGGTTGGCGAGCATGAGCGTCGGGCGCTTGTCGTCCTCACCGCCAAAGCGGCGCACCTCCACGATGCCGCCGATCGGCGGGGAGTGTTTGAAGGCTTCGATGCCGCGGAAGCGGACGTGATGGGCGCGGCCGTCCGTGCCGTCGATCACCGCGTAGGCTTCGCCGGTCAGCTCGTCATGCAGGCCGCGATCGACCAGGCGGCCGATGATGGGAGAGCCCGCGCCGCCGCCGTCGATCACATAGTCGCTGAAGCCGCGATCCTGCCCGCGTTCGGTGAAGGCGCGGTGCATGGTCTTGATGATGTCGCCGCGCATGCCGAGATCGCGCAAGGTGCGTTCGGCCTGGAGCCCGACGGTCCATTCGCCGGGAGAGCCCTGGTCGGCAAGCCCCATCTTTTCGAGATGCTGGAGGCGGCCAATCATCAGGCGGCGCAGCGAGGGATCGGACTTGCCGGTGGCTTCGGGGCGCAGGTCGATGAAGCCGGTCTCGTCGGCGGCGATGCGGATCTCGACATCGAGCCGCGTCCAGCGTTCGGCCGTGACCTCCTTCTCCAGCGCATTGCGGATCTCGTGTTCGGGCTTGGGGCCGAGCTCGAGCGAGACCAGATCTTCGGCGCGCGAGCGCAGGCCGCGGCTGATATAGTCGCGCGAGATGACCAGATCGGCGCCAGTCTCATCGACCCCACGCACGAGAAGATGGACGTGGGGATTGTCGGTGTTCCAGTGATCGACGGCGACCCAGTCGAGCCTGGTGCCGAGATCCGATTCCATCTGGCTGACGAGATCGCGGGTGAATTCGCGCAGGTCGGTCATCTCGCCGGCATCCTCGGGCGAGACGATGAAGCGAAAGTGGTGCCGGTCATCCTTGCAGCGATCGGAGAAGGCGAGATCGTCGGCGCGCTCGTTGGTCGCGTCGAACATCACGCCCTTCTCTCCATCCCGGCTGACGCCCTCGCGCTTCAGGTATGAGAGATGGGCCGAGAGCGGGGCAGAGCGGAACGACTTGCCTTGGTGGCGCACGACACGCGCCTTGACGACGACGCGGCGCGAGGCGCTGAAGATGCGCGAGCGGCTGAACCTGACACGGCCCCTGCCGAAGGTCGAGTGACCACGGCGGGGGGCGCGTTTGGCGCGCACCTCGCCTGAGCTGTGCCCCGCCTTCTTCGCGGCCCGCAGCACCTGGTTGATAAAGCTCTTGGGCTTGGGGGCGCGGGTCGATCTGATGCGTCCCGGACGGATACGAAACTCGCTGTCGCCTTCGCTCATGAGCAGGCCCTTAGAGGCAGGCAATCCCGGCACAGTGCCGGAAATAGCGTTGAAAACGTGACATAAATCAGAAAAAGCGGCACGCGACCCGACCGACCGGCACGCCAAAAGCCAAGCCATGTCAATGGCTTGTGCGAATTTGGCGAGGCCCTTTTATCTCGCCGTCCTGCTGTCGTTGCTCTCCGCTCCTCCCTCCTTCCCGCACAGCCTTCTCCAGACCACGCCACGCTGCGCCATGCTGCGAATTCCCTCATGACCGGTCCCCTTCTCCGGCACGGGCGACGAAGAGGCTGCCGGACTGCAGTGAAATGGTGGTTTGGTCGTGCAACGAAGGCGCAGCCGAAGTATCGCCGGACTGCACATCGTATGTCGGCTGACCGGCCTGCAGACGATGCGCGGATGGCGTCACGAAGAGCGGCGATCGGCGCCAGGCATGCGGATCGGCGGCAGCGACGGCGACATTTCCTGGCTGGCCGGGCGTCACGTTTCCAGCGCCTATCAGCGGCGCGAGTGTAGCGACATAGGCGCGGGTTTCGGCAGGCAGGGGGCGGCCCGCGAGATATTCCTCGTAGCGCCTGGGACCGGCATTGTAGGCGGCGAGGAAGCCCGGTGAACCGAAGAGATCGTACATCTCACGCAGGTAGGCCGTGCCCGCGAGAATGTTGTCGCGCGGGTCGAAAGGATCGCTGCCGAGGCGATGGCGGATGCGCAGTTCGGCCCAGGTATCGGGCATGACCTGCATCAGGCCCATCGCGCCCGCCGATGACACAGCATGCACGTCGTCGGCGCTTTCGACGCGACGCACCGCCCTGATCCAGCGCTCGGGAATGCCGAAACGCTGCGAGGCTTCCGTCACATAGGCGGCATGGGGATCGCGCGATGGCTGCTCAGCCGATGGCGCGCTCTGCGCAAGAACGGCGGGCGGCGGCGCGGCGGCCAAGGTCAGGCCGGAAAGGAGAAGGAGGAGGATGCGCCGGGCAGCGCGAGGCCGCCCGGGTGACATCGGTGATGCGGGGCTCAAACGAACGATCCGCATGACCTATTTCCGTTCGCCGCGCTTTTGCGGGCGGCTCCAGTGCAGCGACCATGACGTCGCGTCCGCGCCGTTCTGGAACAGGCGGGCGCGGACCGGCTGGGGGAAGCTGGGGTCATCGATCGTCAGCGACAGATATTCACCGGACTTCTCGCTGGACTCCGTCCAGGCCACACCGATCTCCGGTCCATTGTCATCCGGGCCGAGATGGATGCGATAGTTCGGCGCATTCTCGACCTCGGACGGTTCGACCGGAACGATGCTGATTTCGCACTGGATTGCGATGGTATGGATGCGGCCGATGAAGCCGGTTTTCTCACGGGTGAATTCGCCAATCTGCGGCATGACTAGTTCCTTTCAACGTGCGGTGGGATGAAGATCGGCGAGCAGCGCGCCCGCCGTAGGCAGGGCGTTCACCGCGTCGCCGCCCGCCATTCGAAGCGGCCTTCGCCCTTCTCGTCGATCCACAAGGGGACCGCGCGGCCGATGACCGAACCGGCTGGGACCGGGCCGAAATAGCGCCCGTCGAGACTGTCAGGGACGTCCCAGTTCATCAGGAAGATTTCGCCCTCGGCGATCACCCGGCAGCCCTGCCAATCGGGCAGCGGGCGGCCGAGGCGGTCGTGCTCGAGCGCTGCTCCCATCTCCACGCTGTCGACTGTGATGAGGACACCGACGCGGCAGACGGTCTGTCCTGGAAGACCCAGTACGCGCTTCAGGAGCGGCGTATCGGGCGGCAGATATCGGCCATTGGCGAGGAAACTGGCGATCGGTTCGGGCGCATCGACCGCGACCAGATCGGTGACCTCCAGACGTCCTGCCGGTTCAACGAAGTAGAAGCCGATCGGCGCGCTGGCCGAGGCGTTCCAGATGAGTTTGATCGGCGCATCGATCCAGGTCGAAACCGCGACGGCGCTGGTCGCTACGAAGGTCGCCATCGCCCATCCGATGCGGGTCATGGCCCGATCCTCCGGCGCTTGAGCCACGCCTGATGCTGCTCGCGCGTGTAGCTGCGCGGCTCGTGTCCGGCCGTCAGCCGATTGTGAACGTGTCGCCAGTAGTCGGGCGCTGCGTCGGCCGGATCGAGCGTCAGCGCTTCGATGGCGTCGACCAGTTGCAGCACCCGTTCGGCCTTCGGCCAGCTCTCGATCTTGAGCAGGATGTCGCCGCCGGGGCGCACGAAAGGCAGCGTTTGATAGGCTTCGCCGGGCTCGACTGCGCGCACGATGTCGATGCGCGAGATGATCGTGCCGAAGTCGTTGGAGGCCCAGCGGACGAAGGCAAAGATCGTGTTCGGCCGGAAGGAAAGGACACGGCAACGACGGTCGAGGATCGTTTCGTAGGTGGGCTGGCCGAACCTGATCCAGTATTCGATCTTCTTCTCCACCCATGTGAGCTCGACATGGGTGAGACGGTCGGATGGTGCGGGCGACGGCATCGGGCCGCCGCGCATGCGGGGTGCCGCGATGCCTGTCATGACGGGTCTCCTGGTGATTTTGGGAATTCGCGCGCGAGCAGCTCGCGCAGCATGTCGGCGACGGTGACGCCGCGTTGGAAGGCGGCGATCTTGATGCGGCCGCGCAGGTCCGGCGTGACGTCGATGGTCAGCCGGGCGGTGAAGCCGGAGCCGGATGGTGGCGCGGATGAAGAGGCCGACGGGAGCCGATCGGCGGCCTTGATCCAGTCGTCGGGATCTGTCGGGCGGGCGGCGAAGCCGCGCTTGTGCGGCGGCTTCATCATGACCTGTCTCCCGTGGCGAGCGGCAGAAGCGCGGCGATGCGGTCGGCGGCTTTGCGCGCCATCACCGGGTCGAGCTCGCAGCCGAGATAGCGGCGGCCGGAGAAGCGGCAGGCTTCGCCGGCCGCGCCCGATCCGGCGAACCAGTCACCGACCAGGCCGCCTTCCGGGCAACTCGTGCGGATGAGGATTTCGATCAGACCGGACGGCTTTTCGGTCGGATGGATGGCGCGGCCATGGGCGTTGCGGGCATGGATGACCGAACGCATCAGGCGTGGCCCGCCATCCTCGCTGACATAGTGGCCGGCATCGATATGGCCGGTATGAGGGGGTCGCTTCTTGCGGCGCACAGTGCGCGCTGTGGCGTCCGGCGTCGTCTGCACGACGTTGTAGACCGCGCTCCATCGCGCATCGCTGCGATAGAACTGGGCGACGAGTTCATGGACGCGCTTGAAGCGATCGGCGTGAAAGCCGGAGCCGTTCTGCTTCTCCCAGACGATCTCTTGGGCGTATTTCCAGCCGGCGTCATCGAACGCCGCGGCGGTCGCCATGAAGCAGCGCAGCGAGCCGAATACCCACATTGAGCCGGACGGCCGCAATGCCCCCCGAGCGAGCGGAAGCCAGCCCTCGACACGGCGATCCCAGGCGAGCGACGTGTCGCCATAGGGCGGATCGGCGAAGATCATGTCGAACGGCCCATGCGCCGGCATGAGGACGCGGCAGTCACCGGTCAGGATGGAATGTGCGGGAAGCTTCATGGCGCCAGCCTCCCCACTTTCGCGGCGAAGGCAGCAATCTCGCGGGCAGCCATACTGTCGTGCTCGGCCTCGAACACGAGGCGGCCCGACTGCGCCAGGTCGGCGAAGGCGGCACGCTGGCCGATGGTCGCCGAGAGCAACGGCGGATCGTGGTCGGCGAGCGTCTCGGCCGTCTCGCGGGTGATGACGGTGCGGGCGCCGCAGCGGTTCAGCACGAACCGGGCGATGAGCTCAGGCCGATAGATGCGCGCCTCGGTGAGCAGCGCCAGCATCTCGGCTGACGCCCAGCCATCGAGCGGTGACGGCTGCACCGGGATTAGCACGAGGTCGGCTGCAAGCAGCGCCGAGCGCATGAGGCCGGCCACACGTGGCGGGCCGTCGATGACGACATGATCGGCATCACGGGCGAGTTCGGGCGCTTCGCGATGCAGGGTATCGCGTGCCAGGCCGACCACGCCGAACAGGCGCGGCAGGCCCTCGCGGCTGCGCTGCTGCGACCAGTCCAGAGCCGAGCCTTGCGGGTCCGCGTCGATCAGGATGACGCGCTTGCCTTCAGCCGCCCATTGGCCGGCGAGGTGCAGGGCCAGCGTCGTCTTGCCGACGCCTCCCTTCTGGTTGAGGAGCGCGACGATCATTGCGCGCCTCCCGGGTCATCGCCGAAAGACGGTCGCTGGACGTCCGAAGATGAAGTGGAGCCGTTTACGGATTTACGGAAAGACGTAAGACGTGTATCATTACTTTCAGATGATGATTTGCGGTCCCTTTCGGACCTTCCGGCGATGTTTTCCACATCGCGCGCGCGCTCTTCAACGTTAGACTCTTTGTTAGACTCTAAGTTAGGGGCGCGACTATGTCTTTTCTTTCCAGAGCTTAGACCCTGTTTGGGTTCCCGATAGCACGAGCCTCCGGTTCCTGATAGCACGATATCCCGGGTTCCCGATAGCACGAGGCCATCCACAGGTTTTGCACAGGCGCCGGACGGCTCAAAAGCGAGCAGCAGGCGGCCGCCGACTTCGACCTCCAGAAACAGCGTGTAGCCCGGCAAGGGTTGGCGCTGGATGATGCTGCGCAGCTCGAAGGCGAAGCGCTTGAATGGCGATAGGCTGCCGGATTTCTGGTGCAGATGCCGGAAGTCGAAACGCCAGCCATGGCGCTGCCTGCCGCCGTGCTTGCGCACTAGGCGGTAGAGCCAGCGATCGAGCCCACCTGTCAGGTCGAAATAGGCCCGGTCGATGGTGAGCACGAGCGCATCGTCGAGGACGGCACGATAGAACCAGTCCGGCACGATCAGCTCGATCCCGGCGGGCTTGCCGTATCGATCGGTGCGCTCCTGCCATTCATTGATCCAGGAGAAGCGGTGACGGCGGCGCTCGGCCGGCTGGCGGAGCGAGGTGGCGACGGTGGTCGACTGGAGCCGGTCGAGCGCTGCCTTCAGGCGCTGATAGTCGCGCAGCGACACGCCGCGGCCGATGAAGTTGAGGATCTCATAGGGCGTGGCGGCCATCAGGCGCGAGGTGCGCAGACCCTTGTCGCGCGCCTCGACGATCTGGCTTGCTGCCCAGATCAGGATATCTGCGTCCCAGATCGTGGCCATGCCGTGATCGGGCACCGCCTCGACGCGGATGGTGACGTCGCCCGCCACGAAATCGATCGGGGCCGTGCGGTGGCTCTTGGAGAGGGAGAAGAACGGATAGGCCATGAGATCCTGCGCGTCGCGGGGCGCGAAATCGCCCGGGAGCGCATGGAACAGATCAAGCTGCCCTCGCTCCTGAGATGGGCGATGCCGCGCCGTCATTGAGGAAACCGCAAGGATCAGCGGGCGTGACGGCCGGCATGGGCCGGTACGGGCTCATGCCGCTTTGCGGGCAGGACGCGGCCGCGCGGATCGGAGGTCGAGGTGACGACGCCGCGCTCGGCCCAGGCTTCGAGATCGTCGATGGCGTAGACGACGCGGCCGCCGAGTTTGCGATAGGCCGGCCCGGTGCCGTACGTGCGGTGCTTTTCGAGGGTGCGTGCCGACAGGCTGAGGAATTCGGCCGCTTCCTTGGTGCGCAGGAAGCGCGGCGGCAGGGTCGCGAGATTGGTGGTCATGGGGGCCTCCGTGGCGTTCGCTGGAGCCGCTGGCGCTTAGCGGCGGGACGAAGGCCACGTTGGCGAAGAAGAATTGCGAGGGGGGAGTGCGAACTTAAGGGTGCTAAAAACGCACACCCGTGATCGTAGTGCCGGCTATTTGCGGCGGCGGTGGCGAAGCAGCTTGCGATAGCCGCCTTCGATCATGGCGAAGCCGTCCTTGACGAGATCGAGCACGGCGTCGCGCAGCGGGGAGGTCTTCCAGGGGTCGCTGGCGACGCGCTCGACGCCGAAGATGGCTTCGGCGATCTCGCGGTAGTCGGCATTGTGCATGCGCGCGTCGACGGCGCGTAGCATGTTCTTGAGGCGGCGGCGTTGTTGGGCTGTCATGCGCATATCCCGCGGAACAGAGAGGCCATGGAGACTGCGCCACAGGCGCGTCAGGGCCTGGATCCGATCGAGGCTATGAGCATCGAGCGGTATGATGGCGGCAATCGGCTGGTCAGGCCTGAGTTTGTTCAGCGCGATCAAATGGAGGCGGCCGCTCTCGGTGAAAGCCGACAAATGCAGACCTTCGAACGCGGTTTGCTGGAATTCCATGTCAATATCTCCGAGAACGAGCGGGCCGATCTGAACCAGTTCTGGTGCGGGACCGATATGCAGCACGCTTGTGTCGGTTTCCGGGGTCCAGAAGACGGGTTGCTCAAGGGCGCTTAGGCTTGGGCGGGCGGGGAAATCGCAGGCCCCAGCGATTGCCGATCGCTTCGGTTTCGTTGTCCCCTCTCACGGGAGTCTTAGCGATATTTGCATAGTCCCGCTGGTATTTTGGATTGCGGCGCAGGCATTCCCAGGCAAGCGCGTCTATATCGGCGTCGTCCCAATAGTCATATGGAATTGATGAGCGCCATTCTCTCGTATCTGGCGTCATGATGATCCTTCCTGTGCAGCGAATGCGCGTTAAGAGCGAATTGATTCCGCGAATTCAATTGCTTTGGAAGGATGCGAGTGGCAACGCCTGTTGCTTGCAGAACAACGGAGGCGTTCAGTGCGGGCGCTCGCGCCTGAGCTGCCGGTAGCCGTGTTCGGTCATCCAGTGAGCGCGCGCCAGATGGCTGTCATGGACGCGGCGGGCACGCTCGGGTTCCGCGATCGGACAGATCCTGAAAAGAACCTGCACGGCTTCCTGCCAGTCGGCGCCGTCGGCCTCCGCGTCGAGCAAGCGGGCGTAGAGTTTGATATGCTGGCGGTCATACTCGGTGAGCGCCAGGCTCGTGGGGGCTTCGTCGAGGTAATCAATCATCGTCAGTAAAAAGCACGTAGCATCCTTTGATCGGACTAGGCTTCCTTAACCATATCTACAGGCCGAAGGTGACAATGGGGCGGCAGTGCGTCCGTCCGGCTGAGTGAAACTATTTGCGTTCAGCGGATTCTTGCGCATCGACGATCATCACCCCTTCGTTCCGACCCGAATTGATGAAGGCGATGCCTTCGGTTTCCAAGGCTCTGCGCACTTGATCACTGGTGCTTTCATACACACGAAGGCCGCTTGCCGACTCCATGCGTTTGAGCGCGGTCAGCGAAACCTTGGCCTTGTCCGCGAGCATCTCCTGTGTCCACCCAAGCAATGCGCGCGCGGCCCGTGTTTGTCGGGCGGTGATCATGCATGATCACCTCCCACCGGCACCAACCGTCACGCCAGAACTACGGCTTCTCTATTCGGTCCGTGCCGAGCGCACGAGCCTCATCAGTCCTCCAATCGTCAATTACATACTATAGTTGATAAACTTAAAGTGTGTAAATTGCCATCGCTTTGCGCATGGAC